>DBXI01000070.1 GCA_002309255.1 Bacteroidales bacterium UBA1216 | reverse complement strand
CGCATGCACCTGAGCATCGAGGAGCTGATGAAGCGTGACGCCTTCAACGAGCATATACGCCACCTCACAGCCATCCGCTAACAGCGCATTGCATCTGTAGGATGCCACTCTATCCAAGAAGGTGTGTCAATTTGAGGTGACCCCAAAAAGTTGGACNNATCTATTTGACTTGATTTTGAAAGTGAGTTCGGTATTGTACCGGGCTCATTTTCAATTTTAGTTTGATACGTTCGTTATGATAGTACCGGATGTACTGTTTCCACCGGGACATTGCCCAAATCGTTAGTGATTCTTAGATATTCTTAATCATTATCGAGAGTACTACCGACTCACAAGCAGAGCATTCCCCAATCAACAATTTAACATTTTAACAATTTAACAACTTAACATTTATGGCAAATTACACACCTTCAGCCGGTTTTGATTAGTCTATCTGGGAAAGGAGTGCCTTGATCACCGATAATTCGTGCACACGTACCCGTTGCTAACCATCACTTTCTTTCCCTGCCACTCCGTCTCGATCGCGAAGCCTCCGTATTGTTCGTTCAGCTGCTCCGCCTCTTGGGCTGAATCAACAGGGAAGTAATCCGTGTAGTAATCATTGCTTTCATCGCCGTGATACTGGCTACTCTGCACCAGCACCAACCCGCCGCACTTCCTGCATCGGCACAGCGTCCGTCCGCCGTCGTCCCAGGTATGCATCGTGTGCCCGTTGCACATATCGCCATAGTTCTTCACCTCCTCCAGCTCCCCGCGGAAATGCTCATAAGCCTCCTTCGCCATCGCCAAATCAAACCCCGCGCAGTGCCGCTCCTGCCCCGCCTTGTGCTTTCTGTCCGTTTCTTTGTCTGTTGTCATAGCATTCTATCCTATCTGTTCTATCCCCATCACCACAATTTTCATGCCGTGGCATCACTCTTCCGCCACTCTCCAGAAATGGAACTGGATAGTCCGTTTGTCATAGTCGCTTAGTATGAGGCTATCTTGTGATGCAAAGGAGCGTACCTCTTTATGGCCTGCTGATGTCAGCAAACGACCATCCGAAAATATTTCACGCCGCATAGTTACGAAAAATATCTGATATGTGCAAGAATTTTTGACAAAAAATCAATACAGAAGAGCAGAAAAGTGCGATTTTTAACGGATAAGGAAGATTTATGGCAGAAATATCGCGTAAGATTTGCAATTGTCAGATTTTTTTCGTATCTTTGTAGCCTGTTTTGTATTGCTTAGTAAAGTTTCCCACTTGTGGGGAAAGATTGATAAACAACATAAAAAACACCAACAGAGAAAGTTAATTCATATGGAAAAAGTGTTAAGATATCTGTTTGTTCTTGCTGCAGCAGTGGTGGCTGCAGGTTTGCCCGGTCGTGCGGAGGTGGTGGCGATTGATGGCGTGTGGTACGACCTGGATCAGAAGCATCACGCGGCAACCGTCACCTACTCAGCTGCGCTGCGGAGCGAGGGACGCAAGTCGTATAACAAAGTGGCTGTGATAGATATACCTGCTGTGGTGAAGCATAACGGCAAGAGCTACAAGGTGAAAGCCATCGGCGATCAGGCGTTCCTCGGCGAGCGGGTGGTCACCGTCACGTTGCCCGCCAGTGTGACGCACATTGGCGACGAGGCGTTCGCGGAGTGCAAGCAACTGACGGCTGTCCTGCTGATGAGCAAAGAGCCGCCCACCTTGGGCGAGCAGGTCTTCCGCGACGCGGCGCGCCATGGTAACTACCAGTACATCAATGTGCCGTGCGGCGCGCTGAGCGCCTACAAGAAGCAGTGGCCGCAATACAAAGGTGCTATCCGCGAACGCTGCCAGTGAGCAGAGGTTAGTCAACAATGACCCCAAAATGTTCCAAAATGCCCCAGAGGTCATGATGAGTCAAATATATCCAATATACCAATAAATGTTATTGTCATGAAAAAGATCTTTACATTGTTCGTCGCCTTGCTGGCTGTGATGGCAATGATGCGCGCCGAAGCATTTGTGCAGGTCGGCGACTTGTTTTACTCACTGGATTTGGAGAACAAGACCGCCATGGTGACCGGTATCACCGATGGTTTTACCGGCAAGCTGGTTATCCCGTCGACCATCGAGGTGAACAAGGAAGAGTTAGAGGAGAACACCCCTCAACCGCCTATAGGAGGAGATGTGCCGGAGGTTGCCTCTCCTGCAGCAGGTTACGTTACGTTCGTCATCCAGATCCCCGAAGGTTCGGAGTGCAACGGCATCGCGTTCAAAGGCTCGATTGATGGCATGAGTTGGACAGCAGCTGACCGGTATCTTGGCGAAAATGGCCCGGCAGCTCTCGATGCAAGCATCCGATTCGAGGCTATCGACGGTTCGAAAGAGTGGTTCAAGGCGACCTACAAGCTCGGAGAGACGGACTTCTTTGATGATAGAGTTCGTTTGGCCGGTAAGCTCTGCTTGATCTACACCAACGACGGTTCGTGGGAAGGTCAGGCGAGTGAGTGGGAGTACATAGAGGAGTACTGCACCGCTGATTGCAGCATCAGCAACGACGGCAATATTCAGATCCATAGTTCTGGTCTGTGTTATATTAAGGTTGGCGGTTGGTACAGATCGGAGTGTCGTGTGCCGGAGATGGCCGATCGTCACATCGTTCTGGTTGTTCCCCGAGATGACTGCGGTTTTGAGGTGCCCACAGTGGTAGGTTCGTTCAATAGCTGGAATCCGACTGAGTATCCTATGACCCTGGTTGAGGGACGCACGTATGAGATAACCATCAATGTCGATGCGATTGAGGTATTCAAGTTCGCCGGTTCGGTAAGTGGTTGGGATGCAAGACCTATGTTTCATAACTCGGAAGAAGACACATTCATCGATCTGCCTAATACTCGTTTCGGAAGCGATACGGAGTTCTACTACGACTTCAGCAACGGAAGATGGAGCAGTTGCGACCTCGATGACGTCAGCCCGCGCAAGCAGAAACAGCTGGATCCCGTAGAGCCCGAAATGGTAACATTCAATGTTACTGCAGTAGATGCATATTTCGGTTATGGTGATTGTGAAATAACAAGCGTGGAGATCCCAAGCAGCGTGTTATACGTTATTCCGTACGCATTCGAGGGCGCTTCTGCTCTGAAACATATTTCTGCTCCTGCGCACTGCTTTAATGATGCACGCGTGTACGGCTTGCAGTTAGAGAGTGTAGTGGTTAATTCCGGTGAGCTATCTTCCGGCTGGGGGGCTATCGATGATTCCCGCACAACCCTGCAGTCCATTGATCTTGCAGGCACATCGAACACCGAGCTGACGGAAGAAAGATTATTGGACTTCTACACCCTGCAGTCGCTCAAGTTGCCCTCAGGGCTGACACGTATCGGCTACAAGGCTGTGGCTGAGTGCGTCAAACTGAAAGCCATAGACATTCCGGCATCGGTGACGGAGATCGATGACCGTGCGTTTGAGGACTGCCGCAGTCTGGCAAAGATCACTTTCAGTGGCAAAGAACTGCGCCGCATCGGTAGTTGGGCGTTCTATAACGCGCACGCCTTGCAGAAACTCAGTCTGCCGGAGGGAGTAGAGGAGATCGGCGATGGCGCGTTCTATGGCTGTACCTATCTGGAGGATCTGACCCTGCCGTCATCCGTACGTGCCATTGGCGACAACGGCTTCTCGCTGTGCGGCAAGATCCGTAAGATGGTGGTCGGTGCTGCTGAGCCGCCGGCTGTGGAGGACAAGACGTTCTTCGAGGTGTCGCAGCAGGCACCGGTCTATGTGCCCGACGAGAGCGTGGACAACTATCTGGCTACCCCCGTATGGCGTGATCTGAATATCCAGAAGATGTCCAAGATGCCGGATGCCGTTGATTACATCACGACCACCGCAGCACCTGAGAAGCTCATTGTGGACGGTCAGCTCCTGATCCTGCGCGACGGCAAGATCTACTCCGCACAAGGACAGCAACTCAAGTAAGCTGCACCAACGCAATAGCACTGGATTGTAATATCAAGTGTGCGATTTGAACGTTGAAGCAAAAAAAGCATGCAAAAATTTGGAAAAGTCAAAGTTTTTCACTATCTTTGCATGCTTTTTTCGGCGCTATGCCGAGTAACTAAAATTTAACCGCTGAATTGGGCAGTGCGCAAAAGCGCTTAATAGAGGTCTGTCGATTCAGCCTAACACAAACAAACACAATGGAATACAACAATTACAAAACCGTATCGGTGAGCAAGGAAGCTGCTCGCGACCTGAAACGCTGGGTCGTTATCGATGCGAAAGACCAGATCCTTGGTCGTATGTGCACGAAGGTGGCTAACCTGCTTCGTGGCAAGTACAAACCCCAGTTCACCCCGAACGTGGATTGCGGTGACAACGTGATTATTATCAATGCTGACCAGGTTCGTATGACCGGCAACAAGTGGACAGATCGCACCTATGTACGTTACACCGGTTTCCCGGGTGGCCAACGCGAGTTCACTCCGCTGGATCTGAAGAACAAGGGCGTTGACAAATTGATTCGCAAAGTGGTGAAGGGCATGCTGCCTAAGAACCGTCTGGGCGACAAGCTGATTGGCAACCTCTACGTATTTGGTGGCGCTGAGCACGACAAGCAGGCTCAACAACCGATAGTAATTGACATTAACACCCTTAAATAATAGAAGCAATGGAAGTAATCAATGCATTAGGTCGTCGTAAGGCCGCTGTGGCACGCGTTTATGTAAAGGAAGGTGCCGGA
>DBXI01000009.1 GCA_002309255.1 Bacteroidales bacterium UBA1216 | reverse complement strand
TTCAAAACCGCAAGGACGGAGCTGGCTACCTACGACCAGAACCACTAATCGACAATTGACAATTGATAATTGACATTTATGCGAAAGGTTTTTATTCTCACTACCGCAGGGTTGATTGCCTGCGGTAGTATGGTAGCCCTGACGGGCTGCAACGTGACGCGGACGATCACCACCACCTCATCGAGCATCCAACGCGGCGACACGACCGTGATCATCCAAACAAAGACCATTGAGCAGTACGACGCCAGCAAGAAGCTGTACTGACACCTCATGTAAACACGGAAGAAGCAGGGCATGACCCCTGCTTCTTCTGTTGCTTGTCGGGATGACACGGCAAAGATAGTATGATACGCACCTGTTGCGGGAAGGCTTCCCCTAGGGTTTACTTGCATTTCCCCCAAATCCGATGCAAAATTACAAAAAAAATTTTGACATATGCAAATTTTTCTTCATTTTTATGGAATCTGCATTTTTTTGTCATCTTCATCGTGCATTTTAACAGAGCGGCGACATTTCTGCCGCCGCTCTCGTTTTCTTCTATTTCAGGGCAATTTAATTGCCCGCTTACATTTTCCCTTTTGCCCGCTTAATTGCGAGCATCTCCCCCTCTTTATTTTGCCTCATACCCTTGGACGGTGTAGGTCTTCCCATCGCGCAGGATAAGTACCTTGCCGCCACTCTCTTTGTCCTTTGTGCCCGCATCGAATGCAGGCACGGCTCTGCCGTTTTGGTGTCCTGTGCTCGCGCGTTCCGCAAGCGAGTGTTCACTTCACCTCCTGACCCTGCACATTGTAGGTCTTCCCCTCGCGTTCTATCAGCATTTGTCCATCACATACGACTTTACGTGTCACCATCCGTATATCCGCATTCTTTACTGCTGTCGGCGTCTCCTGCTCATTTTCTGCTTCTTTGACTAGTCGGACAGCTCGTCCATAGTAACGAAGACCGTTGCTTCTTCCTTCGCTATTGGAGTTAAAGTACACAATCCTCGCACGATACTGATCGCTATATGAAGACGACCAGTAGCGACCTTCTGAATTTATATCGAGTTCGACATTCGTACCGCTACGACCACTAGTTACAGGCAGAAAGACTGCACCTATTTTCTCTAAATCATTCCACATTTTAACATCGTAGTTGTTGGTTTCCCAATTTTTAGTTTGATTACTCCAATTCATTCCGTCTGGCAATACGAAATCATCAGGAAGCAACATATAGCCATGCACACCACATACAGTAGCCTGTGAGCGAAGATATTGAGCTAACGGACGCTTGTTAAATATATAATCCCATTCTGTATCAGTTAGTGTACGCCACTTGCCTTTTTGATTGCTTCCGTTACTTATTTTGTTATACACGCCCCAATCATAATTGGCACTCGTGCCGGTTAGGTTCTTGTCTGCCATACAGGTAGAAGGGCCATAGCCATAATCGTTGACATCATCAGAACTATATTTACCACCGCCAGTCCAAGTTGTGTCACATTTGCCTGTTATATGTTGCATCTCGCAGTTGATACTTTCTATCTCTACTCCTATGATTGTAGCAGTCATTTTTAAATGGGTGATGCTCTTAGACCACGGCTGATAATTGACAGCTAACGGATCTCTTCCTGTATTGTCGTATCCACTTGTTCCCCAGCCATATAAGTCTATCCAGCCATTGTACGACACAGAAATTTTACTATTGTCGCTTCCTATAGCATCATATTGGTTCTCTGCGAAACGCCATGTATTAGTGCTGGCTTGGTACTGCAAGTTGCCCTGCGAAAAAACAACTTGATCACCATTCTCATTGATAGTAAAACGTCCTGACAATGCACCTTCAGTAGCCATAATGGCCACACTTGTGCATAACGCGAATAAGATAAAGATCTTTCTCATAATTGTAATACAATAGTTTGTTTTATATATTGTTATCTATCTCGTATCAATATTGCATACGAAAAACGTGAGCCAACTACTATTGGTACATTCGGGTCTCGACTCCCACATCTTTCCAATTTGCAGAAAGCTCACGCATAGCATGAGCGTTTCGCAGTTATTCTTGGATAAGATGTATTCAAATTGTCGAGAAATGAATGACTCCACAAATAAAGCAAACGCTTAATTTATTCTATGTCACCGCTTTATCAGCTGTCGGTGCCAGCTTCCCTGGTTTTGCGTCTTGGGCATCGACGACCGCTATTGACCTGCGGCAGGGGTATATTACTTATTCCGATAGTTCTTTAATATATGCTTCTATCTGCGGGCGAAGAACGGGGAGGTCGTTGGATATGACCCGCCAAACCTTATGAGGAGTGATGCTATAATAGCCATGAACCAAAACGTGGCGCATACCTTCTATAACATCCCACTCAACATCCGGATGACTGGCGCGGAACTCTTTCGTAAGCTTGTAGGTAGCTTCGCCTATAATCTCAACTTGTTTCACAAAACCATAGAAGATTATAGAATCCTTTTCTGCTTGTTCGGGAGTATAATGCTTGCTACCTTCCTGCAAATTGTTAATTGCCTGAAGGATATGCTCTAAGCGTTCTTTATCTCTAATAGGCTCTCTCATAGATCTTTATCTTATCGCGATTAACACTTTCGCGGGCAAATGGCTTCAAGCAATCATCTTCAACCAGATCTACTTTGCGATGTAGGTTTTTACCCAAATGGACCATCATCCGAGTGATATCCATCAACGACAAGCTATCGCTATCCGTATAGTTTACCAGCAGATCGACATCGCTGTCCGGGCGCTCGTCACCACGTGCACATGAGCCGAACAAGTACGCCCGCTCAACAGGTTGAGTGGCAAGATACGCCTGTATCTTAGGAATCATGGCTTGTACTTCAGGACTTGGCATAAAAGCATTTACTATTTAGTCATTTACCGTTTCTCATTTCCGACCGCAAAGTTACGAAAAATATTTGACATTTGCAAACTTTTCGGCCAAAAAATCATCATTTTGCCTAAACTAATGCTCTTCAAGCCCATTTTAGGCTTTCGACTTTCGACTTTTGACTTTCGACTTTCGACTATGTATCAAATAACCGACCCTTTTTTCGGAACAAAAAAAAACGAGCACCAGAGTGCTCGTAGAAGATGTTGTTGCTATGTCACCGCTTTATTTGGCTGCTTAGCTCGCTGAAGTTAGCGAGGACGAGGGCGGTCATGGCTTCAACGACAGGCACGGCGCGAACAGCCACGCAACTATCGTGGCGACCTTTGACACCGGCTTTGGGTGTAGATGGCGTGGGCTTGAATACGCATCGGAAGGAGAGGGGGGTGCTATCGGTTATGCCGCCGAGCAGTCCTCCGCTGTGTTGATTGGCGACGGAGCCGGGCTGATTGACGCCTTCAAAGCCGGAACCGTAATCAAAACCCTTGCAGGCGTTGATGGAGAGTATGGCGTAGGCCAGATGTGCCTGCACCTTGTCGAAGATAGGTTCGCCCAAACCCACGGGCAGGCCGTTCACTTGGCAGCGGATGATGCCGCCTATGCTGTCGCCCTCAGCGCGATAACGGCTGATGAACTCATCGAAGTGCTCTGGGCGCGTCTCGCTACCGACCTGAATGAGTTCGGCGTGGATCGTTATGCCGCGCTCGGCGAGCATCTGCTGCGCAAGTGAACCCGCCACCACACGTGCCGCCGTCTCGCGTGCTGAAGCCCTGCCGCCGCCCCGCCAGTCACGGATGCCATACTTCGCCTCGTAGGTGCTGTCGGCATGCGCATGACGGAAAGAGTGCTTCAGCGCCTCGTAATCCGCCGGGCGAGCATCTTTGTTGCGGATAAGGAAGGCTATAGGCGTGCCAAGGGTTACACCATCCAGCACGCCCGAGAGCCACTCCACCTCGTCCGCCTCATTTTTTGCCCTTGCCGAAACACCTGCACCTGATTGCAGCCTACCTGCGCGGCGGTCAAGGTTCGCGCGGATTAGGTCAAGATCTATCTTCAAGCCTGCCGGCACGCCGTCCAGCACGCCGCCTATAGCCGCGGAATGACTCTCGCCAAACGAGGTAAATGTGAATGTGTCACCAAATGTGTTCATGAGAGGAGGGGGTTAGTGGATTAGTGGGTTAGTGGGTGAAGGGGTTAGTGGGTTAGCGGGTGAGGGGTGAGGCGTGCGTCGTAGTAGAGCCAGAGGAGGAAGAAGCAGCCGTAGAACAGGTACTTGAACAGGAAGGTGTGCAGCACCTCGAACCAGTCGGGGTGGTGATGGGTCAGCAGGGCTACCATGAATATACGGAATATATTGAACGCATACGCGAACAACCATCCTGCGGGCAGGTAGGCGAGCTTGCGCGTCCACGTGCCGCGCGCCGCCAGCATGATGATCATCCATATGAACGACTGTTTGATGCCTGTGCAGCCCCATACAACGGATATGCCCACACCCGTGTCGGTGAACCGCAGGTGGCTGCCGTTGGTCAGGGTCACCGCCTGGTCGCAGAGCCGGAGCAGGGCATAGACGGCGGCGGCAATATGATCAGCCAGCACATCGAAGTACCAAGTCAGATCAAGTCCGAACCAAATGACAGCGCCGTAGCCGTCCTCGTCGCCGAGAACAGTTAACTTCCAGAACCAGTTAGCTGCTAACATCGCTACCACGAACCGGATAATGCCCTCATAGGGCAAGAGTTGTTTCCTTATTTCATCCATCGTTTAGTGAAATCGCCCACAAAGGTACAAAAAATATCCCTTATATGCAAATTTTTCTGCGAATTATTTGCGAATATGATTTTTTTTTCGTACCTTTGCAATGTTTTTTTATTAACCCGTTAAATTATACAATTATGGAACAAGGTGTTGACTATGAAAAAGAAGGTGGTGCATTACTCGTCTTTGCATGGATTTTTGCCGTTTTAGGTGGTCTGCTCGGAATCATTCTCTCTTTGGGGGTGATTAAAGGCAACGTAACATTGGAGGACGGTTCCATTCACCACAAGTACAATGAAAAAGCGCGCACATCAGCCAAGTTTGCTTTGGGTGTATCAATCGCAATGATTGTGCTGGGTTATGCAATCCAGATTGCAGCAGCATAATTTGAGTGTTACAGTGACTAATCAAGAGAGTGTGCCGCAAAATGACGGCACACTCTCTTTGCATATACTCAGCCTGTAACTTACAGGTACACTATTTGACAAGAAAAATCACTCCTTTGGCGCATGTCTTGCTGTTATATCGTTGTCTTTGCGTAGGGTGCTGCGTCGATGGGGCAGAATTCGCCATCGAGGTACTTGTAGTATGCAGCCTGCGCGATCATCGCGGCATTGTCAGTTGTGAACGAAAACGGTGGTATGAACGCCTGCCAGTGGTATCGGCGCGCGTAGTCGAGCAACGCGGCTCTGAGGCCGGAGTTGGCGCTCACGCCGCCGGCGAGAGCAACCTGACGGATACCGAGGTCATTGGCGGCTTTCTTCAGCTTGCGCAGCAGGATGTCGATCACCGTGGTCTGCAGCGCAGCGCAGTAGTCCTCGCGCAGGTTAGGCACTTTTTCTGCCAGCGCATCAATACTATCCACTCCCTCCGCCTGCATCTGGTCGCGAAGCGAATATAAGAACGAGGTCTTCAGTCCCGAGAACGAGTAGTCGTAGCCAGGGATGTTCGGTTTGGCGAGCGGATAGCGCTTGGGGTCACCTAACTTGGCAAGCCGATCTACATGAGGCCCACCGGGATAAGGCAGCCCGAGCACCTTGGCGCACTTGTCGAACGCCTCGCCTGCCGCATCATCGATCGTCTGACCGATGATCTGCATGTCGTTGAAAGCGCGGACGAGGACAATCTGACTGTTACCGCCGCTGACGAGCAGGCATAGGAACGGATAATCCGGATGCTTGAACTCGATGCCCTGCAGCTTGGGGTTGGCGGATATCATCGAGCCGGCGGGATGCACGAAGTGCGCCATGATGTGTCCCTGCAGGTGGTTGACCTCGATGAGGGGTATATTCAGACTCAGCGCCAAACCCTTGGCGAACGATGTGCCGACCAGCAGACTGCCTAATAGCCCTGGTCCGCGCGTGAACGCAATGGCACTCAGCTCGCGCTTGTCCACACCTGCACGCCGCAGCGACGCATCCACCACCGGAACGATGTTCTGCTGGTGCGCACGACTCGCCAGCTCCGGCACAACGCCACCAAACTCCTCATGAACCGACTGCGAGGCGGTGACATTGCTCAAGAGCAGCCCGTCACGGATGACCGCGGCTGACGTGTCGTCGCAACTCGATTCGATAGACAATATGGTGATTTTATTTGTCATTTGTCATTTGTTATTTGTCATTTTATGAAAAATCGTACAAATTTACAATAAATATTTGGAATTTCCAAAAAAAAGTTGTATATTTGTAGGCTTTTTTATAATTGACAATTGATAATTGACAATTGATAGTTGCGAATTAGATGTATATATACATATTTTTGGTTTGGGTAGCTGCGCTGTTCGGCCATAAGAAAGCCCGGATGCTGATGCAGGGGCAACGCAAGGCGATGGATGAGCTTCGCACGCGCTTGCCGCACAAAGCGGGCAAGCATAAACGTGTGTGGATTCACGTGTCATCCGTTGGTGAGTTCGAGCAAGCTCGCCCGATCATCGAGCGACTGAGAAAGGAGCTCCCTGACGTACAGATCGTGCTGACGTTCTTCTCGCCGTCAGGATATAACCTACGTAAGGATTATAGCCAAGTTGATCTGGTCACCTACCTGCCGTTTGCCACGCGCCGTAACGCGCGGGCGTTCCTTGACGTACTCAAGCCTGACATGGCGATCTTCGTCAAGTACGAGTTCTGGCCGGCATATCTGAAGGAGCTCAACCGCCGCGGCGTAAAGACCTATAGCATCTCGTCAATCTTCCGCGACAAGCAGCTCTTCTTCCGCCAGTGGGGCAAGCCCTACCTCAACCTGCTGCGATTATTTACTGCCATTTACGTTCAGGACGAGCGTTCGGTACGATTATTGCACCAACATGGTATAGAGCATGTTCAGGTGGCAGGTGACACCCGTTTCGATCGCGTACACGCTACGCGTGAGCAGGCAAAAGAGATCCCGCAGGTGGCTCGGTTCGTACAGAGCGGCGAGCCGGTCATCATCGCCGGTAGCACCTGGCAGCCCGACGAGCAACTGCTGGCGCGATACATCAGCGAGAACCCCGGCGTCAAGCTGGTGCTTGTACCGCACGAGATACATGAGGCACATCTGCATCAGATCTTCCAGCAGTTCGAGGGACGATATGTGCGTCTGACGGAAGCTACGATCAACAGCCTGGATGCCGTACGGGTGCTCGTAGTGGACACCATGGGGATGCTCTCGTCCATCTATCAATATGGTCAGGTGGCTTATATCGGCGGAGGATTTGGTGTAGGCATCCATAACACCATAGAGGCGGCTGTTTACGGCATGCCGGTGTTGTTCGGGCCGAACTACAAGAACTTCCGCGAGGCCTGCGCCCTGATCGAGGCCGGCGGCGGACGGTCGGTCAAGAACTACCGCGAATTCAAAGACGCCATGGACGAAGCCCTCGCTAACCACGAAACCATGGGCAAACGTGCAAGTGAGTACGTTGAGTCAGAATTAGGTGCAACAGATAAGATTTATAATAAATTGTTTAAATAGACCGCAGGCTCCGCCTGCTCAAAGAAAAAAGACCGCTATCGCTCAAAGAAAAAAGACTGATTAGGCTTTTATCTTTTGTCTTTGAGTGCGAAGCACGGGCTTTCTACTAAAAAACAACAAATGGCTATGCAAAAACCAGCAATCCCCAAAGGTACACGTGACTTCTCGCAGATAGAGATGGCACGCAGGAATTATATCTTCTCAACGATCCGCGACGTATTTGCGTTATACGGCTTTGCGCAGATCGAGACACCGGCGATGGAGCTGATGTCCACGCTGATGGGTAAGTACGGCGAGG
>DBXI01000034.1 GCA_002309255.1 Bacteroidales bacterium UBA1216 | reverse complement strand
ACTTCGAAAAACTGGCTGCAAAGGTAATACATTTTGGGCAATATAGCAAATTTTCAATGGATAAAATTTGTTTTTGCATCAATTTACGTCGTTGATGATGAGTTTAGTAGCCAATTGGCAACTATTACATGTGTGCGCGCGATTTTTATATAAGGAGTCACCCATCATATCCTATTTTTAGATTTTGGATGTCTCAATCTGCCCTCCCGCCGCCAAATTACGCGCCGAGAGCCTATTTTTAGCCTTCAAGCGTCAATTTTCCCGATTATCCAATGAATGGACAAAATTTAACGTCAATTCTTCAATCACAAATTGACGTAATAAGTATCTCGCTCAATGCCTCTTCTCGCGCCTATTTTCCCGCGAAGAAGCCAAATTTAGCACATCAAGATAGTTCTCGTGCGCGCAGGCGCGTTTGGTTCTTTGTTGGTCGCTAGTGTCAATATGCAAAACGAAAAGCCCCGGAAGCGAATCATGCCTCCGAGGTTCTTCTTGCATCTACCGTCCTATTACAAATCAATATCGTCGATGAGGTTTGGATATCCACGCCATGCTGCTTTCATGCCGCGTGGGATATGAATCTCTTTAATCTTACCAATTATACCTTGCAGCACTTCAGCATTGCAGAATGGTTCGGGAGTGTTCATGTATATTATTACTTCATCAGCTTTGGTATTAAACCAACCACTCTTTCCTTCATACCATTTCTCACGATACACAAAATTTTTAGGTGATCGGAACTCTTCTATAGGGTTCTCATAAAATGCGTTAATCACTAACAAATTAGAGTCATTCTTGTACATGTGATCATCGCATTGTGTAATTTTTGTGCGCGATAAATCAATCTTCTTTAGGTTGCATTTCGAGAAGCACAATTGACCGATATATTGTAAGGAATCAGGGAAATTCACCTCTTGCAATTCACTGGCGCCATCAAAAAGTTGATGCCCTAAATACTTTAATTCATTCGAGAACGTTACTTTTCTTAATTTGGTGTAAAATTTACTCTTATCCCATAATTGGTTTAATTCAAGCTTTAATAGTTTATTCGGGAATTTTATTTCCTCCAAATTAAACAAGCCAACTAATGCATATTCTGGAAAATAACATTCACTACTCGGAAAGACTTTACCTTGTCCGAAAATAGCATCAACATCTTCCACGCTTATGTCTTGGATTCCTGAGTTCTGTATGAAATAGTCGCGGAGTTGTGCCTGTTGTAATTGTTCAGCCGTGGTTTCATGGTTCGCGAACTGAAGTTTCTTTTGTTGTCTATCCCATCCACTTGCAAGAGCGACCAATTGTGCAAAGGCAAGTTCTGCCTTGGCTTTATTCTTTGCAACAGCTACAGATGCAAATGTAAAGCACTGGCTCATGTCCAGATATGTTAGGTACTTGCATTTCTGAATCAGCTCAAATTCCGTTTCATCCATTACTCCTTTAAGAGTAAGTTTGCGAATATTGAGAGCATTGTTATCATTTATGAAGTTCTTCAATGAGCCAATAGTATCTAACTTGAATGTGTAGGCATCTTGGTAGGCGTGCCAAGCCTCAGCGTCGGTCTGCTCCCATCCGTGAACGATGAACCGTTCGCGAGCCTGCATGGTCGGGTCGATAGCTGCGCGGCGGATCGTTTGTGCCAGTTCGAGCAAGCCGTCGCCGGTCACGGTGCTCACCAGTACCACCGGCACGCCGGTCTGCTCGCGGAACGCCTGGAGGTCAAGCCGGTGACCCGTGTTGAGCAGCAGGTCGTACCTATTTATGGCTATTACCATCGGATGCCCGTGCTCCATGAACGATGGCGTCATCTGCAAACACTCGCGCAAACGGAGCGCATCCACCACCTGCAGCACCACATCCGTCGGCCTGGTCAGGGTATCCATCTGCTCGTGCGACGAGCACTCGTCAAACGTCCAGCTGCCGCTGACTGCTGATCTCTGATTTCTGACGTCTAACTGGCTAAGTCGCTCAATAACAGCACTCTTGCCGCTGCCATCCAGACCAACTACTGTTATATGTAAGCTATTCTTCTGCATCTGAATCTGATTTCTGACATCTGATTTCTGACATCTGATTAACGATACAAAGATACAACAATTTTTTGATATACGCAATACCCAAATATAGGGAAATATGGTTACATAGTGTGCGTGCCGATGCGCATGAGCGCGTCGTAAAACCGGTCGGAGGAATAGAGGGAGTGATTGATGGTGCGCGTCTTGTAGGTATAAACAGTATTGATGCTGTAGTCCAAGATCTGCGCAATCACCTCGTTGTGGGTTATGCCCAGACGGATGAGCGCGAAGATGCGCAGAGGCGGGTTCAGCAACTCGCCCTGTTTGATTTCCATAGGTTGGTCGGCGGGCAGCATGGCATTGAACTCATCCACAAACGTGGGGAAGATACTGAGCATCAGTTCGTCGATCTTGTGGTCGAGCTGCTGTCGCTGCAGCTTGGCATCGACGGTCTTGGGTATAGCTATCAGTTCGTTGAGCCTGCGGTGCACCACATGATCCTTGATGGCAGTCTGGTACTTCTCATTCGCACTCAGGTATTTGGATATACTCACCAACATCGAGCCCAGCAGCTGCTCCTTGACGCTGTTCGCCTCGGTCAGGCGGCGGTTTATATCATCGATGGTCTGTCGCGCCTTGCGGATAGTGCGATGGCGGCGTGCTAACAGGTAGATCTCAACTATGCCCACTAATAGCAGGATGAGTACCGATGCGAGCAGGATATATGCCGTAAGCGTTCGCTGCTTGAACTGCCCGGCGTAGTTCTGTTCGATGATAGGCAATAGCTGCGATATGCTCACCTGCCGATGACGCGCGTGGTAGCGCTGGGCATCCTGCATGGCGAGATGAATATAGCGGTCTGCGAGTTCAACCTCGCCGCTTTCGTACAGGATCTCCGCCACCATACGCAAGGCTATCGTCTCGTAGGTGGAGCTCCGGGCATCATAGATGGCGGCGAGGATGTAGTAGTGCAGGGCACTATCGTTGTTACCCTTCATGCGGTAGAGGTGTCCGAGCGAACTGGTACATATCGCCAGATCGTGCGCCGAACAGCGTGAACAGCGCATGGTCTCGTTCATCCGGGCGATGCTGCGGTCATAATCCTTGTTACGCAGGTCAATCGCCGCCAGCGGATACCAGTACAAGGACGAATCCACCGGAGTGTATCGCGCCGCCAACTGAGCCATCAGTTCATTGCCGCGTGTGTTGTAAGTTTCAGCAATCGTCGTACCGGCTGCATAGTCGGACATATCATAGAGCAGCCGCGCGTATGTGAGCAGATAGGCATCGGGGAGCGAGTCAGATGCGAGCACAGCCTCCAACGCCTCGTATGCCTCATGAAACATGCCGCCGGACAGATAGACGAACGCCTGCCGGATACGAACCTCCGTGAGCCAAGCATCATTGCCTGCGCGCTCCGCCTCGGCATACATCTGCTGGACGTAAAACAATGCTGTATCGTAATTATACGATCTATATTCTTCGTATAGATTTTTGTAGATGGTGTAGGGCTGTTCAGCCAGATACAAAGCCCGCTGAAGGCTGTCGATCCGCTGCCGTTTGACGGCATCATACTGCGGACGCGAACAGATGGCCTCTTCCAAACTGTCAAGTTCGCTTTTATGCTGATTATCTGCAATAAATGAACTGCATCCGGCAAGCAGTACAAAGGCGGAAATGATGCAAGTGCGATACATGGTGATACAATTTGGCTGCAAAGGTACAAAAATATTCTGATATATCAAAATATTAAGAAAAGAAAGTTGGAAAAATCTATATTTTTGTAGTATTTTTTTGATTTATCGCATAATTTGCGTAACTTTGCAAAAAATTTTGATATCATGAAACGATTTATTGCCTATTTTTTTCCTCTATTTGTTTTAGTATCATGTACTACATCTACTACTGTCAAGTCTCCTGACGGCAGGTTGTCGGTTTGTTTCCGCCTGACGGAGAACGGTCAGCCGGTCTATTCGGTACATGCCGCTGATCGACCGGTGATTGAGGAGTCGCCGTTAGGGTTGATGACGCAAGAGCTTGACTTGTCCAATGGGTTTGACCTATCGGGTCTGGCAAGGCAGTCCTGCGACACGGTTTGGGAAACCGTATGGGGTGAAGAGCGATTGATCCGTGACCATCATAACGAGCTGACCGTCCGGCTGCAGCACAAGTCGGGCGTGAAGATGCATATTGTGATCCGCTGTTTTGATGACGGATTTGCATTCCGTTATGCTTTTCCCAAGCAGGAAAAGAAACAGCTGACCATCACCAACGAGCTGACCGCTTACCGCTTTGCCGGCGATCCCGAGACATGGTCTATACCCTGGCGGACAGAGTATTACGAAGGCTTGTGGAACAAGATGCCGTTATCCGCCAAGACCGACACCCTGTGCTCGCCGCTCACCATGGAGTTCGCCGACGGATACGCTTGCATGCACGAGGCGGCACTGACCGACTATCCGGCACAGAACCTGTATGTGTCCGACGGGGCATTGCGTACATATCTCACCCCTTGGTTAGGTACAGGCGAGCGTGAGGTGAAGGCGTATATATCACTGCCGTTTGCCACGCCGTGGCGTATGGTGATCCTGACCAAGACCCTGCCTGAGATGGTTGCGTCGCGAATCATGCTCAACCTGAACGAGCCGTGCGCCATTGCTGATCACTCGTGGATCAAGCCGATGAAGTTCATGGGTATATGGTGGGGAATGCACATCAAGACAATGACCTGGGAGGCGGGACCGAAGCATGGTGCCACCACGGCAAACATGGAGCGCTATCTGCGTTTTGCCAAGCAACATGGTATAGATGCCGTACTCGCCGAGGGTTGGAATTTAGGCTGGGAGGATTGGCAGCATTTCGACTTCACCACTCCCTACCCTGACTGGGATATGACTTATCTGAGCCGTTTAGCGCAGAAACTGGGTGTGGAGATTGTAGGTCATAACGAGACCGGTGGTAACGCAGCCGACTACGAGCGCGAGCTCGATACGATCTATCGCTACCACGCGACTCACGGCATCCATGCCATCAAGACCGGCTACGTGTCGCCTATCATCCGCACTCTGGACGGCTTGCAGTGGAACAAAGGCCAGTCGGGTGTCCGCCACTACCGCAAGGTGATCGAGACTGCTGCCCGCTACCAAATAGCCATCGACAACCACGAACCCGTCATGCCTACCGGCTTGCAGCGCACCTACCCTAACCTGATGACTCAGGAAGGCGTGCGGGGCCAGGAGTGGAACGCATGGAGCCGTGACGGCGGCAGCCCATGCGAGCACGTGACCGTTCTGCCGTTTACGCGCGTGATGGCGGGACCTGTGGATTATACGCCGGGGGTGTTCTGCTTTGAGAATCCCGTCATACCCGAGACGCGCGTGCACTCCACGCTGATGAACCAGCTCGGCTTGATGGTGTGCATCTATTCGCCGCTGCAGATGGCATGCGACCTGCCGGAGAACTATATGCGCTATCCCGATGCGTTCCGCTTCATCGAGCGTGTGCCCTGCGACTGGGAGCGCTCGCTGCTGGTGGACGGCCGGATAGGCGACTACTGCATTTTTGCGCGGCAGAAACGTGGTGCGGAGGACTGGTACATAGGCGGCATTACCGACGAGCAGCCCCGCGAGGCGGTCGTGCCTCTTACAATGCTGACGCCCGGCCAACGTTATCGCCTCACCCTGTGGCGTGACGGCGATGAGGCCGACTGGCTCACGCGCCCGTACGCATACAATATAGAGGAACGCGAGGTGACAGCCGCCGACACGCTCACCGTCCGCATGGCGGCAGGCGGAGGATTTGCCGCCGAGATAGTGCCTGTACAATAACATCGGATACAACCAAAAATCGAATAATATGAAACGAAAAATTCTTTTTGTGCTGCTTGCGATGGCCAGTGCCGTGATGATAGCGCAGACGCGCGACGTCACGGGTACGGTCACCGACAGCGGAGGCGAGACCCTGATTGGCGCCTCGGTAGTAGTGCAAGGTTCGACCACGGGCACCGTGACGGACTTTGACGGACAGTACATCCTGACGAATGTGCCGGCAGATGCGGTGCTCGAGTTCTCGTACATGGGCTATGAGACGCAGGTCGTGCCTCTGGAAGGCCGCTCTGAAGTGAACGTGAGGATGCAAGAGGCCGGATTCGAAGTGGAAGAACTGGTGGTGATAGGCTACGGCAGCTTGAGCAAGAAAGAGGTGTCGAGCTCCATCGTGCAGATCGACTCCAAGGATTTTGTCAAGGGCCCGATGAACAACCCCATGGAGATGTTACAGGGCAAGGTGGCAGGTCTGACGGTTAACAGCACGAGCGCCGCCGACCCCAACGCCTCGTCTGCCCTGCAGATTCGTGGTGCCGGTTCACTCAGCGGCTCCAACAACCCCTTGTATGTCATCGACGGTGTAGCCGGTGGCGACATCCGTAACCTCAGTTCGCAGGACATAGAGTCCATCACCGTACTCAAGGACGCTGCATCGGCGGCTATCTACGGTACGCGTGGCGCCAACGGCGTGGTGCTAGTCACGACCAAGAAAGGCTCGTCTGAGCAGAGACGCTTCGATGTGACCTATGACTCCTACTTCGGTGCTAACCTGGCCAAGCCGCACATGGAGGTGCTCACCGCCGACGAGTTCCGCCGCGCGCGCCGCGGTACGGATTACGGAGCTAACACCGACTGGTACAGTCAGATCACCCGCAAGGCGGCGTACGACATCAACCAGTACATCAATATATCCACCGCAACCAAGGGCGGCTCATACACCGCCAGTCTCAACTATAAGAACGCCATAGGTCTGGATATAGTCAGCAAGCGTCAGGAGTATGGCGGACGATTCGCTATGGAGCAGAAGATGCTCAAGGATTATCTGACCATTTCCGCCGGTCTGGCAGGTCGCCGCGTGGACGAGGTGTGGGGCGACAACGGACAGGTGGATAACGCCCTGGGTATGAACCCCACGATGCCCGTCTATAATGCCGATGGTTCGTATTATCAGCCTACCGGCGTGACCGGTGCGGTCAACCCCGTCACACGACTCAAAGAGACCGAGTCCAACGGTCAGCGACTCTACCTGCTCGCCAACGCCGGACTCAAGCTCAAACTGTACACTGACGAGCATCATAACCTCAACACCTCGGTTACGTACTCGCTTGACTACAACGACCTCAAGTCCAACACCTATGCATCCTCGCTCTCCAACGAGAGTTATTGGGGCGGCTACACAGGTCGCGCGCACGTCAATTATCAGAAGTATTACACCCACCACCTGGACTGGCTCGTCAACTACGACTTCCAGATGGATGACCATACGCTGCGCTTCGTAGCAGGTACGTCGTGGGAGCAGTACAACTACGAGCAGCTGGGTGCAGAGAACCGCAATTTCGCCTTCGACAACACCAAGTGGTACGATCTGAACTCGGGCACGTGGCTCAAGGAGGGCTTGGCAAGCATGTGGACAGGCCAGACGCAGTCGCAGCTGTTCGGATTCTTCGGCCGCGTCAACTACAACTGGCGCGATATGCTTTTTGTCAGTGCCAGTATACGTCGCGAGGCAAGCACCAAGTTCGGTGCAGACAGCCGCTGGGGTAACTTCCCCTCGGTCAGCATCGCCTGGGAGATGATGGAGGCGGAGTTCATGAAGCCGGCAGAGCCGGTAGTCAAGAGCCTCAAGCCGCGATTCTCGTTCGGTGTCACCGGCCGCGAACCCGCGCAAGCCTACCAGTCGCTGGCAACGTATTCGCCCAAGTACCAGTACTTCATGGACGGCGAATGGGTGACCGGTTATGCACCTTCAGTCAATGCCAATCCGCTGCTCAGTTGGGAGAAGTCGGTATCGTATAACGTAGGTGTGGATTTTGACCTGTGGCATCGTCTGCGCGGTAGCATAGAGTATTATATCCGCCAGTCGCCCGACCTGCTGTACAACTATACCGCTCCCCAGCCGCCGTATGTATATGAGTCCGTGCTCGTCAATGTGGGCACCACCACCAACCGCGGTGTGGAGCTGAGCCTGAGTGCCGATGTGTTCAAGACCAAGACCTGGTCGTGGACCTCGGGTATCAACTACGCCTACGGACGCACCTACCTGACCAAACTCTCCAACGATGTGTACCAGGCTTCGTACCTCGACCTGTATCAGAAACCCGGTGTGGGTACGTCCGAGTACTTCTTCCGCGTGGCTGAGGGCGGCGAGATAGGTCAGTTCTACGGCTTTGAGTTCGCCGGTGTGGACAAGAGCGGAACGATGTATGTGCTCGACAACGACGGCAAGCCTCAACCTATAGGCAGCGCCGACCCCGCATGGAAACGGAACATAGGCAACGGCTCACCGCGGCACACCCTGAGCTGGAACAACTCCTTCGAGTTCGGTAATCTCGACTTGTCCATACTCATGAGCGGAGCGTTCGACTACGACATCTTCAACATGCGTAAGTACGGCATGGGTCTGCAGGGCTGCGGCACCGACAATGTGCTGCGTACCGCGTACACTACCGACAAGGCGGTGCGTACCGGCGGCGGATACATCTCCAGCTACTTCCTCGAGGACGGCTCGTACTGGAAGATCGATAACGTAACCATCGGTTACAACTGGCGATGGAAAGACCTGCTCGTGGACGGATTGAGGCTCTACCTCACCGCCAAGAACCTCTACACGTTCACCCGCTATAGCGGTAACGACCCCAGCATAGTGGCCGTGACCGGCATAACACCGGGTGTGGATGTCTCTTCGGCGTATCCTACCGCTGCACAAGTATGTTTAGGTGTAACTCTTAAATTGCATTGATTATGAAAACGAAATATAGTATAGCACTGTTTGCTCTCGCCTCGTGGCTCTTGATGGCCACAGGCTGTGACATGAACGAGCGGGCTTTTGACCGTCTGGATGCCGGCGTCTATTACCAGAACGAAGCGGCTGTCAAGGGCGCCGTAGCGGCTGTGTACGGTAATGCCGCAATGAGCTACCTGGAGTACTTCTGGTATCTGAACGAGTTCTCCGCCGACCAGATCACCTGGCGCGTGTGGAACGGTGGCCTGTGGGGCTACGATGAGGGCGAAAAGACTGTCATCTCCACCCATACCTGGACTCCCGAGGCGAAGATTATCCGCCAGACTTGGGAGACGGCATGGTCCACCATCGGACTGTGCAACACCCTCATCGGCGATCTGGAGAAGATCGCCCCGGCACAGATCGGCATCACCGATGAGAAGATCAAGGCGTACATCAGTGAGGTACGCACGTTGCGCGCATGGGCGTACTACAACTGCTTTGAGTTGTGGGGTGGGGCTATACCCCTCTACACAGCCAGCGGCGAAGGAACGATCCCGCCCTCTGCCGACGAAGACTTCAATGTCGGCTGCAGGAAGGTGTTTGACTTCATCTGCACCGAGCTCGACGAGAGTTATCCGTACCTGCCCCGCGAGGACGGTAGCAATGCCACGCGCAACCGCATGAACCAGGCGGTTAACCGCATGATCAAGATGCGTATGCTGCTCAATGCTGAGGTGTTCACCGGCACACCCCGTTTCACCGAGTGCGCTACCCTGGCTAACGAACTGCTCAAGGGCACCTATGGCACCTACAGCCTCGCGGCAGACTACCGCGACATCTATCACGTGACAAACAACACCTGCCCCGAGGTGGTCATGGCGTTTGCTATGGAGAACGGCCAACTCAATGCCGGCTGGATGCGCGATATGCCGTTCCTGGCATATACGTATGCCGACTACTTCGACTTCAGCAGTACACAATCGGCATGGAATTGCGTCTGCCTCGTACCCTCGTTCGACAACTCCGGTACGGTCAATGCTACCTACGGCTATTCGGAGAACCCCGTCTGCTTCCTCGATCCGCCCTACAACGACCGACTTGGAGCTATCTACGAGCGATTCCACGACAAGGATATACGCAAGGGTAACTACAAGTGGGAGAACGGCAACTACAGTGGCATCTTCCTCCGCGGACTGCAGAAAGCCAAGTGGGGCACCGGCGAGGTGCTTAAGGCCGATGCCGACCGCGACGGCATGGATCTGTACTACACCGACCAGGTCGGCCAGTTCGAAGGAGCGACCACCATCGGACGTGCTCTTGAACCCGTCATGTCGCCCCGCTGGGGACAGACCAACTCCGGCGTGCGCCTGGTGCGTTACCCCATCTACCCCGAGAGCGAGGGTAAGGATTTTCAGGACATCGACGATGTGGAGTTCCGCTGGGCGGAGGTCTATTATACCCTGGCTGAGTGCAAGCTGCGTGCCGGTGATGCCGCCGGAGCAGAGAACCTCGTGCTCCAGGTGAGGGAGCGATACTTCGCCAATCCCGCTGATGCCAAGAAATACGGACGGTTCACATCCGTTGATCTGGCGTGGATGCTTGACCAGTGGGGACAGGAGTTCCTCTGCGAGGGACGCCGCCGCCGTACGGATCTCAGACGCTTCGACAAGTTCACACAGGGTCAGTGGTGGTTCTTTGGCCGTGCTACCGATGACGGCTTCAGCTACCCTGCCAAGCGCGATCGTAAGTACGAGTGGTTCCCGCTGCCCGCTGCGGCCCTGAGCGTCAACCCCGGCCTCAAGCAAAATCCTAACTATTAATAAAGAGTACGAACTATGAAGACGATAACTAAAATACTTTGTACTTTGTACATTGTCACTTTGTCCCTTTTCTTGGCTTCTTGCCAAAACAGTGATCTTGAGTTCGACCACGAGACGGCACAGTTCGACCTGCGCGACAATGCCATACTCATCGAGCTCATCGCCCCTACCGGCACCGCCATCGATGACGAGCTGTATATCTTCGGCGCGTTCAACGGGTTGGATGAGAACACTGCCCCCGAGCAGCTCAAGTACAAACTGGAGAAAGCACAATTCTCCGACCTCAAGTGGGGCATCTATCTGTATCCGAACAATTTCGTGGGCGGCAAGACGCTGGCGGACGGATTCTCATTCGTGAGCAAGAAAGCCGGTGCGGAGCGCGATATAAATGGCCAACCCGTGGTGCACACCCTCAATGCCGAAACGGGCACCCGGCACAACATCTGGGCAGACCGCTGGGCCTCGTATTTCAGCACCAGTGACGAGAAGATTCAGCACAACGGCTATGTGGTCTATGTGCTCGACGAGAGCGGCTTTGCGGACCTGCACCTGTATATGTACGGCGATGTTAATGACCTCAACGGAGGCTGGCCGGGCATGAAGCCTACCGGCGTGGAAACGGTCAACGGCACCGAATATTCCTACTTCGATATGGGTAAGGAGAACAACGGTCTGCGTGAGACTCTTATCTTCAACGACAATGGCGAAAGCCAGCTCGCGGACTACGGACCCGTGGTCTTTGACGACAATATCTATCTGCATATCCTCTCGGACGGCACGATAGAGAAGATAGCCTCCTCATCCACGCAGGAGCACGACGGAGCAGTCGTTTATGTGCTTGACGGTATAGGCTGGGGGATGAATACCACTTTGTACATGTGGGGCGATGTGAATGACCTGAACGGTGGCTGGCCCGGTATGAAGGTCGGCGGCTCGGCTACGTTTGGCGATTACACCTATCTCTACTTCGATATGGGCAAGTCCAATGCCGGACTCTCCGAGCACCTCATCTTCAGCAACGGCGGCGCAAGCCAGTTACCCGACTACGACGGATACAACCTCGACAAGGACATCTATCTCTACATCGCTGCCGGAGCGGTCACAGAGATCGCTGATCCCGCAGCGCCCGGTGACGTCGAGTGGTTCAACCCCTCCTCCGAGCCTAAACCCGATGCGCTCATCGACCTCTACTTCTACAACGCTACCGATACGCTCGCTCCCTTGCACGTCTATGCCTGGGGCTCCGGCGAGGCCTTCGGAGGCTGGCCCGGACAGGCGTTTGAGAAGATGGATACGGTCACTATCCTTGGCCTCGAACTGCTGCACACCACCGTCAGCGGTAAGGTGGATGACGGCTGGAGCCTCATCTTCAACGACGGAGCAGACCTCAAGCTACCGGACTATGGCATCAGTGCCACCGACTCGATTTGCAGCTACTACCTCAAGATTGCCGACAGCGGCGTAACACCGCTGCAGGTGGCAGCACAAGTTCAACAACGATAAACGTAATGCCTTATGAATATACAATCTTTTATATCATCTTTCTGCACCGGCTTGCTGCTGCTCACCCTGGCCGGGTGCACGCCGCGTGAGGTGCCCGTCATCGATAATGATGCCCAAGCTGCCCGACCGGCTACGAACATGGTTGTCTATGAGTGCAACGAGCGGCTGTTTGCCGAGACCGATGCCTTTAAGGCCATCGAGGCGTATGTGCCCGAACTTAAGCGCATGGGCGTGGATGTGCTCTGGCTCATGCCTATACATCCGCGGGGTGCGGATGCCAAGGCTATAGGCTCGCCTTACTGCGTGCAGAACTACCGCACCATCGATCCCGCCTTCGGCACGATGGATGACCTCAAGCACCTGGTTAAGACCTGTCATGACAACAACATGCGCGTCATCCTCGACTGGATAGCCAACCATACATCTTGGGACAACCCCTGGGTAACCGCACACCCCGACTGGTACGAAGGACCGTCCACTGCCGATGAGAAGTTCTGGGCGGATGTCACTTTCCTCAACTACGACCTGCCTGCCGTGCGCGACACCATGAAGCAGTGCATGCTCTATTGGGTCAATCAGGCAGATATCGACGGCTTCCGTTGCGACTATGCCGCCGGAGTATCCCTTGACTGGTGGCAGGAGGTCAACGAAGCTATCGTTGCCGTTAAACCTAACGCTTTCCTGCTCGCCGAGACGAGCGACACGCGCCATTTCGATGCAGGCTTCCAGCTGCTCTATAGCTGGAACTACCTCTATGCCATCGAGGACTTCTTCAGCGGTGCAGGAGCCCTGAGCGGACTCATCTCTGCCTCGCAATCGGAGTATAACGCTACGCCTGTCGGCAAAGAGCGTCTGCGCTACATCACCACCCACGACGAGAGCAACGAGAAGTCACCTGCGTCTGTCTACCGCGATGCGGCAGGTATGTTGTCTGCCTTCTGCCTCACCGCGTTCATGGGCGGCGTGCCGATGATCTACTCCTCGCAGGAGATAGGCCACACCGCAAGCATCGACTTCTTCCACTACAACGTGCTGGATTTCGCTTCGCCGAACGCCACACGCGACGCGATGGCCAAGCTCATGGCTGTCTACCACGACACACGTGACATACGTGCCGGCAAGCAGCAGGTAGGCTCGCTCGCCGAACGGGTCCCCTATGTCGAGTATGTCAATGGCGACCGGGCGCTGCTCGTCATCTGCAACGCCTCCAACGAGGCCATAGATGTACGCCTGCCCATGCGCTATGAGGGACTGGAGATGACCAGCCTCATCTCCGGCAGCAAGGTCACACTACCCGCCGTAACACGGCTCCTACCGCACGAGTATCGTATATTTAGCAAGTGAAAACGTTTAACTTTTAGACATATAGAACGATGAAAAAGACTCTAACCCTTATGCTGGCACTCGTTGCCGCATGCACCTTGTCCGCCCGTTCGTTCGACGGCACACAGAAGATCTACCTCAAGGCTAACGCCGTCACCTGGTGGACCAACGACAACTGCGTCCAACGCGCCGTGCTCGACAACACCACACCGGTCATCGGCGCCGTCGAGGACCAGGGGCGCGCCATCTACGCCTTCACCCTGCCCGCAGGCGACTACACCACCATACGCTTCGAACGCTGCGAGTCGGCTGAGGCGGCCGCATGGAACAAAACAGGCGAGATCGTCATACCCGATGAGGGAGACTATGTCACCGCCTTCGACCAGAACTCTGCCACCGCCACCTGGACCACCTATGTCCCTGTGGGCGAACTGGTGTACAACACCTATCATATCTACGTCACCAACAACACCGGCTGGGAAGCGTTCTACCTCTACGAGTGGGGTTCGCCTAACGAGATATCCGGCGGCTGGCCCGGTGCAGACGGTAGCGATTTTACCTTCCGCGTGGCGGAAGGCGAGAACGTGCAGATGAACCTGATCTTCCATAACAATGTAGGGCAGGACCAGCCGAACGACAAACGTATCGAGATGGTTCTTACCGAAGCACGCGACTATTATCTCACTATCCCCGAGCCTGCACCCGAGGTGACATCTGCCGTCAAGGTGCTGTCTATCAACAACAGCCTTATTGACCGCTACGACCAGTACGCTATGTTCAATAGCATGAGTCAGACCATGGGCAAAGATGCCACCTGGACCAAGCATACCAATCTGGGGCAGAGCCTGGCTTATCATTTCAACACCGACCCGCTCACACCCGATGCCAAGACGATGGTGGCTTCCGTAGCATGGACACATATCATCCTGCAGGAGCAGTCCGCTCTGCCCCGCACGGATCCGGAGGCGTTCTACAGCAACGTGCAGACCTGGGTGACCTATATCCGTGCCAACTGTCCTAACCCCGATGTGGTAATCATCATGCCTGTCAACTGGGCTTATAGCGATGATGAGAGTTTTGTGGCTAACAACGCCACGCTCATCGCCAACTACGAGGCCGTGGCTGACGACTTCAATATCGTGCTCTGCCCCGTGGCCATAGCCTATGGCAACTACAGGCTCGATCATCCCTCGTCCTTCGTGGCGGACCTGTATACCGATAACCGCCACCCGTCGGTGGCAGCCTCTTACCTGGCATGCTGTCTCGAATACGCCACTATCTTCGGCGAGAAGCCGAGCACCATCACATGGAAACCCGGTGAACTGACAGCAGAGATGGCAGAGCGCATGCGCACGTATGCCGAGGAGGCTTACGAGGGTGTAATACGCACCGAGCCCGCACCACAACCGGCTACCGAAGCACTGTCTGTCACCGGTGCTACGCTGCATGCCGAGAACTTCAACAGCCTCGGCGGTAAGGATGTCGATCCTTCTACCGACGCCAAGACGGGTATCCTGCAGGCTTCCGCTATGCCGCAGGGATGGCGCATCGAGCGCAACCTCAACGGCCCGCGACAGATAGGCTCATTCACGGCAGCAGCTGACACCACCATGTATATCGGCGGGCAGAGTCTGGCGAGCAATGCATACAACGGCACGTGGAACTTCGGTGCTACCGGTTCGTCCGACCGCGCCGTGGGAGGTATCACCTCCAGCGTCAGCGGGGGCACACGCACGCTCAACATCATGGTGCACCTGCACAATGATGCCGATATGGATTTCAACCGTCTTGCACTCAACTATGATATCGAGAAGTACCGCAACGGTGCCAATGAAGCAGGATTCACCGTTCAACTTTATACCTCATCGGATGGCGAGACATGGGCAAGTGCCGGCAACGATTTCTGCACCTCGTTCACGAAGGATGGCGACTCCAACGGTGCTGCCGTAGTGCCTATCGCCACAACGAATGTAGATGGACAGATAGAGTGTGTCTTCCCGGAGGACGGCGACCTTTATCTGGCATGGAGTATCTGTGTAACCAGCGGAACCGATCTCGCCAAATCAATGGCATTAGCGATTGACAACGTGTCCATCACGCCAAGTTTTGTACAGGAGGTGCCTGCCAACGCCATACTACTCTCCGGCACGAACACTGTGTATGAGAACTTCAACAGCCTTGGCGGAGCGGATGTTGACCCCTCGACGGACGCTAAGACCGGTATCCTGCGCTCCTCCGCGCTGCCTGAGGGATGGCGCATCGAGCGTAACACCAACGGACCGAGGCAGGTAGGCGCTTTTGCCGCTGCGGCCGACACCACGATGTACATAGGCGGTCAGAGCCTGGCGAGCAATGCATACAACGGCACGTGGAACTTCGGCGCCACAGGTTCGTCCGACCGCGCTATCGGCGGTCTGACCACCGGTGTGGAGGGCGGTACACGAGGTATCAATGTCATGGTGCGGCTATACAACAACAGCACGACCGATTTTGCAGAGTTTGCACTTGCATATGATATCCTGAAGTTCCGTAACGGAAGCAACGCTGCGGGGTTCACCGTCCAACTGTACACCTCTGCCGATGGTATCAACTGGACGAGCGCCGGCGACGATTTCAAGACCTCTTTTGCCGCGGACGCCAACAACAACGGCTATGCTGCTGTACCCGCGGCTACCACGCAGGTCAGCCACACCCTGCCCGTAGCCTTGAACAGCCACGCCGGCCTGTATCTGGCGTGGAACATATCGGTTAGTAGCGGCACCACGTGCAACGCGGCTCCGGCCTTGGCTATCGACAATGTGTCTCTCACTCCGAGCGTATCCTCGGTCACCACGGCTGTTGAGCATATGGATAGCCAACAGCCAACGCCTGACTGCCAAAAACTCATCCGCAACGGCCAACTGCTCATCCGTCGTGGAGACCACCTCTACGACGCACGAGGAATCATGATTCGTTAGTTAACAACTTAACAATTTAACAATTTAACCTTTAAGCATATGAAAAAATCCCTCACCTTTCTGCTGGCACTCGTTGCCGCATGCACCCTGTCCGCCCGTTCGTTCGACGGCACACAGAAGATCTACCTCAAGGCTAACGCCGTCAGCTGGTGGACCAATGACAACTGCGTCCAGCGCGCCGTGCTGGACAACACCACTGCGGTCATAGGCGTTATCGAAGACCAGGAGCGCTCCATCTACGCCTTCACCCTGCCCGCAGACGACTACACCACCATACGCTTCGAACGCTGCGAGTCGGCGGAGGCGGCCGCCTGGAACGCTACCGGCGAGATCGTCATCCCGGATGAGGGCGACTATGTCACCGCCTTCGACCAGAACTCTGCCACCGCCACCTGGACCACCTATGTCCCTGTGGGCGAACTGGTGTACAACACCTATCATATCTACGTCACCAACAACACCGGCTGGGAAGCGTTCTACCTCTACGAGTGGGGTTCGCCTAACGAGATATCCGGCGGCTGGCCCGGTGCAGACGGTAGCGATTTTGCCTTCCAGGTGGCGGAGGGCGAGAACTGCGCCCTGCACCTGATCTTCCACAACAACGTGGGCGAGGGTGTTGAGGGCGACCGCCGTGTGCTGTTCGACATCACCGAGGCACGCGACTACGCCCTGGTTGTCTCCGACACCGAGGCCATCGAGGCGCCGCTGCCTTCGGCTGTCAACACCCTCAGCCAGCCGACAGCCGACGGACGGAAGCGGATCGCTAACGGACAGCTGATCATCACCCGCGACGGCAGGACCTACAATGCCCTCGGCACAGAGATCAAGTGATGAAACGACCGCTGTTCATATCTGCCGTATGGGCGCTTATCCTTACCGCATGGGTGGGGGCATACCCTGTGTATGCCTCTGCCCAGGCGGCCGCAGGGACGCTGACGGTTGACTCCACCACCGCTATCTCGCCCGATAACCGCGTTATCTACGAGCTTAACCTGTACGACTTCACCGCTGCCGGTACGCTCAATGCAGCCTGCCGGCGCCTGCCCGAACTGCGGCGCTTGGGCATTGACATCATATGGCTCATGCCCATCTACCCGCGCGGAGTACAGGGTAAGATAGGTGCGCTGGGCAGCCCTTATGCTCCGCGTGACTATACGGCCGTCAATCCCGATCACGGCACACTGGCCGACCTGCAGGCTTTCGTCAGTCAGGCGCACAGCCTGGGCATGAGTGTCTGGCTCGACTGGGTGCCTAATCACACAGGTCTCGACCATGTATGGGTCACCTCGCATCCCGAGTACTATGTGTGGCAGAACAACGCCATCGTACATCCCTCCAACTACGGCGATGTGTACCAACTCAACTACGCCTCCGCCGCCCTGTGCAACGCTATGACAGAGGCCATGCTCTATTGGGTGGAGCAGGCGGATATCGACGGCTTTAGGTGTGATTATGTCAGTTCGCAGCAGATACCTCTCTCATACTGGCAACAGGCCATCCCGGCCCTGCAGAATAACGCCCGCGGCAAGCGGGTGGAGATGATGGGCGAGGCGGATTTTACATCACGCGACGCCTCCCGTCTGCTGCAGGCAGGCTTCGCGTATGACTATGCCTGGGGGTATGCCGACGGACTCAAATCCGTAGGCACGGGTACGAGCATGGCCAATGCGCGCAGCGCGGCACAGACCTTGCTCAATACCCTCAGCACCAGCTACGCCGACATGAGCAGAATGACCTATCTGACCAATCACGATGACATAGGCGATAACTTCAGCAGTAATTACATCACCGTCCTGGGCAGTAACCTTGCGCCGATGACGGTAATGTATTTCACCTTCTTCGGCATGCCGCTTCTGTATAACGGCCAGGAGATAGGCCAGACAGCCATACTCAACTATTTCAACCGCAATACCATCAATTGGAATGCGGTCAACCAACCGCTGTACAACACCATCCGAACTCTCATCGCACTCAAACATACGCAGCCGGCATTGGCAGACGGCACAGCCTCCAACAGGGCAACCACGCGCCTGCTCACGACGAACCATTCATCCGTCATAGCGTATGAGAGGAAGAAAAGCGACAACACCGTACTGGTGGTAATTAGCCTGAGCAACCAACCTGTGCAGGTGACGCTCAGCGGTGTCACGGCTGGGGAATACACCCGTGTACTGGATAGCAGCACGATAAGCGAGGGCTTCAGTACCACCGCCACCACGCTGTCCTCATCGCCCGTCATCTCACTTCCCGCCAAGGGGTATCATGTCTATACCAATCAGGTTACTCCGCCGCAGACCTATCATATCTATGTCAATGACCAGACGGGCTGGAGCACATTCGACCTCTACGAATGGGGCTCGCCCCACGAACTGTTCGGAGCATGGCCGGGAGCAACATCTGCACCTACGGCATATATCGACGGCATCACGTGGAAGGATTATTCATACTCCGTCAGCGAAGGAACGACAGAGGTCGTACTCAACCTTATCTTCCACAACAACGTGGGCGAAGGGCGGCCGGGTGACTATCGCCAACTCATCACACTCACGCAGCCGCGGGATTATTATCTGACCGTCACGCACACCGGCATAGAGGATATACCTACTGCTACAGGCTGGACACCGCCCCATGCAGCCGAAACGGTATGTCACAAGTTTATACATAACGGCCAACTGCTCATCACCCGCGAAGGCAAGACCTTCAACGTCCTCGGCGCACAAACCAAGTGATGTAACGGGCTTGCAAGCATCTATAGCATCGTCGAAATAGCATCCTCCCCGGGGTGCTACTTTAACAGAGCGTTCGGCAGCGAACGTTTTAGCACCTACATCATCAAGTGTGTGTCAAGCGGTTGATCAGCCGGTCAACCACTTGGGGCACGCCGATAGTGGCAGGCTGGCGGACGAGCTGCACACGCGATGCATACGCCCCTAACTGCGGGTCATCATCAACCATGAGCTCATCCGCGACTTGATGGGTTATGCCGAAGGAGTCTGCGTGCTTAGTCCCCGCTCACTCGTTCGCACCATGCAAAAGAAGTATGTGATAGGGCTGAATAGGTATCAATCGCCGACTGCGGAATAGTCATTAGTTGTTCAACAAATACTTCAACACAGCATCCCAATCGAGGAATGGTTCGCGTCCAAGAGCAATCACTTCTCCCTCAAACATGCCGGCACCGTTCTTTTCAGGACGATCATCGATGAGATAGTCACCACGATTAAGGTTCTTTTGGTGCGATAGAATGACGCGCTTGTACGCTACATCCCCCAAGTACTTCTTCACCCAAGCGATCTTGTCGTTGGCAGCGATCGGATTGTTCCAAGGAGAAGTACTGAGGATGTAGCAGTCATATTTTTCGCATAATGCACGGTAAGCCTCAATAGCACCAGGCAATGGTTTCATTTGCGCAAAAATACCGGGCACTTCATCTATCTTGCCGTCAAAATCAGCCGTAATCACATCTTTCAGAGCATCCACACCACTCTGAAAATCCACAAGGACATTATCCATGTCCACATATACAATCTTCTTGTCCATAGTTACTTATATAAATAGTTATATCACCTTTCTCCTGCCTGTTTTATGGCTTTACTTATCAATTCGTCTGTTGATGTCTTGGGATTTTGCTTAAACAAATTGTTAAATATTTCCCATTCATTATCTGACAAGTACGTAATACTATGATCGTGCATGCCGGCAACTATGTTGCGAAAAACAGGCATTGCATATTCCAACTTCTGAGAAAATTATCTCCCTTCACGCTCACGCATGTCGTGATAGATCGTCACGTACACGAAATTGTAGAAGTGGTAGTACTTCTTGCTGTCTGCCGGAAGGTTTGCGCGATACTCTGCGTATGCCTCTTCCCATAGAGGGCGCAACTCGGCATCGCGCTCGACTGCATGTGCTGCTTTCTGCGCTGCCTTGATAATCTCTCTGTTCTTGGTCGCCCCTTCGCTCCATGCGCCCTCATGCATTCGATAGTAGTACAATTCGTGAATCTTATGCCCATCCTTGTCATAGTTCTTTTCCTCGCCATACTCATGTCGGCGAACCACCAAGCGCATCCGGTTCATCTGACCGTCCTTGACGCTGTCTAATGCGCCCCATACGGACGCAATTCCGTTTGTAAATGTAATTTGTGCCATTCGTTTAATTCGGTTAATTAGTGAATAAATGATTTTTTGATAATTTTTGGTAATTTTTGACCAACAGGAAATTCCGTCTATTCCGTAAAATCCGTACTCACAATATTTGTCTTCCTCTTGTCCGACTTCATCGAACGCAAGTCGAACCGTTTCCGAGAGCAAGTCGGGCCAATCCTAGACAATACCCGATACATTCCCGTACCATTCTCGTACCATCACCGTGCGTTTGTCCCTTTCAGGGCAATTTTATTGCCCGCTTCCTCTTTCTCACACCTCTCTCCGTTCCCGGCTCGTAGCAATCTGCGAGTTCTAATTTTTGAGGTGAGAATTTGAGAATTTGAGAATTTCCAATGCAACCGACAGCTAATCAATCCGTTTGCAGCTTTTTCATATTCCCAAATTCTCAAATTCTCATAATTCTCATGCTACTTTCCGATATTGCCCATGACTTATTCGCTTGATTAGTCCCTGCTCAATCCATTGACTGCTCCAACGTAGAACGGTGCTTTGCGGAACGCCTTGTGCTTTTGCCTCCTCCACCAGCTTCTTATGCGCAAACTCCTCCGGCAGCTGATCAAACAGCACTCTCCGCTGGTCCAGCGGCTTGATTTCCGGCACCAGCTCCTGTTTGTCGCCTTCAATCATCCTGTACGCCGCAGCCATATGCAGCAGCAGTTTGTTCCCAATCACCTCCGCCGCCTCATAATCCGCATCCGTACACAAAAAATCTGACTTCTGATTTCTGACTTCTGATATCTTATCTGCCATGCGCATGGCAGAGAGTATCATCGCTATTCTCTCCACTTGCACAGCCATTCTCACCACCGCCGAGTGGAAGTTCTCGCCCAGCAGACTGATCAGCGTTGCGTACTCCGTTTCCAGATGTTCGCCAAGGCGATTCTTTTGCGCATCGGTTAGCGACCATTCATGGTAGCCGGCACTCAACAGGTACTCATACAAGCGGATCAACTGCCGTCCGACCTGTTGCGGGATGGAGCTTTGCGTCGCCTTGGCGGACACATAACGTCTGTTGAACGGATGGGTCTCGCGGATGCAGAGTGCCAGCAGACGCGAGAAGTAGCCGTTCTCCACACTCGGCACAAGATGCCTGTACTGGTTGTACGTGCCGGTGAGCAGCATCGACAGCCGCGGACAACCGATCTCCGCACTGCCATAGCAGCGGTTGCGGCTGACGGGTTCATGTTCGGCTGCCTTGCGTAGGGCAGTGTTGTAGTTCGCCGCCGAACTGCGCCAGATGTCCGTAATGACCGAACCTTCTGACTCATGCATGTAGCCGCAGCCGTTCTGCTCCTCAAGGGCATTGAACCATGCCGCTAGCGTGCTGTCGCCGGAGATGAGCAGCGGATACTGCTCATCCACTACGCGCACCATCTCCAGCGCCTGATTGGCGATTCCTTTGCCGCTGGCGGAGGCTGCGAGGATGAAGCATTGCAGGTTGGCGAAGTACTTCTTGCCTGTAGGACCATAACGGAAGTACAGATTAGGTACACACGCGCTCACGGCTGTGAGCGTCGCCATCAGCAGGATGTCCTGCTCTTCCGGCGTTGCTGCCATGCTCAGCATCTGCTGAAGCGGCTCAGGCAGACTTTGCATGTCAAGATGTTCGACAATGCGGAGGTTGTTCTCCTCCTGATTGACTAATTGAATCTTTTCCATAGATAAAATGTTTAAACGGTTAATGATTTGGAGGCCTCAAATTTGTGAAGCCCCTCTATATAATAATAAATATTTGATAAGCTATGTCGAGAATGCGCAATTTCCATTTATTGGGCATCCTCAAAAGTAGCGACATTTAGACGGCACCGAAGGTGCTATCAATCAATCGTTTGCAAAAAGCTATGAAAAACCTGTCGCTTTTTTCAGTTTAGGCACATTTCTCGAACTCGACTGCAAATATACGATGAACATTTTGTGCTTTGCAAATTTCCCAAAGATATTTCATGAAGATTCATCGTATTTGCGCAGTTTTGCAAAGTCATGTTTGCATTTCCAAAATAAAAGATGCCCAAAACGGGGCAAAATGCAAAAAAATGGAACTTCTATTTTTTAGATTAACGCTTCCATATTATATTTGCGGCGAAAGATGTGAAAAATGAAATTGTTAAAAAAAGGAGGATAATAGTATGACAAGAACAAAAAAAAATGATGTGAGCAGTCTGCGTCTGCTGGATCTGATGGAACGCATAGCAGAAGAAGCCAAGGGCAACGGATCACCCAAGCAGGTCGTGCTTCTGCCGAAGGTTGTACCTTATGCGAAGGCTCTCGGCGAGCGGCTGAACCTGACGCCGCTACAGGCTGTCATGCTCTCACTAATGGTAAATGCCTATCCGGATTCCGAGATTGAGACGAAAGACCTGGCAAGGCATCTGACCTGCGCCAATATATCCGTTCTGGCGTGTTATGATCAGATAAAGGAACTGATCAGCCGGCACTACATAGGCGAACACCGGAGCAAGAACAACTGCGTGTATTATATCCCTGCCAATGCCATCAACGCCTTCCGTGACAACCATGACGTAGAGCCGATGGACTACAGCAATATGGACGGGGAAAACCTATTCCATGAAATAAGCCAGGTGCAGAGTGCCTATTACTCGGGCGACATTGATTATGAAGAGCTGTACAACACACTCAACGCAATCATAAGCAGCAATCCCCAACTGGCTTTCTGCCGGCAGCTCAATGAGTACCAGCTTGACAAGGATGCCTGGGTACTGCTTGTTCGCGTTTGCACGGATTTCTTCTTCAACCGTAATGCTACGCTTGAACCGGACGATCTGCGTCAGGTCTTTCCTATACGCGTAGGCTGGCGCGCCATCCGTCAGTTCACGCAGGGTAACCACGTGCTACTCAAGCAGTCCATACTCGAACCTGCCGGCGGAGCCATAGCCCGCGACCAAGAGTGGTGTCTGTCGCACCGTGCCGCCAAAGAACTGATGAGCGAACTATGCCCGAAGCTGATGGAGAGTGCCAAGCGAGGTGTAATCAATGCCAGCACTATCAGCAAGAAAGCCTTGTTCTACCCAAGCAAAACCGAGCAACAGATCAGCGAGTTGGAAGAGCTACTCATGCCGGAAAAGTTCGCGCACGTACAGAAAAGTCTGACCGCACACGGCATGCGCAAGGGTTTTGCCTGCCTGTTCTACGGCGCTCCGGGAACGGGCAAGACGGAAACCGTGCTGCAAGTCGCCCGCAAGACAGGTCGCGACATCATGCAGGTTGATATGTCGCATATGCGCGACAAGTTCGTAGGCGAGAGCGAGAAGAATGTGAAGCAGGTCTTCACCAGCTACAGTCGTCTATGCAAGAGCTGCGAGCAGACGCCTATCCTCCTTCTGAACGAGGCGGATGCGCTGCTGAGTGTCCGCCTGACGCAGATGCGTGACGCTGTGGATCAGATGGCTAACACCATGCAGAACATCATCCTGCAGGAGATGGAGACGCTGGACGGCATCCTCATTGCCACCACCAACCTCACGCAGAACCTTGATGGGGCGTTCGACCGCCGGTTCCTCTACAAGGTGGAGTTCCTGAAACCGACAGCCGAGGAAAGCCGTTATATATCAGGCTATGCTGCCTAATTTGAGTGAGGAAGGAGCGCGCGTGCTCGCATCGAAGTACGACTTCAGCGGCAGGCAGATTGAGAACATCGCCCGCAAGCAACTTGTAAGCAATATTCTGCATGATACGGATGAACTGGATATGTCGCTAATCAGCAAAGCCTGCGATCAGGAGCGTCTGAACCGTCAGGACGGCGAACGCATCCGAATCAAAGGTTTCTGCTGATGCTTAGGTGAAAGCAGCTACTCCCCCCAGTCGGCCCGGTCGAGTTGGCGGAACTGTATGGCTTGCAGCAGATGGGAGGTGCTGAGGGTGCCGGTGACAGGCTGTTCGGGATGGGCGGCGGCATCGAGGTCGGCGATGGTGCGTGCGACCTTAAGAATGCGGTCGTAGGCACGAGCGGACAGGCCGTACAACTCCATAGCCATACGCAACTGCTGTTCGGCAGCTTCATCGAGTCGGCAATAGCGGCGCACCATAGCAGAAGTCATCTGTGCATTGCAGTGGACGGATGTACCGCGGAATCGGTCGGTCTGGATCTCACGCGCCCGACACACCCGTTCGCGGATGTTGGCGGATGGTTCGCCATCGGCCTTGCTGCGCAGATCGTCGTAGCTGACGGCATCAATATGACACTGGATATCTATACGGTCGAGTAGCGGCCCGCTGATGCGGCTCATGTACCGATGCCGCTGCGCCGGCGTGCAGGTGCACGGATGCTTCAAATCGCCGTAGTGTCCGCACGGACAGGGGTTCATAGCCGCCACAAGCATGAAGTGCGCAGGATAATCCACCGACAGCTTATTACGTGCCACCGTTATATGTCCATCCTCCAGTGGCTGCCTCAGCACCTCCAGTGCCGATCGCTTGAATTCAGCCAGCTCGTCAAGGAATAAAACACCGTTATGGGCGAGGCTAACCTCACCGGGTTGCGGGTTGTTACCCCCACCTACGAGAGTGACGTCGGTGATGGTATGATGGGGTGAGCGGAAGGGGCGCTGGACTATGAGGGATGCGAGTTGAGAGTTGACAGTTGACAGTTGACAGTTCGTTGTAGCCTTGCGGAGTTTACCGGAGACGGAGTAGATCTTCGTCGTCTCCAGAGCTTCGCTCAGGGTCATGGTGGGCAGGATGGTAGGGATACGCTTGGCCATCATCGACTTGCCGGCACCCGGCGGGCCTATCATGATGATGTTGTGTCCGCCTGCTGCGGCTATCTCAATGGCACGACGCACCTCCTGCTGGCCGCGCACCTCAGAAAAGTCGATATCCGCAGGGAATGCGTAGGTGCTGAGCAGCTCGTCAACATCCACACGTGCCGGCTCGGCCGGCGTGGTGCCGTTGAGGAAAGCAATAACGTCCGTCAGGGACTCAAAGCCATAGACCTCTAATCCATCAACCACCGCCGCTTCATTGGCGTTCTCAGCGGGTACGATGACACCACGGAAGCCGTTGTTCTTCGCCGCTAAAGCAATAGGCAGGCAGCCGTGGATAGGGCGAATATGGCCATCGAGCGAGAGTTCGCCCATGATCAGGTACTGCGAGAGCAAACGACTCTGCACGATCTCCGTGGCTGCCAGTTGGCCGATAGCCAGGGTGAGGTCGAACGCCGCACCCTCCTTCTTGAGGTCGGCGGGCGACATGTTAATCGTGTACTGACGTTGCGGCAGACGGATGCCAGACACCTGTATAGCCGACTGAATACGCTCATGACCTTCCTTGACCGCTACGTCGGGCAGACCGACCAGCGTAAAATCATAACCGGGCGTTGCATGCACCTCAACGGTGACTATGACAGCATCGATGCCGACGGATGCGGCGGAGTACGTATTAATCAGCATAGGTCAGGACGGATTTAATCAGCGTAAGCTTTGACGATATGAGTAACGAGGTGATGACGGACTATATCCTTCTGATTGAACTGCACGATCTGTATGCCCTTGATGTCCTTGAGACGTGTCATGGCGTCGGAGAGGCCGGAACGTAGGGAGGTAGGCAGGTCGATCTGTGTGAGATCGCCGGTCACAATCATCTTGCTACCAATGCCCATACGGGTGAGGAACATCTTAAGTTGCAGGACAGTAGCGTTCTGCGCCTCATCGAGGATAACAACGGCATCGGAGAGTGTGCGTCCGCGCATGAAAGCCAGCGGCGCGATCTGAATAGTGCCACGCTCCATATACTCCTGCAGCTTAGTGCCGGGAATCATGTCTTGCAAGGCGTCGTATAGAGGTTGCAGATACGGATCGATCTTCTCCTTCATATCACCGGGCAGGAAACCCAGCTTCTCGCCTGCTTCTACTGCAGGACGAGAGAGGATGATGCGCTTGACCTCTTTGTTCTTCAACGCCTTGACGGCCAGTGCGATAGCCGTATAGGTCTTACCTGAACCTGCTGGACCAACGGCAAACAAGAGGTCGTTAGTCTGGAATCCGTCTACCAGTTTGCGTTGGTTAACTGAACGTGCCAAGATGGGTTTGCCGCCTACCCCATGCAGGATAAGATGCTCATGGGTGACGGCGTCCGGCGACGAGCCATGAATCAGTTCGAGTATAGCTGCCTCATTGAGCGAACCGCGGCGGAGGCATACCTCTTCGCAGCGCTCCACGACCTGAGTGAAACGCTTGACAGCCTCTTCAGCTCCGGTGACCTTGATGTTATAGCCACGCGCCACAACACGCACACCCGGGTGCTGGTTGCTTATGCAGAGGATGTTTGCGTTGTTCACGCCATAGAAGGCGGCTGTGTCGATAGCCTCGTTCAGGGTAATAACTGACTCCATGCAGGTATATGGTTTAAGAATGTGATCTTTCGTTCGTCATCAATATGTGCCACCACCATCTGTTTGCCATTGCTGAGGATGAGGTAGGGCGCATGCACGGTGGTGTTATACACAGCAGCTTGATCGAGCACATCAGGGGTAATGGCCACATGCTCTGCTTTGAATTCAAGGAGCATGAGCGGCTGCAAGGTGCGCGTGTAAACAACTGCATCGCAACGCTTGGTCACTCCTGCCCCAACGGCTATCTGTGCCTCAACGGCTATGAGTGACTGTGGATAGCCATACTGCTCCACCAAGCCGTGCAAAAACGACTGACGCACTTGCTCCTCGGGCGTAGCTGCCACCCATTTTCGGCGGAAGATGCAATATAGTTGTTGATTGCCTGCCATCCCTTAAACTCTAAACACTCAACTCTAAACTACTTGAGGTAGTTGTCCTTTAGTGAACAGGTGCGGTTGAGCACGAGATGATCAACTGTAGTGTCAGGATCAACCACAAAGTAACCTTGCTTAAGGAGCTGGTAGTGATTCTCCTGCTCTACTCCATCCACGATGACAGGTGCATGCAGTTCGCTACGCAACGAACCCTCAATCTTAATGTTCTTAACAACGAGACTGTCAGGATTGAGCAGATCACGGAAGTCGCCTTCCTCAGCGCTTGGGTTCTCGCAAGCGAACAGACGGTCGTAGAGACGAGCCTCAGCATCCAATGCCGAACTGCACTCTACCCAGTTGATGGTAGCTTTGGTCTTGCGGTTACCGCCCTCTGTACCTGACTTCGATTCAGGATCATAGGTAGCATAAACGGTTGTTATGTTGCCATTCTCATCCTTGTCGCAGCCGGTAGCTTGGATGATATACGAAGCCTTGAGACGTACCTCACGTCCGTCAGGGCTCAGACGGTAGAACTTGTTATCTGCCTGCTCCAGAAAGTCGCCACGCTCGATCCACAGCTCACGACCGAACCGCATTTCGCGTGTGCCCAATTCTTCGATGCCATCGATATTTTCAGCGGTGATGATTTCTCCGTTGCCTTCGTAATTCGTGATAACGAGTTTGACGGGGTCAAAGATCGCACAAACGCGCGGTGCGCTCTCCTTCAGATCCTCGCGGATCGTGTGCTCCAACAGACCGACGTCGATCATTCCTTCGACCTTGGTGTAGCCAATCTTATCCATGAACTCTCGGATGGAGGTGGCAGTATATCCGCGTCGGCGCAGGCCGCAGACGGTCGGCATGCGTGGGTCGTCCCAACCGGCGACGAGTCCTTCCTTGACGAGTTGGAGCATCTTACGCTTAGACATCACGGTGTAGGTGATATTCAGTCGGTTGAACTCGCGCTGCTTGGGACGATAATCCGGGCCGTAAGGCGACAAGCCGCAGAAGTTCTCGCCCGTGATCTGGTCGAGGAAATAGTCATATAGCGGCCGATGCACCTCGAACTCCAGTGTGCAGATCGAGTGCGTCACGCCCTCGAAGTAGTCGGATTGTCCGTGTGCGAAGTCGTACATCGGATAGACGTTCCACTTACGTCCTGTACGGTGGTGCGGATGCGATGTGATGATGCGGTACATGATCGGATCGCGGAAGTGCATGTTCGGGTTAGCCATATCGATCTTGGCACGGAGCACCATCCTACCCTCCTCTATCTCGCCGTTCTGCATGGCTTGGAAGAGACGAAGATTCTCCTCGACAGGACGATCGCGGTACGGCGAAGCCACACCGGGTTCGGTAGGTGTACCTTTCTGCTCGGCGATCTGCTCGGGCATCTGCTCATCAACATACGCCTTTCCTTCCTTGATAAAGCGGATAGCCAGGTCGTAGAGGGCATCAAAGTAATCAGAAGCATAGAAGATCTTCCCCCACTTGAATCCGAGCCAGCGGATGTCGCGCTCAATGGTATCTACGTACTCCGTATCCTCCTTGGCGGGGTTGGTGTCATCGAAACGGAGATTACATACGCCGTTGTACTTCTCGGCAATACCGAAATCCATGCATATAGCCTTGACGTGACCGATATGCAGATAGCCGTTAGGCTCGGGCGGGAAACGGGTCTGAATACGTCCGTCGTTCTTGCCTTCTGCAAGGTCTTTCTCTACGATTTGCTCAATGAAATTTAAACTGCGCTCTTCCATATATAATTCAAAATTTAAGATTCAAAATTCAAGATTAGATTGTGCCACGGATGACACCTCGCGGTGAGGTGGTGATGAAGTTCACTATCTCGTCACGTTCGGGTGAGGCTGGGAGTGTGTCGCTAATCTGTTGCAGTGCTTGCGAGACATTCAGTCCGGACATATAGATGAGTCGATATGTGTCCTGGATAGCGGCTATCTGCTCACGCGAGAAGCCACGGCGGTTGAGTCCAACGGAGTTGATGCCGCAGAACGACACGGGTTCGCGTGCAGCTATCACGTAAGGCGGAATGTCCTTGTTGACCTTAGTGCCACCTTGTGTCATAGAGTGCGCGCCCACATGCGTGAACTGATGCACGAGCGAGCCGCCGCCAAGGATAGCATAGTCATCCACCACAACCTCCCCGGCCAGTTGTGTGGCGTTGGATAGAATGATATGGTCGTGAAGCAGACAGTCATGCGCTACGTGGGAATACGCCATGATTAGGCAGTGGTTGCCGACAACGGTCTGTCCTTTGCTGGCAGTACCGCGATGCACAGTGGCACACTCGCGGATCACGGTGTGATCACCGATGATGGCAAGGGTGTCCTCGCCGCGGAACTTAAGATCCTGCGGTATAGCACCTACGACAGCCGACGGAAAGACCGTGCAGTCAGCACCTATACGTGCGCCGCTAAGGACGGTGGCGTTTGCCATGATCTTGGTGCGCGCACCTATGTGTACGTTACCTTCAATATATGCGAACGGACCTACTTCGGCGGTCGGGTCGATGACCGCTGCGGGGTCAACACAGGCTAAGGGATGTATCATATTCACCAAAATTACTAATTTAAAATTTCAAGATTTAAAAATTTAAGATTCATAAGAACTTATATCTGCTTTGGGTAAATCTTGTTGCGGAGTTGTCGGGCACAGGAAGTATTGAAGGTGTGCCCGGGTTTCTCGGCATAGATACGTGCCTGCAGACGACAGCCTATGAGCGACAGATCACCAATTATATCGAGCAGCTTATGGCGTGCCGGCTCGTTGTGGTAGTGTATGGGCGACAGATAGCCGAGCTTGGTCGCATCCAATCGTGGCTGACCGAGTTTGTCAGTAAGGTAGTCAAGTCCCTCTTGCGACATAGGTGTCTCGTAGATGACAAGTGCATTCTTTAGGTCACCGCCTTTGATGAGTCCGAGACGTAGCAGCGGCTCTATCTCGCGAACGAAACAGAACGTGCGCGCTGATGCCACCTCATGTGCATAATCCTTTAGGTCTTTGAGTTCGGCACGTTGACGTTTGAGGATCTGCGATGGATAGCACACCTGCACCTCCACCTGATAGCTATCGCACGGCATGAGCAGCAGACGATTGCCATGTTCGGAGATATATTCGATGGGTTCGTTGACTATATATACGTCGGCATCGGCATTCTGCTCCGCGATGCCTGCTCCTTGTATAGCGCGCACGAACGGCATTGCACTACCGTCCAATATGGGCATTTCCGGGCCATCAATCTCAATCAGGCAGTTGTCCACTCCTAAGGCATAAAGGGCTGATAGGGCGTGCTCCACAGTGGATATACGCCAACTGCCATGCTCCAGTACTGTTCCACGCTCGGTGGCCGACACATAATCGGCATACGCGTGGTGGGTTGGGCGGTCGGGCAGATCGATGCGGCATAGACGGATACCGAAGTTCTCCGCTGCCGGAGAGAAGGTAGCGTGGGCGTAAACGCCGGTATGTAATCCCTTGCCCTCAACCGTAAAGGGTTGAGCTAATGTATGTTGCTTCACGTGTTGTTATTTGTTTTTAGTGAGTTGGTTAAGTTGCTGCTGCACCTCGGGCAGGTGCTTGAATACAACGGACGAGCGCCGCCAATTCATGGCATCGATAGCGGGGGAACCCTGATAGGTGCCAGCCTGGCGGATCGAACCGGCCACGCCGGTCTGCGCACCGCAGATCACATTGTCTGCCACGGTTATATGTCCTGCTACACCTACCTGACCGGCCATGATGCAGTGATGTCCCATGGTGGTGGAGCCGGCTATGCCTACCTGTGCGCAGAGGAAGGAGGATTCACCCACCTGCACGTTATGAGCTACTTGCACGAGATTGTCGATCTTCACGTTCTTCTTGACCCGTGTCTCGCCCATCATGGCGCGATCGATGGTGGTGTTAGCACCAATCTCCACATCATCCTCGATAACTACGGTACCTATCTGTGGAATCTTGCGGTTCACGCCCTGTTCATCCGGCTCAAAGCCGAAGCCGTCAGCACCGATCACGCATCCGGAGTGGATGATGCAGTCGCGGCCGATGGTGCAATAATCATAGATCTTCACACCGGCATAGATGATCGTATTGTCGCCAATAGTGGTGTTGTCGCCTATATACGCCTGCGGGTAAATCTGCACGCCCTTGCCGAGCTTGACACCCTTGCCTATATATGCGAAGGCTCCGACGTATGCATCTTCAGGAAGTACGACACCTTCAGCCACAAACGACTGCTGTTCGATACCATTCTTGCGCGGACGGAGGAACTCCGCCACGCCTTGCAGTAACAGGCCTATCGCCTGACGGGCATTGGGTACCGCAACTAATGTTGCCTTAGTTGACAAGGACTCATCTGAAATGAGACTATCGGTGATAAGCACGATGCCTGCCTTAGTTGTAGCGAGGAAGTGGAGGTACTTCTCCTCAGTAATATAGGAGAGTTGATGCGGTTGCGCTGACTCTACGGGCGCAACGTCCTGCACCTGTACATCGGGGTTGCCGATCAGTTTGCCTCCCACAAAAGCTGCTATTTGTTGTGCGGTAAAATTCATTGCATCAGGTAATAGAACAAGTATAGTTTTCTGGGTTTGTATGTGAGGGTTTGCAAGTTGAGCATTTCGGACGCATCGGCAATATTGCGGACTGTACCGTCGTTGTACAGAATATCGATGCTATCGTCCTTTTCAGAGTAGGTGTTGGAGGTGGATACATGCTCCACGAAGAAGTACTCCGCCTCGCTCTTGGATATCCCAAAGCGTTCTGCATACTGCAACTTTAGTTCCTCGCGTTCTTGTATAGAAAGGGGTTCGGACAGTAGTCTGCCCTTGAACAGGCGCCTGTTGACAAATGCTTCGGCGAGCAGACGGAGTGTGGTATCCGGATGTGCCTGCCAAGCCTTGATAGCCGACAGTATATCCGCATCATCCAATAGGGCGTACTGCTGCAGGGCAAAACTGTCCTGCGCGAATGTCTCGCCAGTCAGGTGCTGGTAGAGGAAGTAATGGAGTGCCGGTGCGCAGAAGAGATCTACGCCATCGTTAGCGAGTTGCTTGGCGCGCGCCAGAATCTTGATGAGCAGCTGCTCGGCTGCAACAGATGTCTTATGCAGATAGACCTGCCAGTACATCAGCCGGCGGGCAACGAGGAATTTCTCAACCGAATAAATGCCTTTTGCCTCGATCACCAGGCGGTCATCAACGACATTGAGCATCTTGATGATGCGTGCAGATGCCACGCTACCCTCGGTCACACCCGTGAAGAACGAGTCACGGCAGAGATAATCCATTCGATCCATATCCAGTTGGGAGGATATGAGTTGGTGGAGGAAGTGTTTGGAGTAGGTGTTGCGGAAGATAGCTATCGCCGTGTCGAGTGCCCCGTTCATCTCACGGTTGATCTCCTGCATCATGATCAGCGACACCTCTTCATGGGTTATACCGTCGATGAGCGTGTGCTCCATGACATGCGAGAACGGCGCATGACCAAGGTCATGCAACAGGATGGCGATCATCGCACCATCCGCTTCGGCGGGAGTGATATCTACACCTTTCTGCCTAAGCGATGCAATAGCATCGCTCATCAGATGCATGGCTCCTATCGAGTGCAGAAAGCGGCTATGCTGGGCACCCGGATAAACGACATACGACAACCCAAGCTGTCGTATGCGATTCAGACGCTGCACATAAGGATGCTGTAGAACGTCGTAAATAAATTCGTTCGGTATAGAGATAAACCCAAATACCGGGTCATTTATGATCTTGCGCTTATTCGCCATTCACCAATTGTATATTATCCGAGATACGTCCTCAATACTTTGCTTCGCGAGTTCTGGGCTAAGTTGTGCAAGGCTTTTTCCTTAATTTGGCGCACGCGCTCACGCGTTAGCCCCTCCTCCTCACCGATCTCTTCAAGGGTTTTCTCCTGCTTGAAGTTCTCTCCCACGCCGAAGAACTTACGTATGATGCGTTGCTCACGCTCACTCAGGGTGGCCAATGCGCGGTCGATCTCCTTGGTCAACGATTCGCTGATCAGTCCGCGGTCGGCACGTGGCGAGTCGTGGTTCTCCATAACATCGATGAGGCTGTTATCCTCGCCGTCCACAAACGGAGCATCCATGCTGACATGACGACCTTGCATACGTAGCACCTCGGCGATCTTATCGATCGGCATATCCAACTCTTCCGCCAGCTCCTCGGCTGACGGACGACGCTCAAACTCCTGCTCGAAACGGGAATAGGCTTTCTGTATCTTATTAAGCGAACCTACCTGGTTAAGGGGCAGACGCACTATACGTGCCTGCTCGGCCAGAGCTTGCAGGATAGCCTGACGGATCCACCACACGGCATAAGAGATGAACTTGAATCCGCGTGTCTCATCGAACTTCTCTGCGGCCTTGATCAAACCGACGTTGCCTTCGTTGATAAGGTCAGGAAGACTCAATCCCTGGTTCTGGTACTGCTTGGCTACCGAAACAACGAATCGGAGATTGGCATTCACCAACCGTTCGCGGGCTGCCATATCGCCATTGCGGATACGACCTGCCAGTTCAACTTCTTCTTCTACGGAGATAAGGTCTTCGCGGCCGATCTCCTGAAGGAACTTATCCAGCGATTGCGACTCGCGATTGGTGATTGATTTAGTAATCTTAAGTTGACGCATATTCTTGATGTTTAAAGTTTAGAGTTTCAAGAAGTACCTTTCAACTTTCAACTTTCAACTATTAATGTGATCCGGCCGGGATTCGAACCCGGGACCCACAGCTTAGAAGGCTGTTGCTCTATCCAACTGAGCTACCAGACCCGCGCCTTTTGCTACGCGCTTAAAGGATGGACTCTACCAGCGGCAGGGGGGGAGGCTTGGGCGTGTAGCCGACGCTACGATTCACCAACTCGCCGTTCTTGAAGAACAGAATGGTGGGGATATTCATGATGCCGAACTGCTCGCATGTATCAGGGTTCTCGTCCACATTCAGTTTGCCGATGATAGCCTTGCCGTCATAGTCGGCTGCCAACTCGTCAATCACAGGGTGCATCATCTTGCACGGTCCACACCATGGTGCCCAGCAATCCACTACCAAGGGTTTGCCCTCTGCCAACAAATCCTTAAGGTTTGAATCAGTAATTTCGTGTACCATATCTTTAATCTGTTTAATTTTCACCTTAATTTCGGTGTATTTCACCTTAAAAATACTAACAAAAATCGTGCCCAACCCTTGTCTAACCCATTTCCGTCACCCCAAAAACGAGCATATCGCAAACTCGTCATAGCAAAACGCGAACCTTGACATGACTTTATGAAAAAGTTACAACAAATATTGCACAATTCCAATTTTTGGCAAAACAAGATAAAAAAATCGCAAACTATTTGCTTTTTTAGAAAAATTGTTGTATATTTGCAGCCGTTTTTCTGATACAGTAGCGTAAATGAGTAAAAATTTAGTAATTGTAGAGTCTCCTTCCAAGATCAAAACGATTAAAAAGATTCTTGGATCGGACTACCAAGTGCTCTCCTCGCAGGGGCATATTCGTGACATTGAAGGTGCGGGAAAGCATAATATCGGCATTGATTTTGAGCACAACTATGCTCCCAACTATGTGTTGGAGCCGTCCAAGATGCACCTGATCGACAATCTTCGCAAGGAATCCAACAACGCGGATATCGTATGGTTGGCATCCGATGAAGACCGTGAAGGAGAGGCTATAGCATGGCATCTGAAGGAGGTTCTTCATCTCACACCTGAGAAGACCCGGCGTGTGACCTTCAACATGATTACCGAAGATGTTGTCAAGGAAGGCATGGCTCATCCGCGCGACATTGATTATAACCTGGTTAACGCCCAGCAAGCCCGCCGCGTGCTGGATCGTATAGTAGGCTTTGAGCTCAGCCCTGTACTGTGGCGCAAGGTAGCCGCTGGACTGAGTGCCGGACGTGTACAATCGGTGGTTGTACGTCTGGTGGTGGAGCGTGAGCGGGAGATCGAAGCCTTCGTGCCTACCGCGCAGTTCAAGGTGTCTGCCGACTTCATCGGCCAAGACCAGCAAGGCGAAAAGGTGACTCTGCACACCGAGCTTAACCATCGTTTTGCTACTGAACAGGAGGCACGTGCGTTCATGCAGTCTTGCGTGAACACTACATTCACCATTCAATCTATCCAGAAGCGTCCGGTACATCGCACACCGGCACCGCCGTTCACCACCTCTCTGCTACAGCAGGAGGCTGCGCGTAAGTTGCATTTTCCCGTAGCCAAAACGATGCGCCTGGCGCAATCGCTCTATGAGGCGGGACATATAACGTACATGCGTACAGACTCGGTCAACCTGTCATCATTAGCTATAGGCACCGCCAAGAAGCAGATCATCGAAACCTACGGCGATCTGTACCACAAGGCGCGTAACTACCACACCACCAGCAAGGGCGCACAGGAGGCGCACGAGGCTATCCGTCCGTCGTACATCAATCATGTGACAGCCGGCAGCAACGAGGATGAGCGCAAGCTGTACGACCTGATCCGCAAACGTACCATTGCCTCGCAGATGGCTGATGCCGAACTGGAGCAGACTCGTATCGAGATCGCCACACCTGCGGCGCCTTATCTGTTCGTGGCCAGCGGTGAGGTGGTGCTGTTTGACGGGTTCATGCGTGCGTACGTACAATCTAATGATGATGACGACGAGCAGGAAGCAGCCGGACTGATGCCCGCCATGAACGAAGGTGCTATGCTCACACTGGACAAGAGCATAGCACGCGAGAGCTTCACCGCCGCGCCGTCACGCTACAACGAAGCCACGTTGGTCAAGAAGATGGAGGAACTGGAGATAGGACGACCGTCAACGTACGCCACTACCATAGAGACAATCCAGGCGCGCGACTACGTGCAGCGTGGAAATGTGCCAGGCAAGAAACGCACCTTTACCACCCTGACCCTAAAGAACGGAAGCATAGCAGAAAAGAAACAGCAAGAGAACGTAGGCGCAGAGTCGCAACGCCTGCTGCCAACCGATCTGGGACGCATAACGAATGATTTCCTCGTTGAGCAGTTCCCCGCTATACTAAGTTACGATTTCACCGCCAAAGAGGAAGAGAACTTTGACCGTATAGCCGAAGGAAAAGCCGAGTGGACGAACATTGTGGACAAGTTCTACAAGACCTTCCATCCCTTGATCAGTCAAGTGCCGACAGGCAAGATTGCCGGGCGCACACTGGGTGTTGATCCGAAGACGGGTGAGGAGGTTATAGTGCGTATCACGAAGAATGGCCCCTGCGTGCAGATCGGTAATACCGATGGCGATAAACCGCGGTTTGCATCGTTGCAGAAAGGTCAATCGATCTTCACCATAACGCTCGACGAGGCACTGGAGTTGTTTGCACAGGCACTGCCAATCACGCTGGGTATGCATAATGGCGAAGAGGTGATAGTGGCTGATGGCAAGTTCGGCCCCTACGTACGCATCGGCAAAACATTCGCATCCCTACCCAAAGGCAAAGACCCGTTCAGCATGACATTGGAGGATGCCGTAGCTCTCGTGGAACAGAAGCAGAACGCTGCGCTGCCCATTCATGATTGGGGCGAGATCAAGGTGTTGCGCGGACGCTTTGGCGCGTACATCAAGCAGGGCGAAACGAATTACCGCATCCCTAAATCCACCGATGTGGAGCATATGACGCAAGAGCAGGCTATAACACTCATCAATGCTGCGCCTACTGATACCGAACCGAAGAAACGATTCGTGCGCAGACGAAGCAAGTAAACGCTAACAGCTATGGCGCTACATAACGACATAGGTCACATGGGCGAGGATGCTACTTGCGAGTATCTGACCAAACATGGGTACAAGATTCGCGAGCGCAACTGGCGACTGGGAAACATCGAGATAGACATCATAGCTGAGAACAAGCAACACATTGTGTTCGTGGAGGTTAAGACGCGCACAACCACATTTGGCGAGGTCAATCCCGAGCAGTATGTGGATGAGCACAAACGGCGGTTCATGACAGTTGCCGGTAATGCGTACGTCAAGCATCATAACATCGACAAGAACTTGCGGTTTGATATAAGCGGTATCCTCTGGGACAGGGCAACCAACCGAATAGCTGACATTCATTATTTCGAGGATGCTTTTCATCCGCAGATGCGGTCCGTTTATCCATCATCGCTCAATGGCGAATGGAAGTGGCACAGGCGGTAACAGCATATACCCTATCTGACTGACAGATGGCTGATTTTGAATATGATATTATCGTTGTAGGTGCTGGCCACGCAGGTTGCGAGGCAGCATCCGCTGCAGCCCATCTGGGCAGCCGCACACTGTTGATCACGATGGATATGAACACCATCGGACAGATGAGCTGCAATCCTGCCATAGGAGGTATTGCTAAGGGGCAGATAGTCAGAGAGATAGATGCGTTAGGCGGACAGATGGGTATCGTTACGGACTTATCGGCAATCCAGTTCCGTATGCTCAATAAGAGTAAGGGTGCCGCTATGTGGAGTCCGCGCAGTCAGAGCGACCGCAAGCAGTTCATCCGGCAGTGGATCAACAGTCTGACCACGACCGATAACCTGCATATCTGGCAGGATGAAGTAGTACAAATTGTTATAGACCATCAGGTAGTAGCCGGTGTGGTGACGCGCCTGGGAGTAACCTTTCGTGCACATGCTGTTATCCTCACTAATGGTACGTTCCTATCGGGATTATTGCATTTCGGACGCACGCAGATTCCAGGCGGACGAATAGCCGAAAAGGCCAGTGTGGGTATCACTGATCAGTTGGTTGGTTTGGGGTTTGTTTCTCATAGGATGAAGACGGGAACACCTGCTCGTCTGGATAAGCGCAGCATTGATTTTGCTGCCATGCAAGAGCAGCAAGGCGATGTGACGGAGGAGAAGTTTAGTTACCTGCCAGATGTACGCCGCGAACTGAAGCAGATGAGCTGTTTCATCACCTATACCAATCCAACTACGCATGATATACTGCGTCGCGGATTACCCGATTCGCCACTCTATAACGGACAGATACAGAGCATAGGCCCTCGGTACTGTCCAAGCATAGAAACGAAGATTGTCACCTTTGCTGATAAGGAACAACATCAGCTATTCCTCGAACCGGAAGGTGTTGACTCCAACGAGTATTACGTCAACGGTTTCAGTTCATCTATGCCTTGGCAGATCCAGCTCGAAGCCTTGCGCTCGGTACGCGGGCTGGAGCATTGCGTTATGTACCGACCGGGCTATGCTATCGAATATGATTATTTCGATCCCACCCAACTGCACGAGACGCTGGAGACCAAGCTGATCCGCAACCTTTTCTTTGCCGGACAGATCAATGGCACTACGGGCTACGAGGAAGCAGCAGGACAAGGTATAGTGGCAGGCATCAATGCGCATCAGAATATTATCGGTGGCAAGCCGTTCGTGCTGATGCGTGATGAGAGTTATATAGGGGTACTGATCGATGATCTGACACATAAGGGTGTAGATGAACCATATAGGATGTTCACCTCGCGAGCCGAGTACCGCATCCTGCTTCGACAGGACAATGCTGATGAACGTCTGACTACAAGATCCTATGAGTTAGGTTTGGCAGATGCTACCCGCTACAATTATTATATCTCCAAGCAGGAAGCCAAGCGCATACTGCTTGACTACCTCGAATCCACCTCGTGCACCAATCCTGTTTATCGGTCGCTGCTTGAGCAGAACGGTTACGCTGCATCCTCTGCGCATGGGTCACTTAGGGAAATGTTGTGCCGTCCTGCTATTAACCTACGGATGATCATCGATTGCACACCGGATTTAAAGCTGGTTGCAGATAGCTTTGGTTCGCGTATGGATGAGATCATCGATAGCGTGGAGATTGATGTTAAGTACAGCGGCTATATTGCTCGCGAACGCATGGCGGCAGACAAGCTGCACCGATTGGATGCGATTAAGATCCCTGCTGATTTTCGCTACGGTGAACTACAGTCGCTATCCACTGAGGCGCGACAGAAGCTGACTAAACTACAACCCAAGACCATCGGCGACGCTTCGCGCATACCGGGTGTGAGTCCCAATGATATCAGCGTGCTACTGGTGCTGATGGGGAGGTAGTTGACATTTGATATTTGATATTTAAAAAGGACAGAAATGTTTCACGTGGAACATTGCATAAAATTGATAACCATAAAGATCAACCGATATGACAATTGAACAACTGAAACAGGATGTACGCAACGTGCCTGATTTCCCGAAGCCGGGAATCCAATTCAAGGACATCACAACCATAATTGACAATGCGGAAGAGTTGCGCTTCATGCGCGACAAGCTGGTGGAGATGTACCGCGACAAGGGCATCACCAAGGTGGTGGGAATCGAGTCGAGAGGTTTCATTCTGGCACCGGCTATTGCTATCGAACTGGGCGCTGGATTCGTACCTATCCGCAAGCACAACAAGTTGCCGGCAGAAACCATTCAGGCCAGTTACGAAAAGGAGTATGGCGTGGATATCATCCAGATCCATAAGGATGCACTCAGTCCGGATGATGTAGTGCTGATCCATGATGATATACTGGCTACGGGTGGTTCGATGGTGGCAGCCATTGAGCTGGTGCGTAAACTGGGAGTGAAGAAGTTATACGTCAACTGCCTGATCGAGCTGGAAGGTTTGGATGGCCGTAAATATCTGAAGGAGAAAGAGCCGGATGTTGAGGTGGATTGCCTGATGGGCATAGAGGTAGATGAATAATCTATCTGGTACACGGCACTCTATAACACGAGCACAAAGGACGAACCAACAGAGCGCGAAAGATTAAACCGATGAGCGCAAAAGACGAACATATTGCGTCTATTCTTCAGCGCATGCCTGAACAACCGGGTGTCTATCAACATCTGGATAAGGATGGTACGGTGATCTACGTAGGCAAAGCCAAGAACCTAAAACGACGCGTAAGCAGTTACTTCGTAAAGGATCAGGTGTCCCTCAAGACGCGGCAACTGGTGGCGCATATAGCGGATATCAAGTATGTGGTGGTAGGTAGTGAGCAGGACGCGTTCCTGCTGGAGAACAACCTGATCAAGCAGTATCAGCCGCGCTATAATATCCTGCTCAAGGACGGCAAGAGTTATCCGTATATATGCATAACGAAAGAGGCTTATCCGCGCATCTTCAAGACGCGTCAGGTTGACAGGCAAGGTGCGGAGTACTTTGGTCCCTATAGCTTCACCAATGCTGCGGACACAGTGCTCGAATTGATTCATAAGCTCTACCCTATTCGTACGTGCAACTCACCGGTCACACCCGATGGGGTGCAGAAGGGCAAGTACAAGGTGTGCCTTAAGTACCATATAAAGAAGTGCTGCGGTATATGCGAGCAGCGCGTGCAGGATGAGCAGTACAGCGAATTTATTCAGTCTGCCAAGAAGATCATCCGCGGTGATGCGCATGAGATCAGTCGGCAACTGATGGAGCAGATGATGGAATTGTCGTCTCAGATGCGCTACGAGGAAGCCGAACGCGTCAAGCAGCAGTACCTGCTGGTGGAGAAGTTCCGCACCAAAACGGTGGTCACTAATACCACAATCAGCGAACTGGATGTGTTCGGCTACGACGAGCAAGATGATCAGATCTACATCAGCATGCTACATGTGCACAACGGTAGTATCGTGCAAGGACGTACACTGGAGTGCAAGCGCAAGCTGGATGAGTCGCGCGAAGAACTGCTGGCGCAGGGCATAACTACACTGCGCGAACTGCTGGATAGCCAAACAAAAGATATCCTTGTTCCGTTCATACCGGATTATGTAGGCGATGATCTGCTGATCAACATTGCCACCTCGGGTGATCGGAAGAAGTTGCTTGATCTTGCACAACAGAACGTAAGGCAGTATAAGGCGGACAGATTGAAGCAAGCGGACAAACTTAATCCGGATCAACGGGCAATTCGCATATTGACCGAGTTGCAGAAACTAATCGGATTACCGATGTTGCCGATGACGATTGATGCATTTGATAACTCGAGCATCCAGGGATCGAGTGCGGTGTCGGCGTGCGTGGTGTTTAAGAAAGCCAAGCCGAGCAAGAGCGACTACAAGCGATTTGAGGTGAAAGAGGTGGTCGGACAAGATGATTATGCTACGATGCGCGAAGTGGTAAGAAGACGGTATCAACGGATGATTGATAATGGTGAGGAACTACCTAACCTGATCATAGCTGACGGAGGCATCGGACAAATGCATGCTATACGTGAGGCAGTGGAGGATCAGTTGGGACTACATATACCTATCGCCGGATTGAAGAAAGACGACAAGCACCGCACCCAAACCCTACTCTACGGTTTTCCTCCGATGGAGTTTGGGCTGCAAGTTACCAGCGAGACCTTCCGATTGCTGACGAGTATTCAAGACGAGGTGCACCGATTTGCCATCACGTACCATAAAAAGAAGAGAAGTAAGCTGCAAGTGAGTAGTGAATTGGATGATATTCAAGGAGTTGGAGCAGTAACCAAGCAGAAGATACTGCAACATTTCGGTTCTGTGAAGCGCGCTGGTTTGGCAGAAAAGGACGAATGGATTAGTATACTCGGAACACGCAGAGGTACAATGCTTTACGAGTATTTTCAGGCTAAAATAACGCGCTGAGATTTTAATGAAAAGCAAGAATATGTATTCGTATACACTCAAAATGGACGAAAAAGACGATCTGTTGCTGCTTGATGAGCAAGGACAGGAGGTAAGTGCACTTGATCTGCTTAGTCGGAATGAAGGGCACCGGGTGTTTGCGTTCGATGGTCAGATGGGTGCGGGTAAGACGACGTTCATCAAGCACCTGTGTGATGAGATGGGTACAACGGATGTGGTGAACAGCCCGACGTTTGCCATCGTTAATGTGTATGACGTGGAAAGCCCGTATAAGGGCGAGGTGTATCACTTCGACTGCTACCGACTCAAGGATATCCGTGAGGCGATGGATATGGGAGCTGAGGAGTATCTCTATTCCGGCAACTACTGCTTCATCGAGTGGCCGGAGATGATAGAGCAACTGCTGCCGGATGATACAGTGTATGTACGCATCCTACCCCAGCCTAACGGCGACAGGCAACTGATAGTAACGGATTTTGATGAGCAAGCATGATATTTTTCATTGAAAAATTTCTATTTGCTACAAAAAAACATTTTTTTCGAAGAAAAACTTGCAAATATCAAAAAAAATCCGTAACTTTGTAGGCGGTTTCATACATTTAAGGAACGCGCGCATACTACGCGCAGAATAAAAGGACAAATAATAAATTACTAAATACAAACGAAAGACATGTCAAAAGTAACTGTTGTAGGCGCAGGTAACGTAGGTGCTACCGCCGCTAATGTGATCGCTGTTAAGAACATTGCCAGCGAAGTTGTACTGATTGATATCAAGGAAGGCGTTGCCGAGGGCAAGGCTATGGATATCATGCAATCCGCCCAGACGATCGGTTTCTCGACCGTAGTTAAGGGTGTAACGAATGACTACAGTCTGACCGCCGGTTCGGATGTAGTTGTTATCACCTCGGGTCTGCCCCGCAAGCCGGGTATGACGCGTGAGGAGCTCATCGGTGTAAATGCCGGTATCGTCAAGAGCGTAGCTACTCAGGTGCTGACTCACTCGCCTGAGGCTATCATCATCGTTGTATCGAACCCGATGGACACGATGGCTTATCTGACACTGAAAGCTATGGGTCTGCCGCGCAACCGCGTGATCGGTATGGGTGGTGCACTGGACTCCAGCCGCTTCAAGTACTACCTGAGCCAGAAGCTCGGCTGCTTCGCTCACGATATTGACGCCTTTGTTATCGGTGGTCACGGCGATACGACCATGATCCCGATGAAGCGTTTTGCTGCCTATCGCGGAGTGCCTGTATCGAGCCTGCTGAGTGCAGAGGAGCTCGACGAGGTTGTTAAGGCTACTATGGTGGGTGGTGCAACACTGACCGGTCTGCTGGGCACATCGGCATGGATGGCTCCGGGGGCATCCGTTGCGTTCATGGTAGATGCTATCATCAATGACCAGAAGCGCCTGATCCCCGCATCGGCTAAGCTCGAGGGCGAGTATGGCTACGACGACATCATGATCGGCGTACCGTGCATCATCGGCCGCAATGGTATCGAGAAGATTGTTGAGCTCCCGCTTAACGACGAGGAGAAAGCTCTGTTCAAGGCTTCGCACGACGCAACAGCCAAGACGACGAACATCCTCCACGAGATCAACGCAATCTAAGCATTTGGAGATTTTCATCAACAAGCAGTCCTCTGGGCTGCTTGTTGCGTCAGTAGTGTCACGCCTTTTTCACATATCGCTTCTGCTATCCTGCATACTATGTGTGTGCCAGGATGCATCCGCTTACGTCGCGTCGGTGCAGGAGGCGCGGCGAACTATTGCTGTGGCTGACAGCCTGCGTGTGAACGAGGGCGTGGCTTATGATGATAGCCTTGCTTTGGCTGAAGCGTACGGCACAATGGGCTGGTGGCGGATAGTGTATCCGGATGACTACGCGCGTGCGTGCTATTATTATGGTAGGCTGCTCCGCAGCAGAGGTAATCAAGTCGTGGCGATGCAGGCCTTCATCAGCGGCACACATGCCCCGTATGTTCAGCGCGTTGTGCCGCTGCCGTGGTTCACCGACTACCATATCCTCGGGCGAATATACAGCAACATGGGAACTATGTGTCATCTGATTGATGAGTTCGGATTAGGATATAATATGTATGACCAATCGGCAAGGGCATTTCATACGGCAGGTGATACTACTGCATACTACTACGCGATTAGTGACATGGCACTGGAGCTTGCAGAGCAGAAGTTGCATCATGAAACACTTGCATTGTTGAATCGCATAGAACAGGAGTGCCTGAATCCCGAAGTGCTCACCAAGTTGTGGGAAACAAAGGCTATCCTATATGAGAATCTGGCATCATACGATTCTGCCATTATTGCAGCCCACGAACTTTATTCGCGAGGTTACTATGCACCCACGGGGTATGTGATTGAGGCACAAGCATACTGGCATTTGCAACAATATGATTCAGCACTACACTATGCTAATGTCGTGATGACACATCCAAAAGCAGCACAACAAGACAGATATAACATGTTGCATATCATAATCTATAATGACAGTACAGCAGGTTATGAGGAAAGTTTACGGCGTACGGAAGAAAGATCAGATATTGATAAAGAAATTCTTGATCCATTGAAAGAAAGTCTCGCTCAAGCAGTAACCATATTACGCCAGGACTTAATAAAGCGTCCTCATTACCTATACCTTGTATTATTTATTTTGCTTTTCTGCATAATTGGAGGAGTAGAGTGGCATTCTGCATATCGTATCAAAAGTAAACGCGAACAGACAATGTCGGAAATCAATACAGAGCGTCAACAAGTACAAGCGTTTGTGTCTGCAAAACTGGAAGAAAAAGAACAACTGAACCGTCAACTAACGGCACGCCAACAACAGATTTATCAAGATATTGAAGCCACATGCGAGCTTTTACGACAATATGATAATTGGGACAAGGAGCTTCGTTGGAAAGATTATAAAGAATTATGTGATTTTACCAATCACCATTTCTATTTGCTGGCTTATAAACTACAATCTGTTTATCAGTTGGACGAAAAAGAAGTGCGTTTATGTGTGTTGGTGTTATTGGATAAGTTCAACAATGACGCATTAGCAAAGATTCTTCACTATGGCAAAGGCATCCGTACATACAAGTCGAGACTTAACGTCAAACTGGGAAACAAAGGCAATGATTTACGTACAAAACTTTTTCAAATAGCTGTTTCTTCATCCAAATCTTCCAGCTCATAGTTAATTGTGTACACGCAAAACAGACAAACTGCTGAATTCCAGCAACATGTCAACAAGTAAATGTGTGCACAAAAATTTGCATAATTGAAAAAAAATCTGTAATTTTGCACTCGGAATCGCACTCGGTTTCGAGTGCAGTGTAGTTCGTTCAGCACGAATTTCAAGAATCAACAATTTCAAATAAACAAACATCATGAAAACTAAAAATTTCTTATGGCTTTTCGTAAGTTTATTTCTTTTAGCCATTCCGTATGTACAAACCATTGCCTCAGATGATGAGGTAGAAATTGAGTTATTGGAAGTATCCAATTTCATCCCAGGAGATGATCCTTTCAGTAATCCAGAACAAGAAGGGAATGTTCCGCCTCATCCAAATGATTTCCGTGCAACCATCAGCGGTCGCACACTGGCAATTACCTCAGGCACGAACAGCGCAGTGGTTATCGTTCGCAACAGCGCAGGCACGCAGGTACTTAATCGTCAGTTTGTAGGTGGCACGATGGAGCAACTCGCCAACTCCGGTTCTTATAGTCTGGAGATCCAGAGCGGATCGCTGACACTCGTAGGAGCGTTTGATGCACAGTAAAAAATGGCATAACTATAATTTATGAAAAGAAATATGAAGACGAGAATTTTAGCATGTTCAATGCTTTTGACGACAAGCATGTTTTCCGTACGCATGAATGCTCAACTAATGATTTCCGATAATGGCAATGTGGGTATAAAATGTTCAGCACCTTTATCTAAATTGTCTATTGGCGCGAACGGTTTATCAAATGCAAGATTATATGTTTATAGCTCATTAGTCGGGAACACAGGTTCCGGCTCCCAATATGGAATATATTCTTCGTTTGTTTCTGGCACACATAACGACGGTAAGTTTGCTGTTATGGGTTACTGCAAGGGACTGAGTGGCTATATGGTCGGAGTTAAAGGCGAGGCTGCGCCATCAAACACGAACCTGAATCCTAATGTTACCACTTACGGAGTATATGGCATCGCTGGTAATGCCAATAATGGTAAGAACTACGGCGTGTATGGCACACTGCGAGATCCGAGTACCTACCCCAATGGGGCAGGAGTGTGTGGTACAACCGATAAATCTACGCCTACAATTTCCGGAAGATATGCAGGATATTTTTATGGAAACACGTACATTAACGGAAATATATACGCAACAAACTTAAACAACACATCAGATGCCCGATTGAAAACTAACATAACAGGCATCAAGGCAGAGGCGACAAGCAAAGTCAAGGAACTGCATCCTGTTCAATTCCGGTGGCAACAGGTTGAAGATGTTATCGTAGAGGATACTGTAACAGTCAAAGTTCCGCATTTCAGTTCCGATGTTGATTTCACGCGTGAGCACTACGGTTTGCTTGCACAAGAGGTGCAGAAATTGTTTCCTGAATTGGTGGACAAAGACGGAGCTGGCTATCTCAGCGTGAATTATGTGGAACTAATCCCTCTGTTGATTCAGGCTGTTCAGGAATTATCCGCAGAAGTAGAAGAGTTGAAGGCTTTTGGGAAATTGAAGTGACAAAATAAACATAAAATGGGGCTTTTAACTTTCGCAATGGCTACACAGTTGCGTGTATGAAAAAAAAATAGTATTTTTGTATCGGAATAGCCTCAACACTATGTAACGATATGAATTTTTCGAAATAATTAAAAAGATACCACCTAAAATTTCTTCTTTATGAAAAAATTACTATTATTCTTTATCATCTCAATATCGACAATTTTATGGTCATCATGCAGAAATACAACAAATCCTCCTCTGCCTGATGATGAAGTACCAGAGACACAACTGGCCATTATTAAATTACTGCCTGACATGCAAGATGCTGTATTTGTTTCACCCATTGTGGATTCTGTCATTATTGATCATTCTAAATTGAATCTCATCACACTCTATTATGGAAATGGATTGGTTTTATGTACCCCCACAAAACTGGATTCCATATTAGCAGCATTTGCCCAAGAAAAACTAAAAGTTTTAGGAACATCTCCGTATATTTTTTTAAATAACGGATATGCTCTTGTAGATTGGAAATGGGCACATTTTCAGCCGCTATCCGGAGAATTTAGAAGTGCAGTCTATGTGAATCCGAAAACACATGCACTTCCGGGATATTGCACAAATTATTATCTGTTAAACGGCACAATAGCAAACGAAGAATATTACGTATTACCTGTTCGCTGGATTGATTTAAAAGACTTGACATCCATTTGGGAAATTGAAGAGGGGAAACGGATTGAAAAACCTGAAATTCGGTACATAAATGTAAAAGACATTGAGAAATATGGTGATTTTCAAATATGTTGTAAGGATATTTGTCAAAAATACAATGTTTCTGCTAATGATATACATTCTACATATAACTTATATTTACGGGATTCTACAATGTTTATAGCATATGTTGAGGAGTATAATCGCTTACAATCTTTATACAAGGAAACATTAAATCAAATGATAGATAACAACGACTTAAAAAATGAGTTCAATTAATAAAAAAATATTGAGGTTACTTTATGTGCCACTAATAGCTTTTACTATTGTGCCCATGGGCGTTTCTGCAACGTCATTTTCATTGGAGCAGAAAGATAAAAGACAATTATCCCAAGAAGCAATCGCGCGTTTTAACGACATCATATCTCGTCCTGAATTCACATGGGGAAGAGTTTTAGATGTTAGCGTAGAAAAATTAGAAGACGCCGACACCTTGTCATGTTCTCTATACAATGAACAAGTTGAGTTATATATTAAATACCGCCGAGAATATATGGGTTACACATATGCTCACTACGTGTCTTCTGATTACGAGTGCCATGCTTATATATCTATTCTTGATAATAATATTCATGGCGACATAAGGTCATCTATAGGAACATTTCAGATACTTCCAATGTCTGAGACTGAAGCAGCAATTGTCAGATACGAAACAGACATTCCATTAGAGCCTGAATACGATGAGATAGTTGACAATAGTAATATCGAAAACAGCCACAGAGATGTCGAATCCATAAGGCCAAGTTCCACACCTACAATCCGAGTGCTATTCCTATACACACCATCTGCCTTAACGATGATGAATTCTCCATATCAACAGTATATGAAAATGGAAGCATATAGGTACATTAACGAGGGCAATGAGAGTTTTGCCAATAGTAACATAAATGCACATTTAGAGTTGGCGTATTTGGGGCAGGTTGATTATAACGAAAGTTCTCATACCTGGTCGGAATCACTCAATTTATTTAGTTCACAAAATGATGGCTATATGGACGAAGTGCATACGTTGCGAGAAAAATATGCTGCTGACATTTGCGTCTTGATGATAAATAAATCAACACTTTGCGGTGAGGTAAAAGCAATCAATGCTACAAACAATACTGCGTTTTGTATTATTTGGCCTTCGTTCTCATATTGTGGTTGGAGATATTCAGCTATTCATGAAATCGGACATCTTATTGGCTGTCGCCATAATAAAGAGCAGGACTCCTCAAATAGTCCATACAACTATGGTCATGGGTTTATGAATTGTGTTACTGATGGTACTTCTCCATCTTGGTGCACTATTATGTCCTACGAAAGTACCTGTGCAGACCCCAGCTGTTATAGGATACTTCATTGGTCTAATCCTGACACCATTTATAATGGCATAGCAACAGGAACCCCACTTGCTGATAATGCGAAGGTTTGGAGGAGCCGTGCATATGTGGTTAGCGAATTTAGAGGGATGGACAGCAATATTACACTTACAAGTAACGACAACAATGCCGATGCTTTATTCGAGAGTTATGAAGCATCGTCCATTATATCAATCGGTGAAGGGTATGAAGTGCAAGCCGGGCAAACAGTTGATATGGTGGCAGCAGACCAAATTACATTAAATCCGGGAACATACATTAAAAGTGGCGCAAACTTTCGCGCATCAATTAGAAGCAATTTTGACACCTCTAATTATCCGCAATTTATCAAAGGGAAATATTCTAATGTTAAAGAAACTTTTATAAACCGACCGCTGATTATTGCTCCTAATCCAGTCACATTGAATCTGCATATCCAAATAGCAGACGAGATTACAAAGGTTAAAATCTACAACATCAATGGTCAATGCGTGCTGCAATCGTCGCAGACAGATATAGACGTCTCCGACCTGCCGCAAGGGATGTACATCCTGCGCGCCTTAACTGCTGACGGATTACAACATCAGGCAAAGTTTATAAAGGAATAGTGCTTCACTGACACTCGTCGGAGTGTTTGATGCATAGTAATCCGTTCATTCAGAGCACTATAATCGGTTATTACTTGCCGGAAAATACGCATGAAGCCACGATCCGTATATATGACATGAATGGCACAGAAATTGTGGCATTTCCAATAGATACATTTGGCAAGGGGGAGTTGGTCATAGATGGTGGTTCACTGCGCGCAGGAATGTACCTCTATTCTCTCATTGCTGATGGGGAGTTGATTGACACAAAACAAATGATACTAACGAAATAGGAGGACAGAAAAGCAACCTTATAATAAAATAACGTGAGTTCGATATAAGGTAATTAGAAAAGTACGAGTTGATTATCGTTTTCAAATTGCAGATTAAGTGATGGTTTTTTAGGGAAATAGCAATATGCAGCAATCGCGGCGAAGGCGTTGGTCAGAAAGTTTGCAATGCTTCGATGTCTGGAGTGTTCGATTTGTGCCATGTTCTTCAGTTCGTCATTAACAGATTCGACCAGCGAACGTTTGCGCAGAAGGATTTTATCAGATTGTGACATGAGCATGTTTTTCATACCTTTCTTCAGTTTCGTAACAAGCTGAATGCCATTGATAAACAGCTCGCCGAAAAGTTCTTTGCCAATGTAGCCTCTGTCAGCAAACAATTTGCCTGTTATCGCTTCAACAAAGTGCTGTTGCTTAAGCGGATCACGGTCATCGACATTACCTGGCGTGATCATGAAGTTGATCAATTCGCCTCGGTCATTGATAATGATGTGCAGCTTGAATCCGAAGAACCAGCCCATAGAGCACTTGCCGCGCTGTGCGAACCCTTGGAACACTTTGTGCTGGAGAATGCGTTGCTCTCTGCAAACGCGCAGAGGTGTGGAATCGACAAATGAGATACCAGTACATTCTGCCATTAGACAGGTTTTGACAAAATAACCAAGTTCAATCAAGACAGAGCGTTGCAGTTCAACAAAGCGATTATACGACAATGTGGTCGGGAACAAGTCATGGCAATGCTTGCATATATAATTGATATAGTAATGTTTTAAACATTTATAACCACCGTCATGGAACATAATCAGGATAAGCATAACTTCGGCATCGCTCATCTTATTGGGCTTGTTGCGATGATTTTTGCCGTCATCCACTTTATGTGCATTGACGATTTGGAGATATTTTTTACTGTATTCATCCAAGATGAAGTAAATCTCTACGATTTTGGAGCTATTGATTTGCATATGCGAAATGTTTTTGTAGTTTGTTGATTTCCATATACAAAGATACAAAAAATTTCGCATATTTGCAAATCTTTTAGCAACTTTTTGAAAGAAAAATGAATAATAAAATTATATCGAACTCACGTTAT
>DBXI01000025.1 GCA_002309255.1 Bacteroidales bacterium UBA1216 | reverse complement strand
CTTTTTTGGTTCTTTTTTCTTTGTTTGTTTTCTTTGCGAGTACGGATCTCACGGAACGGACGGATGGCGATGAGTGGGCAGAAATGCCGATAAGTCGTTGAAATCGCCGAAAAAGTGCATATTTCAACGAGTAATATTGTTCCCTGAGCGCAGAATGTTTAGCTTTCTTATATCCCGCCAACCCCGGCTGACGTCATAAACAAAAGCGGCTCACGTTGTCGTGAACCGCCTTTGGGGTATAGGGTTTTATCCGTTGCCAATTTTTACGGTGCCGGATAAACTAACAGACTATTGGTAAGATAGGTGTCGCCGCCGTTCGCGTAATAATACGTCGCCCCAGCCGGGCCCCAATACACCGTTCCACCAATAGTTACGCTGTAGCAGGTGGTGCGATTAGCGACTCTATTAACACCAATACAGTTGTCAGCATCGCTTCCTTTCGTAGCTGTTACACTGGTCACACCACTGGTGATGGTAATGTCGCCGCATATAAGGTCACCGGTATTGGCAGCTACATCATTATAACCACAACCGATACCGGCAGCTTTTGTGCCACCTGTAGCGATTACGGTACCACCGCTGATAGTGATAGCACCACATTCGCTATCACTATTACCTTGATTTTTATGACCGGCAGCAATGGAAATTTTGTATTTGCCGCCGAGCGTGCCGATTACCTTATCGCCGTTCAGCAGTTGCTTATTTGCAGAAATCGCGGCGAGGTTGACTTCGCGCCACATCTTAACCCCAATCTCATAATACTGGCCGGCTTTCAATAAATCGGTAGCGGTCTTATCATAGGAATAGGTAACGCCGCCGAAGGAGGAACTGAGATGCATCGTGTTGGTGGCGGGGATGGCCACGAAGAGCACATTGGTGGCCGAGGCGGGCGTAACGGTGTAATCGTTCGTGCCGTCATTGATAGTCAAAGCCGTTGCGGCAGGGATTTCTACAGAGGAATTATCTGCCCTTTTCATCAACGTGAACTTTACGATAGCTTGCTGGTTGACGAAGTTAGCCGTACTTTCGGTGTAGATAGTACCGGCTTCAACCGATGATACCGTAGTAGTTGCGGTTGCGTAGTCGCAGTTTGCAGAGATATACTCCAATGTACCATCTTGCGATGCATAGCTCGGGTTGAGGAACTTGAGCGTCAGTTCGTCGCCTGCTTCAATAGTACCGGTCAGTTCGCCTGACAAGGTGGTTGTTGCGCCGGAACTCTCTGCAGAGAGTGAGCCTACTTCGGTGGATTCTTTATACACTTTCACTATTTCACCTTCTGCCCAAGTGGCTGTCAGCGTTGAACCGTCCAGACCAAGCACTTTCTTCGGACCATTGGCTTTGTCTCCGTTCTCTGCACCTTTCGATGCGGTGATAGACATCTTGTATGTCTGTACCTTTGCGGGTTCTTGCACGTCGTTGTTGTCCTTCTTGCAACCCGTCATGGCTACGCCTACTACGAACAGGGCAGCTGCCATCATCATTGAAAATACTTTCTTTGTCATAGCTTTGTCCTCCTCGTTTTTAATCCCATGTGTCACTGGTTGCGTCGCCGTAGCCTATACGACCTACGTTAAGCGGAGCACCTGCCGCACCTTCCGGACTGCCTGTCAGCAGACCTGCTGTGGTTTGTAACTTGGCTACCTCTGTCGCCGGTTTGTGATAGATCTTTCTCATTGTGTTGAATGATTTTAATTAAACGATATATAGTATTGTTGATTTAGGTATTTCTGATGATAACACACAAAATCCGCAGCAAAATTACAACATTTTTCGGACATTTCCTATAGCAAAAACAACCAACAAAAAGATGGCAAAACCAAACATTTGGTGTTTTTTGTCAAAAAGTATCACGACGGTGAGATGGTGGAGTTCCGGACGCCGAACTATGCGAAGATCCTGCGGATGATGCAGACGCAACCGGCACTGACGCAATACGAGATGAAAGAGGAGCTGGGCATCAGCATCACGGCGATTCGTAAGTTGGTGGGGCAGCTGCTGGAGAAGAACTATGTGGAGAAGAATCCGGACGGTTCATGGCGCGTAATCATTTGTCCGTCAATGTAAGATTTTGCAACCGAAAATGTTGGAAAAGTAACATAAATTGCACTAAAACATGTTGGAAAAGTAACACAAATTGCATTATTCCCAATTATTTTTATGGCTAAACCCTATTCATATCTCATCCCCAAGCTCAAGCAGGTGGAGCAAGCGGGTGTAATGGTTGACCGGTACGAACCGGCGTTCCCTGCAGCTATATGCGGGCAAGACCGTGTGCCGCCCAACTGCTTTCTAATACTCACGCACCAAGGGTCGGCGCGTGTACTGTACGACATGCAAGAAGCGACACTCACTCCAAACATGGTCGTACTGGCGATGCCCGGACACCTCATCCGCTTCATCGACCGCACGGAAGACTACGTCTTCTCGCGCCTGACGATTGCACCGGAGATGATACAAGAGATGCAGCACTTGGCTCTGAGCCATAATGCCGATAACTATCACTCCAATCCTATCATTATCCTCACGGACGAGCAGGTAGAGCGGCTGATGAAGATTCTCGAACTGCTGGAGGTCATTGCCTCTCACGTCGAGACAGAAATACCATTTCGCCGGCAGATGCTGCTAACGCAGATGGTGATCGGATACGAGTTTCTCAACTATTACCGCCGCGAGCAGGAAAAACGGCAACCTTCTTCCACCAAGACAGAGCTGCTCAACCGTTTCTGCAACCTGGTGGTGGCACATTTCCGTGAGTCGCGCGAGGTGAAGTTCTATGCCGACAAACTGCATCTGCACCCCTACTATTTCACACGCGCCATCCGCGAAGCCTCCGGCGGCATCTCGCCTGCGCAGTAGATAGAGCAGTATGTGATTACGCTGGCGAAAAAGATGATTGAGACGCAACCCGACCAATCATTGAAGAAAACCGCCATCCAGCTCGGTTTTACCGATCCGACATCTTTCTATCGCTACTTCAAGCACGCCACCGGTATGACCGCCAAAGAGTATCGTGACGCGCATCGCCCGCAACAGTAAAGAGCCCAGAGCGCAACATTTGCCGGCAAAAACAAACACGACCCTCTCTGCCGAGTGAGTCGCGTTCATATAGTGCGCAAGGTGCGCTATGGAGCGATTACCACTGATTGTCGGTGTGGCTATCATCGGCTACAACGCGGTAATAGACCGTATAATTGCCTGTATTAGTGCCGGTTGGTATCGTCTCACTCCAATCAGTTCCGTCCAGCGAATATTCCATTGTTCCGTCATTCGTGCTACCGGCATTGATAAGTGCCTGTGCGCTACCATTATAAGTCAGCGATTTGGCGGTCGGCGCCGAAACTGTAGCCGTCGGCGCAACTGTCCACTTGGCATAAAGCGTCTGATTGGCATTGCCGGAATAACTTGCTCCTGCAGCATAAGCCACATCGCCATCCGGAGTCGTTGCCGAACCGGCAAACACATAATGTGCACGGGTCGGGATTGTATTACTTATCGTCAAGTCAATACCGCCATCTTTGGTTTGTGCGGAAGGAGCACCGCTACCGCCGTTGGCATCATAGGAAATGGTATAAACGGCTGCTGTTGCGCTGGAGAAGGCGAAGAACATTCGGACGCGCATATATCCATCATCAAGATATTTGGGAAATGCTGAAGCTCTGCTGTCATTTCTGCCGCCATCTAATCCTCCGACGTTGAAGCACCATACATTGCTTGCATCCCTTTCCGTGGAACTCCAATAAAAAAGCCACTCCAAATAAGTCCCTCCTGCCACATTGATTTTAGTACTGAGATTGTTAAAGTGGTAGTCGGGATTATCGACGTCGTCGCTTAAGCCGGAACTATTCCCTGTAAGTCCCTGCGCCATCAATTGCCATTGCCCCATACTGGGTATCGCCCACATGCTGGCTCCGGACGGACGGGCAACATAGTATCCGTTACCGGCCGCATTGTGCCAATGACCTTCGCCATTGTTCTCTAACGCACTCTGAGTGGCGGCAATACCGTTTTTGGCGCTCAATGCCTCAGAAACAGTACTGCAATAGGATGTTGCGGTACTACATTGGTGATCATTACTTGTACAGTACTCCATGTGGTTTGGATTGGAACCCCATTCTAAGACCGCGTCTTCTTAAGCAATAGCCATGCCCTTGTAGGTGCTGTTGCCCGATTCCACCGCACCTGCCGAGCCCCAATAGGCGATAACACCAGAGGCAGTGGTGCCTGCATTAGTCACTGCTGCAACAGTCTTGTACATTTTTCCATCAGCACTAAGCACTTTACCTATGTCCGATGTACTTTGCGCACACACGTGTCCTACTCCTATGCACAGAAGTGCAGCACTAATTATTGTCGGTAGTTTGATTTGTTTCATAGTGTATGATAATTTAGTAGTATACAAACGCAAAAGCGATGCCTGACATACGTCAAGCACCGCTTATAGGCCGTTCAAACACAGCGAAAAACGCAGTTAATCGTGCCCTCCGGGCTAAGAATTACCCCCCCCTATTGGCGAACGCTGTTCGCCGGTTATATATGGAATATGGGAGTGTCATGGGTTGTACCAATGTCGAGGTATAAGTCATTCTATCGGATTTGCCCGAAGTTGCTGTGTAAGCGCGTTGATTGTTTGTATGAATAGTGATTGATTATATTTCGATTCCGTCCTGCATTACATTCTTGTAGAATGGTGTAAAGTTTTTCTTTTTCCATTCTGACTGAGTATATACAATCGGACTAATCATCTTTTCTAAATCCCAGCCAAGTCTAAACAAATCGCCGGAAACCTCCCATCTCCTGTCGGCAGAGGCATCGTTCAACAGCACCATCACATCCCAATCCGAATCGGGATGTGCATCCCCTCTGGTCCGTGAGCCATAGAGCAGCACTTTAGCGGTAGGTTCACTCCGGTGCACCATAGTGCTGATACTATTCAAGACCTCATGCGTGGTCATTAACTCTGCATTTTCGCCGCAATAAGAAAAATAAATGACATTTACAAATATCTCCGCAAAAAAAATGCATTCCTCCGAAGAAAAATGCATTTTGTCAACTGCCGTGCCGGGTTATCACTGCGATTTGTGTTACAGATCAGTTGCTATCCATGGCGTGGAGGAAGTCCTTGAGGTTGGCTTGCGGGTCGAGTTCCATCTTGCTGCGCATGCGGTAGCGCATCATCTCCACGCCGCGTGTTGACAGGCCGAGCAGCGGTGCCATCTCCTTGGTTAACATGCCCATACGGATATATACGCATAGCTTGCGTTCCTGCTTGTTCATCCACGGGTAGCGTTCGGTGAGTCGCTTGCAGAAGCCGGCATTGACCTCGTCGTAGTTTTCCTCAAATCGCTGCCAGTCGATGCCGATCTCACTGCTCTCTGACAGACGTTGCTGCAGGGTCTGCAATCGTTCCTCCGCCTTCTTGATGTTATGGTTCTGCAGATCATGGATGGCTTTCTGCAGTTGTTCGGTCACGCCTGCCCGTTCCTCCACATGCGCCGCCTCGTCGTGCAAGATACGCGTCAGTTCCTGACTCTTCGCCTGCAGCCGCGTCTGCACCTTGTCGTTCTCGAGCTGCATGATACGCAGTTGCTGCTCGTGCAGCGCCCTGCGTTTGGAGCGCATGGATAACGCATACAAGGCATAAAATATGCCCATAATCCATGCTAAGGCTATGATAATGAACAGCGTGCGTGCCCACCACTTCTTGTACCACGGTGCCTGTATGACGAAGCTCCAGGACTGCCGTGCGGTAGTACAAGCGCCTGTCTCGGGCGCGATGCGGCACATGACCTCCAGCGTATAGTTACCCTCCGCAAGCGACGAGCACTCGTAGTAAGGCTGCGCGGTGAAGGGCGTGAAGGCTTTGTCGTGCGGCAGCAGACGATATGCGTACTGGGTGTTGACGGCAGGCACCTGATCGGTGCTGCAGGTGAAACGCAGCGCATAGTTCTCTGCCGGCAGCACGAAGATATTCTCTTTGCTCTTTGCACCTTGTTCCTTCAGCGCAGCGGTCTGTGATCTTTTATCAAGCGTCTCGCCGTACACGGTCTCACCATCCTTGTTCATCACATCCACCTGCCGCAAGTAGATCATCGGCTCATGTGCACTATGATCGGCAGCGCGGCTCGCGCGAGGCGTTACCTTACAGAAACCCTGCAGGATACCTATTATATAGCCGTTGTCAGTCTCATAGACGTTCTCAAATCCTCCCACCAGATCCCCAGCACCGTTATAGAGTGCTTCATTGGGCGTGTAGGTGCGCGCTTGTATGCCGGGCGAGCGCATGTACAGCATCTCATCGTGGACATAGAGCAGGTTGCCGCGTTGATCCTTGTAGGTGAGTGCGTAATAGTTCTCTCCGGCGAGTTGAGCGAAAAAAGCCGTGTCGCGGCGAAGCTGACCGTTGCTGTCCACCACGCGGCAGTACGACGTGCTGCTGATCAGTATATCTTCACCCAAGCGGCTGATGTTCAGCCAGCTGTGTGACTCGTCGTATGGTTGTACAAGTTCTTCGTGAAGCGTGGTATCGTTCTGCCAGGTCAATCGCACCACACCTTCGGTCGCCACTGCCCAGATCTGCCCTGTGGCATCTGCTTGCCAGCGGAAGGCGGTGTCATCAAAGCCCGTGACCTTGGTCAGATGCCAGTCGTTGGCATTTGAAGATTTGGAGATTTGAAGATTTGAAGATTGCTCTAAAAGTCGGAAACCGGAGTATGAGCCGGCAAGTACACGCCCGTCAGGCAGTGGGCGCACGCTCCAGAACCCTTCATCGGTGCTGATCGGTAGTACGCGGTTATTATCGACAACGAACAGTCCTCTGTTATGGCAGCAGAACACCGCTCCGTTGATCTCGCTCAGACTCCACACCTGTCCCATACTGCCCTCCACAAGCTTAAGTGGCTGTGATGGATCGGGTGTTACATATAATCCCTGGTTCGTGCCGAAGTAGAAGCGCTGTTTGCCCTGATCCGTCACGCGGAGCACAGCGTAACCGGTGCCGAAGTTCGTCTGATCATCACTCATGTACTGACGGATAGAGGCGAGTTGTACGTAGTCGATCCCCTGATTCAGTCCAACCCAAAGGTTGCCCTGTTTATCGAAACACATACTGAGGATCGTGTTGTTCTGCAACCCCTCGCGACGGGATATATACCTGCTGAGTGCACCTTGTCTGTCCATCACTACGATGCCTTGCTGCACCGTGCCAAGGGCTATCGTGTTGCCTTGCACGGCAAAGGTGTACAGCTGGTTCTTCTTCAGGAACGCATCCGCTTCGGTGCGGAACGGTTCAATCGTAGTGCCGTCATAGATGTACAATCCTCCCAGATCGGTAGCGATGAGCAGTCGTTCAGGATCAAGCGGACATATACCACGCATCTCATATCGGCGCAGCACGTCCGAACCGTGTATCCTGTTCAGTCGTGTGCCGGATAGGAGGTAGAGTCCGTCATCCGTACCAACATATATCGCTCCTCCAGCCTCGCAGGCGCAGTAGATTCGGCTGCTGACGCGTATGGTATGCACATCGCTAAAACGTACCTGTTCATCATCCGTTTGTGCCTCTATGGTGCCGATGATGATCAGATGGCGCGAGAAGAAGTACACTTGTGATCCGATCAGCTCTATATCCCACACCTCACCGAAGTTAGGTTCGATATCCGCAAGCAGTGACGTATAGCGCATGATACCATTAGCGGTAGGTGTGAAAATACCAAAGTCGTTCGTCCCGCCTATGAAGATAGCTCCATTCTGTCCCTTGGCTATGCTGCGCGGCAGGTTGCCGTAGTACATGCCATACACACGCCAGTTCTCACCGTCATATTCGAGCAATCCGTTGTTATTAGCGGCATAGAGCCAGCCGTTCTCAGATGTGAGCAACCGCCAGTTCTGCGTACCGGCAGAGTAGTCCGACACGGAGAAATTCGTCACAGGAACGTTCCAGCCGGCATACGCAGTGGATGAAATACAAAGCAACATAAGCAGCAGAAGAGAGTGAAATAGTCTGAGCGGATAGAGTGAACTATTTTTCATATGCAGCAGAGATTTGTTTGCGACTGCAAAGATACGAAAAATATTTGAATTATGCAAATAAATAATGATTTTTTTCATTAGAGGGTCATTTTTTCTGTTTGTAGTAGACCATGCGATCTTGAAAAACATGCAGAAATATCAGACCCGCCATTTGTTGAGTAAATATGACAATTAGCGAGAATTTAAGAAAAATTTGCAGAAATATTTGCATAAGCGGATTTTTTTTTGTATCTTTGCATGGTTTTTGCGCGCATAATGCGCGGACGTGTTGAAATTTAGGGTATTACGCCTCTCGTTAACAGCGAGATGCTTGGTTACGGAAAAATATAAAATTTATAATACAATGTCAAAGATTTGTCAAATTACCGGCAAGAAAGCCATGGGTGGATGCAATGTGTCTCACTCGAAGCGCCACACTAAGCGCACTTTCGATGTGAACCTCTTCCACAGAAAGTTCTACTGGGTAGAACAGGA
>DBXI01000002.1:250-5000 GCA_002309255.1 Bacteroidales bacterium UBA1216 | reverse complement strand
ATCATGAAGCCGATACAGCCGGTGAGGGCGGCATAGAGCTTAGCGTAGTGGAACCAGCCTTGCATGTAGAGGTGCGTCTGGTTCTGCAGTGCCCACTCGGCACCGGTGCGAACACCTACTGCAATGGCGATGAAATAGATGGTGAGTGCCAGCGGCACAGCAAAGAATGTGATAGCTCCGCCCCACTTGGTGCGACGTGCAAATTCATTCCAAAGAATCAGTCCTGCGAGGACTGCAAAAAGCATAACCCACTGAATAAGGGCGTGCTCTCCATAGACTTGAAAAAACATAATTTTAAATTTTTAAAATAGACCGCTTCGCTGAAAAAACAAAGACCACTCGTTTCACTCGCTAAAAGAGTAAAGACAAAATGGCTACGTCTATCCGAAGCATTTAAATGATTTATATTAAGCTTTGATTGCTTTTCTTTCTTTCAGATAGCACCATCCGACCCATGCTAAGGTGACGATGACGGACATTGGTACGCCTACCGTGAGTATCTCACGGAGCATGACCGCTCCGCCGCCTTCTGTCGCCAGGGCAGTAAAGAACGGGTACGTCCATGTTACTTCGCCGCTGATGATGTGATCGACGATGAGCATGAGCGAACCGCCCCACAACATTTGCTCAAGAGTAAGCAAATGAGTTGAAAGTTGAAAGTTGAACGTTGAAAGGTTTTCGCCCTTCGGCAATTGCTTTCTTTCCAAATGTTTGCGATACGCCGTTGTGGCGATCGCTTGGGTAAGAGGTACAATAAAACATGCCATATTATTTGTTCATTTAGTTATTTACTTTTTTTTCGTTATTTCGTGATTCCGTATTAACGTTATTACGTTTTAGATTCTTAATTCCTTTATTTGCACTTCTCGTCCGCGGAGGAGCCAAGTGTCGGTACTGCCGCAGTGGGGACAGGTCTTGCCATGAGGGAGAGTGGGGTAATCCTTGCCGCAGCCGTCGCAGTGCGTGACGGCGGGTATCGGTTCTATCTTGAGCTCGCAGCCCTTGAGTAGTTCTTCCTTATCCGCTGCCCAGCGCCAGCAATCCGTCAGGTACTCGGGCACAATGGTGCTCACCTCGCCAATGTTCATCACCACAGCGGAAACATGCTCCACCTTGTTCTCCTCTGCCGCCTGCTTGACGTCGCGGATGATATAGAATACTATTCCAAGTTCGTGCATATTATTGATCACTTCGTTAAAAGACCGTTCGTTTCACTCGTTAAAGGGTAAAGAATGAAGACGGATGTACTCGTCCAGGATTCTGGTCAGTTTGTTTGCTCCGGATGTGACCAGATGATCTGCGTCGAAGAAGTCCTCTTCTGTGAATCGTTCGTCGCGTAACATGTCCAGGTACAGCACATGGCTGTAGCGGTCGGCAAGGTCGTTGCACGTCTCTGTGACGAGTGCCTGCTGTGCACTGTCAACATTACTATAGAACGTGCTGCACACGGGCAGTGTGAGCAGCAGTACTTTCACGTTCCTCGCTGCGCAGGCATCGATGATATGCTCCAAACTATGCTTGTTAGCCATGATACAATGTTGCGCGCGTGTCAGGTCTTTCGTGTTGACGCGTACACGCTCCTCACCGTTCATGTACCAGTTCGGCTCTCGCCGCTCACGGCAGTAGTGCAAGTCAAATCCGAGTGAGTCACACCGTATATCATCTGTCCCGCTGATCAGGTAGCGAGTAATACGCCCCACCTGTTGGTACAATGGCATCGGGTTGCCGATGATCTCGCTGCGGTAGTGGATATCATTGCGATGCAGAGGGCAGTCGTAGTACAGGCAGTAGTTCTTGATCCGCCACCACTCATATTCCTCCTCCAGGCAGTCGGTGAACGTAAAATAGGAAATCGGCAGGATGACCCATTCAAGTGCATCGACGCGGTCGATGTATTTGTCGAACAGGAACGCATCGTAGGGCAGGGTCTGTGATACATGCGCGGAGTTGAAGGCCGGCAACGAGAAGACCTCCGGACGAATCCCCGCTAATCCGTGAGACGAACCGAACGACCATATACGGATGCGGGAAATAGACGAATCCAATCGGCTGTGCTTGTAACTGTAATCATTCGGCACAGAGCGCATGCCATACTCCATCAGTCCCAGAACGCATGTTATGGGAAGCAGAAAAATCACTATGTGTTTCGCAAACCGATTCATGAGCTAAAACTGGAAATAGATGAATGCTTTTTCAGGGCCAGCGCACCGGATGATCACCACGATCAGGAGGTAGTAGAACGCTACTCTGAACCATCTGTTCTTGCCCGCCTCTATCACTTCCAGTGCGTGCTGCCTGTCGCGCTGCAGCCATTCAACGATCAGCAGCAGACCGATATACAACAGCGTACGCTTGGTGCCCGGAATAATCAGCGGTACTGACCATAGGGATGCAGAGCATATTTGCGTTGTATATACCCATGCATCGGCTATATCCGGAGCGCGGAAGATGATCCAGCCAATGGTGACCAGCGCAAATGTCAGCACTATCTGCGCCGCTTCGCGCCAACTCGGGAGGATGCGCCCTGCGGCTACTTGATTGGTGTACTTGCGGTTACGTCCGAGCAGAATAAGCGGCAAGAACAGCAGCGCATGGTAGGCACCCCATGCGATGAACGTCCAGTTGGCTCCGTGCCAGATGCCCGATACGAGGAATATAAAAAAGGTATTACGTGCTATGCGCGCCTGCCTGCATGCGTTAGCATGGCGGCAGTGAGCAGGAACAGTCGGTCGGCTGCCGCCAAGGGGGATATATACGTAGTCGCGAAACCAGGTGGTGAGGGATATATGCCACCTGCGCCAGAACTCCGCTATGTCGCGGCTGAAGTACGGATTGTTGAAGTTGCGCATCAAGCGTATGCCGAACAACTTAGCTGAGCCGATAGCTATGTCGCTGTAGCCGGAGAAGTCGCCGTAGATCTGGAAGGTGAAGAGTACCGCAGCCAGCAGCAGTGTGCTGGCACTCTGTGTAGAGTAGGTACTCCACACCTGATCGACATAGGTCGCACAGGTATCGGCTATCACTATCTTCTTGAACAGCCCCCACAAGATCTGCCGCAAACCGTCTGTGCCTTGCTCGTAACTGAACGTACGCCTTGCCTGAAACTGCGGAAGCAGGTTCGTGGCTCGCTCAATAGGACCAGCTACCAACTGCGGGAAGAACGATATGAACGCAAAGAACGCAATAATATCGCCCGTTGGCTCTATCCTTCTGCGATATACGTCGATGGAGTAGCTGAGCGCTTGGAACGTATAGAACGATATACCCACCGGCAGGATAACACGCAGTAGCAAACCGTCGGAAGGGATAGATAGCATCCGGCAGAACTCGGCTGCGAAGAAATCATAGTACTTGAATAGGGCTAATATGCCGACATTCAGCACGATGTTGGCTGTCATCCATAGCTTTGCCCCCTTGGGCGTGCGTGCACCGGCGATCAGCAGACCGCTACCCCACGAGCTGAGCGATGTGAAAGCTATAAGGAGCAGAAAACGCCAATCCCACCAGCCGTAGAAGATGTAACTCGCAAGAACAATATATGCATTCTGCAACTGCACCTTGCGTGACTCGCTCACGTCTATGCAGTCTATCGCCCAGTATAGTATAAATACGATGGGCAGAAAGAGCATATATTCTATTGAGTTGAACAACATATGTGATCAGCGTTTTGCTTCCAGGGGGCAGGTTAGTCTTTTTTCTTGAACAAGATCTTGCCCGCGCGCTTAACCATGTAGGGCAGGATAGCGCTGAACTTATCCTCGGAGCGCACCATATGGCTGGCTTCGGGGTGTTCGCGATGCAGGTGGATAGCATCAAAGGCGCACTTTGTGGTGCACACGCCGCAACCGATACACCTGTTCTGATCCACTACTGACGCGCCGCAACTCAGGCAACGGGCGGTCTCCTTGCGTACCTGCTCCTCGGTCAGCGTCTTGTGGTAATCAGCGAATGGGGTCTTCTTCGGCTCCACCCCCGGATCTTGACGACTGCTGTTGTCGTACGATTCAACGAGTATATCCTGCTTGTTGAGTTCAATGAAGTCACGGCGGTTGCGACCGATGGTCATATGTCCGCCCTGTACAAAGCGGTGCAACGACTCCGCTGCTTCCTTACCGGCGGCGATAGCATCAATAGCGAACTTCGGTCCGGTGAATACATCACCGCCAACGAAGATATCCGGCTCGGCAGTCTGATAAGTCAGCTTGTCGGCTACGGGATAGACACCACGGAAGAACTCAACCTTGGTGTCCTTCAGCAGATCCTTCAATACCACGGTTTGACCGATCGCGAAAATCACCTTGTCAGCCTCCAGTGTCAACAATTCATTCTCATCGAACTTCGGCGCAAACCGATGCTGCTCATCAAATACCGACACGCACTTCTTGAAGGTGATACTACCCACGCTTTCGACTTTAGACTTTCGACTTTCGACTTTCATTGGTCCCCAACCCGGGTTGATGACAACGCCATCCTCACGTGCCTCGCGGCGCTCTTCTTTGGATGCTGGCATAATATCCTCGGTCTCGAGCGAGAGCATCGTTACCTCAGCTGCACCGCTGCGTAGCGCTACGCGTGCCGCGTCGATAGCCACATTGCCGCCGCCGACAACTACGACTTTTTTATCTTTGAGCGAAGCGGTCTTTTCACTTTCTACTAATTGTCCGCAGTTAGCATCGTGGAGGAACTCGATAGCGGTGGTCGTACCCTCGAGTGTCTCACCCTCGATGCCCGGCAGACGGCCGCCCTGGCA
>DBXI01000002.1:0-161 GCA_002309255.1 Bacteroidales bacterium UBA1216 | reverse complement strand
ATCTCGGCATCGATGACGTCTTTCTCCAGTTTATACGACGGGATTCCGTAACGCAGCATTCCACCGGGGTTCTCGTTGCGTTCGAACACGGTGGGTTTATATCCCATAGTAGCAAGGTAATAGGCGCAACTCAGTCCGGCAGGACCGCCACCGATGATGGC
>DBXI01000015.1 GCA_002309255.1 Bacteroidales bacterium UBA1216 | reverse complement strand
TACTGGCATCTGTGGCGCTACAATCCGATGCTGGAGGCCGAGGGCAAGAACCCCTTCCAGTTCGATTCAAAAGAGCCTCAGTGGGATAAGTTCGTTGACTATCTCAAGGGCGAGGTTCGCTTTGCGAGCGTGATGAAGCAGTATCCGAAGGAGGCAGACGAGTTGTTCAATGCCGCCAAGGAGAATGCACAGTGGCGCTACAAGAGTTATCAACGAATGTTATCAACACAATGGTAAAACAATCAAGAACACGTCAATCATGGTTGCGCCTGTCGCTTGCGGCATGCGTAGCCGTGCTTGGTGTGACAAGTCTGCGCGCGCAGCACGCTTTTGAGTTTGCTACACGTGTGGGCGCAACAGCTCTGTTGTACGATACGGATTACGGCAAGCCGATGCCCAACTACAATGTGGGGGTGGACTTCTCGTACAAGTACCGCTCGCCGTTCTTTATAGGTGCGCGAGTGGGCTTGGGTGTTGATGTAGCAGCAGGCACGTTTGTTGCAGGCAAACCAGGGAGTGGTGAGCAAGTGATCGGAGTGCCACCAGCACCATCCGAGGAAGGGGGGGCACCTTTTGATCCGTACAGTCACTTCCCTATAACGAGCGGTGGTGCCTACTCGGACTACTATATCGTGCCGCGCAGCTATGAGCCGGATGCGATGCTGGCTAATGTAGGCTACTCGTTGGGACGTTTCACGGAAACGCAGCAGTTGATCATAGCATCTGCTCCGATTCAATTAGGCGTGTTCATTGGCGACTTCAGTTTGTTTGCCGGTGTACGCGTGAGTGTGCCTGTTCATGGTATGTATTGGCAACGGATTCAGGAATCAAATCTGAAGGTGTACTACCCCAAACCCGGTGTAACACTCCCGGATATCGGCACCATAGACCCGACCACGGATGAGGCAGGAGCTGCTTTTCTGTATGATCAAAGGACTGGAACAGGTATTGTGCCCAGCACCGTGAACAGCCTCAAGCAGATGGCCGACGATCGTTACGACCGGTTCAAGCCGCACTTTGCTGTAATGGTTGACCTGAACTATAGTTTCAAGGTGGGCGACAAGACGGATTTCGCGATAGGTGCGTACCTGGAGTATGATCCGATGGCGTACACGATGCAGCCCACGAACAACACCTCGCTCATGGAGTGGCACTACTCGCGTGACATCCACACGAACGATCCTGTATTTCGCCGCGACTATGTGTCCGTGCTGGAGGCTAACCGTGCAGCAGGTGGCGTGATGCTGGGCGAAGGTGAGATGGGCGAGACACAGCTTGTTCGCAAGTTCAACCGCGCCAGCGTAGGTATTCGTTTGAGCGTAAGCCTGTGGAGCGTGCCGCTGGACTTCGGTAGCATGTACCGCAAGCAGCAGCGATTCAACGTCTGCCATTGCGATTTTGACAATTAAGTTAAGAGAGATAGGTTTAATCAGCCAAACAATTGATTTACAGAGCATATGATTCTGATCTTTTCCGCCCCGAGCGGTTCCGGTAAATCGACATTAGTACAGCACTTGCTTGACTCCCGTCAAGATATGGAGCTCAGTATTAGTGCTACTACGCGTGCGCCGCGTGGTCAAGAACAAGACGGAAAGGAGTATTACTTCATCACTCCGGAGCGTTTTGAGGAGTTGATTCGCGAGGACGCGTTCGTAGAGTGGCAGCAGGTGTACAAAGGTACGTACTACGGCACGTTGCGCTCGGAGATCGACCGCATAGAGGGCGCAGGGCATCATGTTATCTTCGACATAGATGTCAAGGGCGGAATCAATGTGAAGAAGCTGTTCGGTGACCGTGCGCGTGCGATCTTCATCGCTCCGCCGTCGATAGCGGCGCTACGTGAGCGACTGACCAAGCGTGGAACCGATTCGCCGGAGAAGATAGAGGAACGTCTGGCCAAGGCAGAGACAGAGATGGCCGATGCGCCGCTGTTTGACACCATACTGGTTAACGATGATCTGAACGCCACCAAACAGGCACTAGACAAGGAGCTGGAGAGCTTTTTGAATTGACAATTGACATTTTCAGCCAAGTTAGGCTGCAACAAGTGAGCGGAAGAGATGCTGATAGCGATTTACGGAGGGTCATTCAATCCGTTGCACTACGGACATACGGGTTTGGCAGCCTGGGTGGCGGCACATACTGAAGTTGACGAAGTATGGCTGATGGTAACACCCAATAATCCGCTGAAGGCAAGCAGTATATTGGCGGATGAGCAGCAGCGGCTGCAATCAGCCCTGCAGGAGATAGCTCGGCTGCAGAAGGCACATACATTAGATGGTATTGAGCGCGTGCGCGTGAGTGATTTTGAGTTCAGCCTGCCGCGACCATCGTACACAGCAAACACGCTTCGCGCGTTGGAGAAAGCGTATCCCGAACACCGGTTCGCGCTACTGATAGGGCAGGACAATTGGGCGATACGTACGCGGTGGAGAGAGTGGGAAAGCATACAGGCAAGATACCCGATATACGTCTATCCGCGCGGTAAAGAGGGAATGAAGGAGATTCGGCGCGAGGTGAGCGGACTGCAAGGAGAGATACACCTGCTAACAGAAGCGCCACTATTCGATATATCTAGCACGGAACTGAGAGCAGTGAATAGTGAATAGTTAATAGTGAATACTTAATAGGTGAAAAGTGTATAATAACTAAATAACATAAGATATGACACGTACAACATTTAATCGTCTTCGTGATGTGAAGGACAGTCTGCCTCATGGTAGTATGGACAAGATTGCTGCAGAGTTGGGTATAAACGCTGATGATGTTCGCGCTTATTTCAACGGCAGCGGTTCGGCAGAGGCCGGCTACCACATTGAGCCGGGTCCTGACGGTGGTATTGTGATGCTGGGTGACACCCGCATCCTGGAGGTCGCTCTGCGCATAGCGTGGGAGGCCAAAAACAACCTCTAACCATCCTCACGCGATGCTATCCTCGCTACGTCAAAGGGGATATCGGCAACGAGGGCTCACTCTTCCCATACTGGTAGGAGTGATGCTCTCTTTGTTTGCAGCTCGTGTGCATGCTCAGACAGACTTGCCGACTGAGCCTGTTTCGCTTGAGCTTGTATCGCCTGCTCCTATTGAGCCAGTGGCTGCGTCGTCGCACTTTGCGTGGTACGCGCATGCCGAGCTGGATGCCAACTATGTGTGGCGCGGATTGTACTGCGGCGGACTGAGTCTGCAGGCTGAGGCGGAGGTCAGTTACTACGGTTTTTTCCTCAACAGCTGGTGGAACGTAGGAACAACGGACTGGCAATGGGGCAGGAAAGATGCCAACGGGCGTCCGTTGACCGGACTGAACCCAGAGGTGGATATGTCTGTCGGGTTCAGGTATAAGGGTTTCAAGGTGCTGTTCATTCACATGTACTACTTCGACCGTTATGCTGACGGGCGGATGTCGCGCTACTTCGACTTCGGCAACCATGAGCCCGGTGGTGGTGGTGTGACCACCGAGTGGCGAGTGGGCTACCGCATATCGGACAGGGTGCCGTTGCAGTTCTTGTGGTGCACCCGCACCTTCGGCCGCGACGGCTATCTGGTAGGCGGCGAACTCAAGCGTGCGTACTCAACGTACATTGAGGTGCGTTATGATCAGCCCTTGCCGCTTGATTTTACGCTGTCGGGAGTGATAGGCGTGACGCCGTGGAAAAGTATGTACACGGGCTATCAGAAGAACTTTGCCGTAGTGAATGTATCCATCGGACTGAATAAGTCGTGGCAAGTGACCGATATGTGTGCGGTGGATGTAGGTGGAGTAATGGTGCTCAACCCGAGCAGCATGCAGCCTTTATGGAACGTGCATGCGGGAGTGACGTGGAACTAGTGAAGGGTTAACAGTGAAAAATTAACATGTAAATAATTAACAATTAATAATTAATAGATTAAACTGAAAGAATGAAAAAAAGAAGTGTGATCTTGTTGGCTTTGGTTGCCATGTGTGTATGTCCTAAACTGCAAGCTGTGGAATTTGCGTATGATGCCGGTGCAGAGATCGTTTCGTCGTATATGTGGCGTGGTCAGTACAACGGTGGTTTGAGCTTTCAGCCTGACGTAGAGTTGGGATTTGATGCTTTGGATGGGATGTTCCAGTTCCGTGCAGGCGCATGGGCAAGTTTAGGAGCATCCGATTGGAAGTTTCAGAAGGGGCTTGCCGAGAACGAAAACGGCAATCCGAATACGTATTTTGTACCGGAGCTTGACCTGCTGGTTAACTTTACCATGGGCGGATTGACCTTTGGAGTGACGCACTACTACTATTTCGGTGGCAGCCCGTTCTTCAACTGGGGCAAGTTTGACCCTATCAACGGCTCAGCCGGAACAAGCCAGACAGAGCTGTCCTTAAGTTTTGACCTTGGCAAGAAAGTGGAGATCCTTCCTCTGACCATCTCCTGGAGCACCATGGTTGGCGGCGATGATCTGACTGAATCGGATAAGGTGGTTGAGAGCGCCGACGGAACGCCGATGTTGGATGAGGATGGCAATGAGGTTTATGCTCTGAAGCGTGCTTTCTCGTCGTATGTTGAGGTACGTTGGGATCAGCCTCTTCCGTTCGGCTTGACGCTTAGTGCTGCACTTGGCGTATCGCCTTGGGTAAGCCCTGTATATGGAAACCGCAAAACAGCGTTAACTAACATCTTCGCCAAACTGAACAAGGAGTGGGAGTTTGACGTATGCACCATTGACCTGTATGCGCAGGGGAGCATCAATACCAACGGGATCAACAAGACGAACGCCTTCATTTCCGCAGCCGGTGATGACAAGCTCTACCAGCAGAAGCTGAACGGCTGCATCGGTTTGGGTGTATGGTTCTAAATCAGCAATCAGTATTCAGTAATCAGTATTCAGCAATCAGATCATGACACGCAAGCAGTTGCTCATATCAACGGCACTGATCGCCTTGGTGGCGCTGGTGCTTATCCTGGTGCCTGATCAGCCCAAGGCGAGCTACTATGCGGACAAGGGACAGGTGTTCGGTACGTACTATGCAATCCAGTATGAGAGCACGGCTGATCTGCACGACTCTATCCGTGCGGCGTTTGCGGCGTTCGATGCGTCGATGAGCATGTTCAACCCTTCGTCCACGCTCAGCCGCATCAATGCCGGCGTGGATAGCGTGGCGGATGCGTACTTCATCGCCATGTACCGCACGGCTGAGGATGTGCATCTCCGTTCGGGTGGGGCGTTTGATATAACGGTTGCTCCGCTGGTTAACCTCTGGGGTTTTGGTCTGAAGAACAGAGCGCACGTGGAGCCTGCGCAGGTAGAGCAACTGTTGCCGCATGTGGGGATGAACAAGGTTCGGTTACATGTTACGGGCGACGGGTTACAAGTGTCAGGATATGTAGAGAAGACTGATCCGTATGTTCAGTTGGATGCCGGCGCGATAGCCAAGGGGCAGAGCTGCGATGTGATTGCTGCGCTGCTGGCGCGTAACGGTTGTGAGAACTACCTTGTGGATATAGGCGGCGAAGTGGTGGCCAAGGGCTGCAACGCACAGGGTAACCCCTGGCGGATAGGCATCACGCGTCCGGTGGATGATGCCACGGGCGAATTGAGCGAGGTGCAGTCGGTGCTCAAGACCACAGACATAGCGCTGGCTACCTCGGGTAACTATCGCAACTTCTACTACGACGGCGTTGAGAAGCGCTCGCATACCATCGATCCTCGTACTGGCTATCCGGTGCAGCACGGTTTGCTCTCCGCCACGGTGCGCAGCAGCAGTTGTATGCGTGCCGATGCTTTGGCTACCGCCTGCATGGTGCTGGGCGAAGAGGGGGCAATCAAAATGATTGAAGCCGATTCGGTGTCAGCCTGCTACTTAATACTAGCAGAGCAGGTAGATGATTCGACAACAATGAAAGTAGTCTGCTCCTCACGATGGAAAGAAGAATGAAGGCTCGGTAATTGGCTAATAAATAGTGAATTATAAAGGTAAGGATAAAGAATATAAACTGAATCACGTGTTAATCGCGCGTTAATTACGTGTTAATAGTCTAATACATCCTCGATGAAGACAGCATACAAACATATAGTATTCAGCATGTTACTGGCGTTCACGCTGAGTAGTTGTGGCGGAGGTGGCGGACGCACACTTACTTCGGCTACCGGTTCGATCTATGAGTGCCTGATCGTGGTGCCGAATAGTCCCTTAACATCTGCGCAGTTGGAGCAGGTACATCAATCCTCGCTGCAGACCAACGACGGCAGCAGTTACGTGGAGGATATCACAACGCTCTACGACGCCATGCGCGCCGTGATGGGGGCAGACATGTCTTGTCTGCCGCAGAAAGAGGCGTACTTCAAGACGATGCAGGTCACTCCGGCGTTGTTCGACAACATGCTCAAACCTACGCGTAACATCCTGTGGGTGGATATAGATAGCATCCGTTACTCTCAGGTCAAACCCAAAGCGCAACGTGATGTGTGGTCCACACCGCAGGCTGTGTATCGCATACAGACACCTTCCGCAGATGTGTTTCTGAGCTGGTGGCTGGCGCACGGCGTAGAGGTGCGGGACTGGTTCGTTAATCAGGAGATGGCGCGTCAGCTCCGATTCTACCGCGCAGCCACGGACAAGGATATCCGTGCGCGGTTGAACAAACGCTTCACGTGTGATATGCTGGTGCCGAACGACTATATACTGCTGATGGACACCACGCTGGAGGCCACAACGACCTTCGGGCTAACGGCGAACACGCATGTGCTCTGGACGTGCAACAACAAAGGTCCACTGCGTCGCGACCTGATCGTGTACAGCTATCCGTACACCGATGCCGAGACGTTCACGCTGAACTACCTCAATGCCAAGCGCGACGAGGTGCTGGCTCCGCTCGTGTCTGCAGGCATGGAAGGCTCGTACATGGGAACAGAGTACAAGGTCTTTCCGCCCGAGCTGCGCGTGCTGACCATCGACAGCACTTACACCGCTGAGGTGCGCGGATTGTGGAAGATGAAAGGTGGCGAAGCCATGGGTGGCCCCTATGTCAGTCACACCTGGCTCGACCCCATCAACGCACGCGTTGTAACAGCCGAAGTGTTCGTGTTCGCCCCCGGGCAGAAAAAGCGCAATCCGCTGCGTCAAGCAGAGGCTATCTTATACTCACGCGAGCAATATGTAGAGCGAAAGTAAGATTTTTCAAAAAAAAGTGGCCGAATACTTGCAAATATCAAATTTTTTTCGTAACTTTGTAGCCGCTTTGCGAAAATCCGTCAAAACGAATATAAAATAACAAAATATTATGGCAAAAAAAGAATTCAAGAAAGAGGATCAGAACCTCGAGAACGTACAAGAGTCTCTCTCAACCGCAGGCAAGTGGATCGAAGCGAACCAGAATGCGTTGGAGTGGACTGTATTAGGAGTTGTATTTGTTGTGTTTGCATGGGTGTTGCTTAACACGTATGTGATCAAGCCCAAGCATATTGAGGCGAGCAACGAGAACGCCAAGGCTGTTGTTTACTTTGCACAGGGCGACTTTGAGAAGGCGCTGAACGGTGACGATGCCGAGTGTCTGGGCTTTGAGGAGATCGCCGGCAAGTACGGCTACTTCCAGGAGGGCAAGCTGGCAGCGCTGTATGCAGGTATATGCTACTACCAGTTAGGTGACTATGAGCAGGCTTCCGCTCACCTGAAGAAGTTCAAGGCCAAGGATGCCAACATCTCTCCTGCTGCTTACCAGCTGTTAGGCGACGCTTATGTACAACTCGAGGAGTACAGCAAGGCTGTTTCGGCATTTGAATCCGCAGCCAAGAGTGGCAATGAGATCATCGCTCCGATGAGTCTGAAGAAAGCCGGATTGGTTTATCTGGAGATGGGTAAGAAAGGTGCTGCCAAGAAGGCATTCGAGGCAATCAAGCACAACTACCCCGCATCCAACGAGGCACAGGATATCGATAAGTTCATTGCTTTGTCGGAATAAATGACAACGGATCTGAGTCAATATGACCCCACAGTATTGCCCGGCGCTGATGTGCTTAAGCATCAGCGCTATGCAATTATAGTGGCGGATTGGAACAGTGAGATCACGTTCGCCATGGCCGACGGTGCTCGCGCAACGCTCATCAAGCACGGTGTGGATGCGGATAACATCACACTGGTGCATGTGCCCGGCACAGTCGAACTGACCTACGCGGCTCGACTGGTGATGAACCGTGAGAAGCTCAATGCTGTCATCGTCATCGGCTGCGTCATTCAGGGCGATACACCGCACTTCGACTATGTATGCCAGTCGGTTACTCAGGGCGTGACGATCCTCAATGCAGAGGGTAGGTGCCCCGTGATCTTCTCTGTGCTGACTACTCTTAACAAGCAGCAGGCGCTCGACCGCTGCGGCGGCAAGCTCGGTAACAAGGGGGTAGAAGGGGCTGTCACAGCCATTCAGATGGCAAATTTAGTTTAGAGATAAGAGTCTAGAGTTGAGAGAATATGCGCGTATTCAAGTTCGGTGGTGCATCCGTCAAGGATGCGGAGGGTGTTAAGAACCTCATGAGTATAGTCCGTCAGACGACGGACGAGCTTGTAGTGGTTGTTTCCGCTATGGGTAAGACCACTAATGCCTTGGAGCGCATCGTGGAGACGATTGGTCAGGGCGACAAGCGCAGTGTGGATCAGCAGTGGAAGGAGCTATTGTCTTACCACGAGCAGATTGCCACGGCGCTGGGCGTTAATCTCAAAGAGGCAGTGGCTGACGATGTGTTAGGCTGCGTGTTAGCGCACCGTAACGCTAAGGATGCTGTTTATGATGATCTTTACGACACCATCGTGTCCATCGGCGAGCTGATGTCCACCTCTATCGTTGCGGCTTACTTGAACAAGGAGGGCGTGAAGACCCAGTTATGGAACATGCCTGACCTGCTTGTTACCGATGGCTCGTTCCGCGAGGCGGCCGTGAACATGCAGGCATCCGCTCAGCGCGTCAAGCAGGCGTGGAACGATCCGTATCGTCCGCGCGTGGTAGTGGCGCAGGGCTTCATTGGCGGCACGCAGACCGGTCACCGCACCACCTTAGGGCGCGAGGGTTCGGACTACACCGCCGCACTCATCGCCAACTACCTGGATGCTGAGAGCGTGACGATCTGGAAGGATGTACCGGGTATTCTCAACGCCGATCCGCGTCTGGAGAAGCACACCGTGCTGATCCCCGAACTGAGTTATTTCGAGGCGGTCGAGCTGGCATATAGCGGCGCTCAGGTCATCCACCCAAAGACCATCCGGCCTCTTGAGAACAAATGTATCCCGCTCTATGTCCGGCCGTTCATGCAGCCTGATGAGCCCGGAACGATCATTCACAATGTGCCGAAAGGTCAGACGAAGGTGCCGGTGTACATCTGGCGCAAGGAGCAGGTGCTGATCACCATGCGCGCCAAGGATTTCTCGTTCGTACTGGAGGAGAGCCTGACGCAGATCTTCGACGTCATCCACCGCTGCCGGCTTAAGGTGTCGCTCATCCAGTCGTCAGCTGTGACGGTGTCGGTGTGCGTCGATCACTCGCGTAACATGAGCAAGGCAATCCAGCTGCTCAGCGCCAACTTCGCCGTTACCTACAACGAGCATCTGTCCCTGCTCACAATCCGCGGCACGACGCCCGAGCTCATCGAACAGGAGCGTCAAGGACGAACGATCCTACTCAGCCAACTCACACGGCGAACGGCTAAGTTCGTCATTGCCGAGCAGTCGTAAACAACGCAAATTACGCAATCTACCTCAGAAAAACACCATGGACGAACACTTTACCAAAGACTATTGGCTCACCCTCTTCCGTGACTTTTTGCACGCGCTTCGGACGCGTAAGTTTTGGCGCGAACTGGTGGTGATGACCCTCGGCATGTCTGTCGGGGCTGCTGCGGTCTATTACTTCCTGATGCCTTCACACCTGATCATTGGTACGATATCGGGTCTGAGCATCGTTATCAACACCGTGATCGGCGGCGATGCGGATACCTTCTCCTACCTGGTGATGGGTATTAATGCGTTCCTGCTGTTGTTAGCGTTCCTGTTAATAGGCAACGAGTTCGGTGCCAAGACCGTCTATACGGCCATGATCTTGGGACCATTGACGCAGCTATGGGACAGGATCTATCCGTATACGAACTTCACCCACCGCGTGCTTGACAACCCCGATCTGCTATCGCGTCTGCAGGCTGGCGAGAGCGTGCTGGATGCACATGGCAACCCCTATCTGCTCAGCCGCGCCGGCGAGGTGCTGGAGCAGGTCAAGGACACCGTGATGTCCGGCGGGCTGGGCAATGGCGATGTGTGGTTCGACTTGGTGTGCTTCGTGTTCCTGCTGTCCGCCTGTCAGGCTATTGAGTTCAGCATCAATGCATCCACAGGCGGGTTGGATATACTGGCTAAGATCATCAACAAGTACCTGCACTTCGACATCGGTCTGTCTGTCACCATAGGCGGAGCGATCATCTGCTGCTCGGCGTTCGCGATCAATGATTTCCGTATGGTGGTCATCGGACTGATCGGCACGTGGATCAACGGCCTTGTGATCGACTACTTCACCGCGTCGTTCTCCAAGCGTAAACGCGTGTGCATCATCAGTCCCGAACATGAGCGGATACGTAAGTTCATCATTGAAGATCTGGTGCGCGGATGCTCGCTCTACGATGTGCGCGGAGGATTCAACCAGACGCAGAAAGTGGAGATTCAGTCCCTGCTCACGCAGGATGAGTTCGCCAAACTGATGAAGTTCATCAAGGACAAACACATCCAGTCGTTCATCACCGCCGGCAACTGCAGCGAGGTGTATGGCCTGTGGCTCAAGCATAAACGCAACCAGCAGGGTAGGATAGTGATAGATACTTCAGAATAGACCGCTTCGCTCAAAGAAAAAAGATCGCTGCGCTCAAAGAGCAAAGACTGCTTAGGTTTTCGGCGATTAAATATCATTTTTCAATTATCAATTATCATTTGTCAATTATCAATTATCAATTACATACATATGAAACCAACACTGTTTATTTTGGCTGCCGGATTGGGTAGCCGCTACGGAGGCTTGAAGCAACTGGACGGCCTCGGCCCCAATGGCGAAACGATCATGGACTACTCCGTGTTCGATGCATTGCGCGCAGGCTTCGGCAAGGTCGTGTTCGTTATCCGCAAGGATTTTGAGGAGGATTTCCGGCGCGTCGTTATAGCCAAGTACGCTGATAAGGTGCCCTGCGAAGTATGTTTCCAGAGTCTGGACAAGGTGCCTGCAGGTTGCGAGTATAACCATGAGCGCACCAAACCCTGGGGCACCAACCACGCCGTGCTGATGGGTAAGGACGTGATCCGCGAACCGTTTGCTGTGATCAATGCCGATGACTTCTACGGCAAGGAGAGTTTTCAGGTGCTAGCTGATTTCCTCAACAGCGTTGAGGGCATGCAGAACAAGTACTGCATGGTAGGCTACCGCGTTTGCAACACGTTGAGCGAGCACGGATCGGTTAGCCGTGGCGTGTGCCAGACGGACGCCAACCGCTGCCTGACCGATGTAGTGGAGCGCACGAACATCATCCGTAAGGACGGACAGATCGTATTCATCGAGGAAGAGGTAGAGCATCCTCTGGAGGAGATCACCCCCGTATCGATGAACATGTGGGGCTTCACGCCTGAGTACTTCGACTACTCGGAGAAGGCCTTCATCGAGTTCCTTGCCAAGAATGGACAAGAGCTGAAGAAGGAGTTCTATATCCCCACGCTGGTCAACGACCTGATCAAGGCCGGCAAGGCTACCTGCGAGGTTCTTGACACACCCGCCAAGTGGTTCGGTGTGACGTATGCCGATGACCGCCAGATGGTGGTTGACAAGATCCAAGATTTAGTTAATCAAGGCGTTTACCCGAGTCCGCTGTTTTAATAGACCGTTTCACTAAAAGAATAAAGGCCGTTTCACTAAAAGAATAAAGGCTAATTAGGCTTTTGTCTTTGAGTGCGAAGCACGGTCTTTCGACTAAACAGAAAAATTATGAGTAGAATTCTTGTAACCGGTGGTGCCGGATATATAGGCTCGCACACTACCGTTGAACTGATGCAACAGGGCTACGATGTAACGATCGTTGACAACTTGAGTAACTCGAATATCAACGTCCTGGATGGCATCGAAGCTATCGTTGGTCGTCGTCCGGATTTCGCTCAGGTGGACTGCAACGACCAGGTTGCTATGGAGCAGGTATTCGCTACCTATCCTGACATCGAGGCTGTTATCCACTTCGCCGCCAGCAAGGCTGTGGGCGAGAGCGTGGAGAAGCCGCTGCTGTACTACCGCAACAACATCGGCTCACTGATCACGCTGCTTGAACTGATGAAGAAGCACGGTGTGTGCAACATCGTCTTCAGCTCGTCGTGCACCGTTTATGGTCAGCCCGACGCCGATCATCTGCCCGTGAACGAGGATGCACCAATCCAAAAGGCACTCTCACCCTACGGCAACACCAAGCAGATCAACGAGGAGATCATCCGCGACGAGGCACACGCCGACGCCAACCTCCGGGCTATCCTCCTGCGTTACTTCAACCCCATCGGCGCACATCCATCCGCTCTCATCGGCGAGTTGCCGCTCGGCGTGCCGCAGAACCTGCTGCCGTTCGTTACGCAGACCGCTGCCGGAATCCGTAAGGAGCTAAAGGTCTTCGGTAACGACTATAACACCCCCGATGGCAGTTGCATCCGCGACTATATCTATGTCGTTGATCTCGCCAAGGCGCACGTCAAGGCAGTAGAACGGATGCTCACCGGTAAGTCCGCCGAGCAGGTGGAGGTGTTCAACCTCGGCACAGGCCGCGGACTGAGCGTGCTGGAGATCGTCCGCACGTTCATCGAGGTAACCGGTGTTGATTTCCCGTATCAGATCGTCGGACGCCGTGAGGGCGACATCGAGCAGGTGTGGGCGGATCCCAAGAAAGCCAACGAGGTGCTCGGATGGCGTGCTGATACTCCCACAGCCGACATCCTCGCTTCCGCATGGAAGTGGCAGTGTCATTTGGCGGAGAAGAAGTGAGACGAGCAACGGCTATTGATCACCGATTTTTATCAAGCGGGCCAATTTTGGCTCGCTTTTTTGTGCAAAATGCCGCATTTTGGCTACAAATGTATTTTTTTTGTATAAAAAATACAAAAATATTTGCATTTCTGCAAAAAAAATCGTAACTTTGCAGCAAACTGCATAAAGCGGCCTCACACGCAGCCGCCACGTGCGCAATTACAGCTCAATTATGAAACAGAAAACCTCCACGAATATGAACCGTTTGTTCACTCTCCATTGCGGCATGAAGCCGATCGTTCTGGTTAGCCTATTCGCGATGTGTGTTCTCTCTGCACACGCTCAGACGTTTGACACCCAGTCTTCCGCACCCTTGTTCTCCGACAGCTTGTCCACCGACAGCTTGTCGTTGCGCGCGCATGCTGCCAAGCAGGATTCGCTGGGTACGTTGCTGTACAGCAAGGGGCAGTTCACCGAGGCGCAGCGCTGCTTCCGTGAGGCAGCCTCATGGCGCAAACGCCTGCTGGGGCGCCGCTCGTCGGCTTACCTAAGGTCGGTGACTTATCTGGCCTCGTCGTACTATCAGTCCGGTGAAATCAAGCAGGCCATAGCCGTAGGCGACAGCCTCATACAGCTCATCACTGACTCCGTGTCGCCTAACTACGTCGATCTGTATGACATCTATACCAACCAGATGTACTGCTACTATGCGCTGCGGCGGATGAGCAAGGCCATCGAGTACGCCCATAAGGCGGTTGATGTGCTCGAGCGGCAGGACAAGATGTACGTCCACTCGTATGTGCACGCCCTGTCCAACCTCGGCTACTGCCTGGATGTGGCCAAGCGCAACGACGAGGCCAAGCGCTACCTCGACCACGCCGTAGCCATCGCCAACGACTCGCTCAAACCCACCGACAACGCCACACTCGAGGTCATGAACTCGCAGGCGTATAACTACTCATACCGCGGCGACTACGGCAAGGCTATCGAGATCATGTACGAGGTGGTCAAGCGCACCCGGGAGGCGGCGCCTGAGTCGCCTAACCTAGCGATACGCATGGCGGCACTATCGTACTTCTACGCTGCTATTGAGAACTACGACGACGCCATCGCGGTCACGCTGGAGGTGCTGCCGCTGTATGCGAAGTACTACGGCGAGAGCTCGTTCAACTACAATGATCTGTGCCAGCGTCTGGGTAACTACTACCGCGAGACGGGCAGGGTAGAGGAGGCGCTGCCTTATCACCTGCGCGCCGTGGAGGCGGCCGAACGCACCTACACCAAGCAGCACCGCGAATATGCCCTGGCTCTGGGGAACCTCGCGGCGGACTACCACCACCTCGACTCCATCGACAAGGCGCTTGAGCTATACACCGAGGCGGTGCAGATACTCCAGCGCGAAGATCTGGAGGCGTCGCTGATCTTTGAGTTCAACATCACCAACGTCCTGGCTGACGCATCGCGCTTCAGCGAGGCACTACCGAAGGCCGAGGAGATCGTGAAGATCTTCCGCGACTCGGTTGGTATATACAACCGCGACTACCCTGTCGCTCTCGGTCGACTGGCTGCGCTCTACCGCCAGGCCGGACAGTACGAGATGGCGCTGCAGACCAAGCGCGAGATACTGGATATCATAGCCGTGCGCGTCAACCAGATCTTCCCCTCGCTCACCGAGCGCGCCCGAGCCGAGTACTACGGCAGCATGCGCCATCACTTCAATGCCATCATCCCCTCAGCGCTGCATGCCGACACGCCGTTCGCCACTACGCTGCTATATGATGCTAACCTGATCAATAAGGGTCTGCTCCTGTCCTCTTCCATCGAGTTCGCACGCTTCGTGGAGCAGAGCAAGGACACCGCCCTTATCCGCCAATACAAGCAGCTGCGCAAGCAGCAGATAACCCTGCAGCAGTACATGCAGCTGCCGCCCAAGCGCCGCAGCGACGACTCCATACGTATCCGCCAACAGGCCATCAACGACCTCGAGCAGCAGGTCATGATCAGCTGCCACGAGTACGGATCGTTCATGGATCGACTGCGCATCAACACCGCCGATGTTAAGAAAGCACTGAAGAAAGGCGAGGTGGCCATCGAGTTCATGCAGGACAAGGGGCGTAAGTCCAACGGCGAGATGGTAGCACTCATCCTCCGCCCAGAATGGACTGCGCCGAAGATGGTGCAGATCCCCGGCAAGGACTACCTCGAGCCATTCGTAGAGATGCGCGCCAAGACCTATCTGAACACCCATCTGTCCGACACGATCTGGACGGACATCATCCGCGTGGGGCAGATCAAGCCGACTGACAAGGTCTATTTCGCGCCCGACGGTCCGCTCTACCAGCTTGCCATTGAGTACCTGCCTTACACCGCGCAGTACAAGGGCGCTGTGCAACTGTCCACCGACACCGTGATGCCCACCATGGCGGATGTGTATAACCTGTTCCGCCTCTCGTCCACGCGCGAGCTCTGCTTCCGCAACACAGAGGCGTTCAAGCTCGAGAAAGCCCGTCTGCGCGAGGCAGTGCTGTATGGAGGTATCTACTACAACCCCGAGAACGCCCGCGGCGCTATTCAGTACCTGCCGGGTACGCTCAGCGAGGTGCAGGCTATAGCCGAGCAGATAGGTGCCAAGACGATGTTCACCGCCATGGATGCCTCCGAGGAACGCTTCAAGTCGATGTCCGGACAGGCACCCGAGTTGATGCATATAGCCACGCACGGCTTCTGCCTCTCCGACGTCACCGAGGCCAACGCCATGCAACGTACCGGTATGTTATTCGCTAACTCCGAGAGCGCCTGGAAAGGTGAGGATGTAGAGCCGTCGCGCGAGGATGGTATCTTGACCGCCCAGGAGATAGCCGGACTGAACCTCACCGGCAATCAGCTCACCGTGCTCTCTGCCTGCGAGACCGCCCTTGGCGCCATCACATCCGATGGCGTGATGGGTCTGCAGCGTGGGTTCAAGAAAGCCGGTGTGCATGCACTGATCATGTCGCTGTGGCCTGTTAACGATGAGGCAACGGAGAAGATGATGAAGGCTTTCTACCAGCACCTGAACGAAGGTATGACCCCGCGTGAGGCGCTGCGCAGTGCGCAGTACGACCTGCGTGGATTCAAGCCAGAACCTATTGAGGAGGATGATACGGAGGAGACACAGGCACGTAAGCTCAACTTCCTCCGTCAGTCGCAGGTGCGCGCGGCCAACCGCGCGAAGAAGTACCCATTCGCCAACCCGCGTTACTGGGCTGCATTTATCCTCTTGGACGCCACAGACAAATAGTTGTTTGGCGTTTTGCGGGCATCTTTGTGTTTTTCGTTCGGTCATTATGTCCACATAACTCCCTCACGAGAAAACGCAAACCTGCTCCACAAAACATCCAAACAAGTTTGCAGATGAGGAAGATTGATATACAACGAAATATGCCCCTCGCCTGGTACCTCGATCAGGAGATTCGTCTGGCGCAGGATGTAAGCGAAGAGCTGTTCTTCTGCTGGCGTGTGAGCCCCACGGTGATCTACGGGCGTCATCAGCATCGCGAGGAGGAGGTGAACGAGGCTTATTGCGCGGAGCATGGCATAGAGATTGTGCAGCGCAAGAGTGGGGGAGGATGTGTATATGCCGACGAGGGCAACCTGATGATCAGTCTCATCTCGCCCGACACGCATAGCGATGCGGTTTTTCAGCGGTTCATCCGCTTGCTGGCTGAGGCGCTCCGTTCGCTCGGCCTTGAGGCGGTCACCACGGCGCACAACGATATCCTCATTGGCGGACGTAAGGTCAGCGGCAATGCGTGCTACGCGCTGCCCAACGCCACGATCGTGCACGGCACGCTGCTCTATGATGTCAACCTCGATGCTATCGAGCAGGCTATCACCCCAGGCGAGGCTAAGCTCAGCAAGCACGCCGTGCAGTCCGTACGGCAACGAGTGACGAACATACGACCTATGCTCCCGGACATCCGCAACATCGACGAACTCACCCAACGCATCTGCCAAACTTGGCTAAAATATTAATTGTTAATTATTAACTTATTCTGATATATGAACAACTCTCCTCTCTGGCGCGCCTTAGGCCGCAACACATTGATTTCCATCGTCCTCTTCGGCTGCCTGCTTGGTTTGCTATGGTTGGCTGAACTGATCTTCCCGTCTATAACCCTGCTCAAGTGGAGCGACGCCGCCTGGTGCGTCGGTATACCTGCCAGCATCATCGGTGTGGCGTATATCCTGACGATCAAAGACCCCAGTAACTACACGGGCTTCTACGCCGGCATTCTGATGTCTATCCTGCTTGGCGTGCAGTTCATCCTGCAGGGAGGCTACGACAGCGCTTTCCTGTTCTTCTGCGTGTTCATCCCCTTCCAGATCAAGTCGATCATCAACTGGAGCAAACCCGCACCCGCAGATGATGCACCGTTCTCGCCGGAGTTCCTCTCGATGAAAGCCATGCTACTTTCCGTGCTGACCATGCTTGTTATCACCTTTGCCGACTACCTGCTTGCTACTTACGCCTTCCAGCACAATGCGCTCGCTGACAACTGGGCTATCAAGCTCTTCAACGGCCTTTTGATCTCATCGTCCGTGCTGGCTAACTTCTGGCTCATCTACCGAAAGACCGACTCATGGATCTACTGGATCATCTACAGCGTAGCAGGCATCGTGCTGTTCATCATCATCGGTAATATCTTCTCCATTGTCTTGTTCCTGTTCTTCCTCGTCATCAACGGTTCGGCAGGCCTTGCATGGATCAAGATGACCACCCCCGACCACTACGGCTGGCTGAGCCGCAAATAATCCATCTATCAGCCAATCTAGGCTGATCCAACTCATAACAAGATATTAGTATAAGGTAAACAATTAACAACTATGACTAAACGTTTCTTCTTACCCGAGAGCGAACTGCCTCGGCAATGGTACAACATCCAGGCGGATATGCCCACCAAGCCTCTGCCGCCGCTCAACCCCGCCACGCGTGAACCTGTCACCGTGGATGACCTGTCGCACATCTTCGCCCACGAATGCGCCAAGCAGGAGTTGGACACCACCCATGCATGGATCGATATCCCGGAGCCCGTGTACGAGATGTACAAGTACTACCGCTCCACGCCCCTCGTGCGCGCATACGCGCTTGAGCAATACTTAGATACGCCCGCGCATATCTATTTCAAGAACGAGAGCGTCAGCCCCCTTGGCTCGCACAAGCTCAACTCCGCATTGCCGCAGTGCTACTACTGCAAGCAGGAGGGCGTGACCAATGTCACCACCGAGACCGGCGCCGGACAGTGGGGCGCAGCGCTCAGCTATGCGGCTAAGGTCTATGGATTGGAGTGCGCCGTCTATCAGGTCAAGGTATCCATGCAGCAGAAACCCTATCGCTCCAGCATCATGCGCACCTTTGGCGCGGCGGTCATCGGATCGCCCTCGATGTCCACACGCGCAGGAAAGGATATCATCACACGCGACCCTAGCCACCCGGGATCACTCGGCACCGCTATATCCGAGGCCATCGAGCTCGCCACAACCACGCCTAACTGCAAGTACACCCTCGGCTCTGTGCTCAACCACGTGGCTATCCATCAGTCCATCATCGGACTCGAGGCGGAGAAGCAGATGCAGATGGCGGGCGAGTACCCAGACATAGTCATCGCCTGCTTTGGAGGTGGCAGTAACTTCGGCGGATTGGCGTTCCCCTTCATGAGGCATAACCTGTTCGATGGCAAACATACGCAGTTCATCGCCGCCGAACCCGACTCCTGCCCCAAGCTCACACGCGGCGAGTTCCGCTACGACTTTGGCGACAGCGCAGGCTACACGCCCCTCTTGCCGATGTACACCCTCGGACATGACTTCAAGCCTGCCAATATCCACGCCGGAGGTCTGCGTTATCACGGTGCAGGCGTCATCGTCAGCCAGCTGCTCAAGGACGGCTATATGCAGGGCGTTGACATACCCCAGCTCGAGACCTTCGAGGCGGCTACCCTCTTCGCCCGCACCGAGGGTATAATACCCGCACCTGAGAGCGCACACGCCATTGCCGCCACTATCCGTGAGGCCAAACGATGCAAGGAGGCCGGCGAACAAAAAACGATCCTCTTCAACCTCTCCGGACATGGCTTGATCGATATGACCGCCTACGACCAGTACAACAACGGCGACCTGGTCAACTACTCCTACCACAAGAGCTGACCGCTATCGATTCCTCGCAATCAACGCCCTCGCTGAAAAAGGAGCGCAAGTCTAACCTAAATATTTGAACCTATTGCGAAGCACCGCTCAATATGAGCGGCGCTTTTTTTTTGTCACTATATATCCTCAAATACGCATTTTGGCACATTTCAACTTCATTTTAGCACAAAGTGTGCTTGGATTAGCACATATAATATCCTATCTTTGCAGCCAGTTTTTCGAAGTGTC
>DBXI01000067.1:26051-36532 GCA_002309255.1 Bacteroidales bacterium UBA1216 | reverse complement strand
GTCAAGTCGTTGATTGCAACTACCTCGTAACCCTCAGCTTCAAACATCTGGCGGAAAGCCAAACGACCAATACGGCCAAAGCCGTTAATTGCTACTTTTGTCATAGAATTGTGTTTTGATTTTGATTGTTTGTTGATTATTTTAATTGGTTAGTGTTGCCTTGTTCTGGAAAATCTGGATATTCTGGATTTTTTAGATATTCTAGATTTTCCGGATTATCGAATTTGGGTACAAAGTTACAAAAAAAAAATGATATTTGCAAGCGCAGACGCAAAAAAATATCATTTTTTTTCACAATATTGCAAAATTTACGTTTTTTGCATATATTTGGGCATTTCTTCGACGAATTTTTTCGCTGCTTCGTCCACTGTGCCGAAGTATTCACCTCCAGAAGCGTTCATGTGTCCACCGCCTCGGAAGGCTTCGCGTGCAAGTTGGTTGACCGGTCGGTTGCCTTGGCTGCGGAAGGATATTTTCGTTTTGACCTTCGCTCCGTTGGCATCTGTGAGCTGGTGTGTCGGAATCTTGTCTTCGCGCATGAAAATAGAGTAATAGACGTCCTTGATCTGCATGGGCAAGTTGACGATTCCCTCCATGTCGCCGGACTTGGCGTTGAAGCGGTACATCTCGCGCCGGTTGAGTGTGATCAGGGCGGTGTGATACTCGGGGAAGAGCCTCATCTTGTGGTAGAGGCAGTAGCCCATGAGCCGCATCCTGTCGGCAGAGTAGGCGTTGAAAACCCTGTCATAGATCGCATCCTTGTTGATGCCGGTTGTGAGTAGCATTGCTACTATGGAGTACATCTCCGGCTGGCAGGAGTTGTAGCTGAAGTTGCCAGTGTCGGTCATCATCCCGGTATAGATGCATGTGGCGAAGTCGGGTGTGAGAGCTTTAGGGAAGGAGAATGTCTCGAGAATGTCTCGAGTATTGTCTAGGATTTCCTCGACATGGTCTCGGTCTTGTATCGAGGCATGTCGCGATAATTGCCATGCAAGGCGGAAGACGAGTTCAGATGCAGAAGCGGAGTCGGGGTAGGCAATCTGCTCGGGGTGCTCGTTGGCTATGGCGGATAGGTGATGGTCGATGATGAGGAGCTTCGGGTTGTTGGCGTTGTATTCGTTGAAGCGCTCGGCGAGGATGGGGCTGAGTGCAGCTACGCGTGTGGGTTCGCCCAGATCAGTGCAGATCACCAGATCAGCATCGCGCAGAGCGGCTGTTGCGGCTTCGGGCTGTAGCTCGCATTGGATGATGCTGTTCGCGCCCGGCAACCATGACAGGAAGTCCGGAAACGATGTTGGCACGATGTTTGTAACGTTATCTTTGCCGATCGCCTGCAGGAAGTGACGCATAGCCAGACTGCTACCCATTGCATCGCCGTCAGGGTTCTGGTGGGTGATGATGGCAATGGAGTGCGCGTTGGCTATACAGCGTATAGAATATTCGACCTGCAGGGGCGAAAGTTTGTAAGAAAGTGCATCAAAATTCATAAAAAAGTGCCGTATTGTTAAAAAGTTTGCACAAAGATACAATTTTTTTTGGAAATATCAAAATTTTTTTGTAACTTTGTGGCGGATTATGTGCGTTTATGAAAAATTGAAAGTTGGAAGTTGAAAATAGAAAGGTAATTTTTCGAATTGAAAGTTGAGAATAGAAAGGATTTTTTAAGCAAAAAAACATATGAAAAAACTATTTCTTACATTAGTGATGGCGTCGTGCACTTTGGGTGCGCGCGCGCAGGAAGACAAGGTGCTAATGACTATTGACGGCAAGCCTGTCACGTTGTCGGAGTTCCAGTACATCTATGAGAAGAACAGTCAGGAAGCCGCCGGCGGTCAGAAGTCGCTGGATGAGTACCTGGATCTGTTTGTTCACTTCAAGCTGAAGGTAACTGAGGCTGAGCACCGCGGTATAGATACCACGCAGGCTTTCCTGAAAGAGTTGAAGGGCTATCGAGCTCAGGCTACTCCCAAGTACCTGACGGACAATGATGCTCTTGAGGAGTTAGTGCGCCGCACATACGAGTGGCAGTTGAAGGATCGTCGTGTGGCACATATCGCTATCGAGTGCCCGATGAACGCCGATTCGGCTACCGAGGCGGAAGCATTAGCTAAGATCAACGATGCTCGTCGTCGCGTCACACTGGGCAAGCCGCAGGTAACGAAGAGCAAGCGCGGCCGTGTGTCACGACTGGTGAAGGAGGATTTCAAGGCCGTTGCAGCCGAGGTGTCAACTGATCCGGGCGTGAAAGAGACGCAGGGTGAGTTGGGTTGGATCAGCCCGTTTCGCTTCGTCTATCCGTTTGAGAAAGCCGTATATACCACTCCTGTCGGTGAGGTGACTGAGGTGTTCCGCAGCCCGTATGGTTTCCACATCGCATTGGTGGAAGAGGAGCGCGACCATGAGGAGGTGCAGGCTTCGCATATCATGAAGACTGTTCCTCACGGCGACAGCCTGGTGGCTGCGCGCGCCAAGGTGCAGATTGACTCAATCTACGAACTGGCTATCCAGCCGGATGCACGCTTCGATGAGTTGGCACGCGAGTTGTCGGACGACAAGGGTTCGGCTATGCGTGGCGGCAGCCTGGGTTGGTTCGGCCATGGTGCGATGGTTAAGCCGTTTGAGGACGCCGTGTTCGCCCTGCAGAACGTAGGTGATATAACCAAGCCGTTTGAGAGTCGCTTCGGCTGGCATATAGCCAAGCTGGACGGCAAGCGCGGCACGCTGCCGTTCGAGGACGTGAAGGACGATATAAAGAAGCGTGTACAGCGCGACGAGCGTTCGAAAGAGGTGCATGAGAGCTTCCTGAGTAAGACACGCGCCGAGTACAACCTGCCTGCTGAGATGACCGACGCCGAGGTGATGGCGTATGCCGATGAGCATTTGGAGCAGAAGTACCCCGAGTTGGCACGTTTGGTGCAGGAGTATCACGATGGTATCTTGCTGTTCGACGTATCGCTGGAAGAGGTGTGGGACAAAGCCGCCAAGGATACAGTCGGTCTGCAGGAGTTCTTCGCTGCCAACAAGAGCAAGTATACCTGGGATCAGCCGCGCTTCAAGGGAATCGTAGTATATTGCAAGGACAAGAACACCCTGAAATCCGCGCAACGCATCATCAAGCAGGCTCAGCCGGATTCGGTGGCCAGTTATCTGAAGCGCCTGAATACCGATAGCGTGAAGTACGTGCGCTTGGAGCAAGGCTTGTGGCTACAGGAGAAGAACCCCGCAGTGGACAAGTATGGCTTCAAGAACAAGAAAACGGCTTTCGTGCCAGACTCGCAGCTGCCGTATGTGTACGTAAGCGGCAAGGTACTCAAAGGCGCTGAGGTCTATACCGACGACCGGAACAGAGTAGTGTCGGATTATCAGGAGTACCTGGATGCCAAGTGGATTGAGGAGCTGAAGGCCAAGTACCCAGTAGTGATCTATAGAGAGGTGCTGCAGTAAGCGATGCAACGACGCACGGGATACATAGTAGGATTGCTGTTGGTGGCGCTATTCGGTGTAATAGCGTACATCTTCCCGTTGCGTTGGGATCTGACTGCTGACAAGCGCTACAGCCTGGGCGAGGCTACACAATCCTTGCTGTCCGGCTTGGACGAACCGATAGAGGTAGAGGTGCTGCTGTCCGGCGATCTGAACAGCGGATTCCGCCGGTTGCGCCGCGCAACGATAGAGTTGCTTGACGAGATGAGCCGCTACGGCACGGTGCGCATAACGGATGCGCAGGATGGCAGCACCGACGGCTTGCAGCCGACCGTTATTCATGAGCGTGAGCAGAACGGCCGAACGGTGCAGGTGACCATCTATCCGTATGCCCGCGTGCGCTACAAAGGTCGGCAGACCATAGTCCCGCTGCTCAGGAACAACCGCACGCTGAGCGGAGAGCAGAACCTGAACGCGAGCATCGAGAACTTGGAGTACGTGTTCGCGGAGGCTATACATAGTATTAGTCGCGAGTCAATTGCCCGCATAGCGTTCCTGGAAGGCCATGGCGAGCTTGACGAGGCGGATGTGTTTGACGTAAGTAGGCAACTAAGTCGGTACTTTGATGTTGATCGCGGTGTTTTGTCTGATGAAGTGCAGGCGCTTAGGCCGTACAAGGTGGTGATCATCGCCGGAGCACAAGAGCCTCTAAGTGAACAGGATAAGTACATCATCGACCAGTATGTGATGCACGGCGGACGAGTGCTATGGGCGCTGGACGGCGTGCGGCTGTCGGAAGAGATGTTGCAGGAGGGCGGCTTGACTCCCGTCATTCCGCTGGATGTGAACCTGACCGATCAGTTGTTCCGTTACGGCGTACGTATCAACCCCGTGCTGGTGCAGGATTTGCAGTGCTTGAGTGTGCCCGTGGATGTATCGGGTGAGGCCGGCGAGGCCCAGTACCAGCCGATGCCGTGGACATTCGCTCCGCTGCTGCTGACGTCAGCCACTTCGCCCGTCACAAAGGGTGTGATGCAGGTAAGTAGCATGTTTGTGTCAACGATCGACACCGTAGGCGGCAGTGCGGATGTGCAGAAAGAGGTGCTCCTTGCCAGTTCGACCGCCTCGCGCCAGACGCACGCTCCAGCTGAGATCGATCTGAGCAGGATACAGGTTGATCCGCAATACTTCGAATCTGCGTACCTGCCTGTGGCAGTGCGGCTGGAGGGAGAGTTTGCGTCGGTTTTCGCTCACCGCGCTGTGCCTGACGGACTGACTGATACCGACCGACGCGACCGGTCGCTGACCACGCGCCAACTAGTGGTGGCTTCGGCCAGCATACTGCAGAACAACTGGCAGCAAGGTCAACCCCTGCCTGCCGGCTACGACCGTTATACGGGCGTGCAGTTCGGTAACAGGGATTTTGTGGTGAACGCCGTGCTTGACCTGGCAGACGACTGCGGACTGATTGCATTGCGCGAGAAAGTGATAGCCCTGAGGCTGCTGAATGATAACCGAGCCCATCAGAGCCGGAGGCTGATTCAGACGATCAGTATGGCTGCTCCGCTGGCGATGATAGGATTAATGGCGGGCGTAGTGTGGATAATACGAAGAAAAAGATATATTTTGTCATGAGAAAGATACTATTATACGGTTTGTTGCTTGTGTCTGCCTGCATGCAGGCGCAAGAGTTGCTGCCTTATCCGATGGATACGATCGACGGCAAGGTGTATTATCGGTACACTGTGGAGAAGAGCATTGGTCTGTATCGGATAAGCAAGAACTTCGGTGTGTCGCAGGAAGATATACTTCGTATTAACCCTGATCTTCGGGAGCGTGGGCTGCGGTTTGAAGAGCAGATTCTGATCCCAACCAATCTGCCTGCCACCAAGAGCCCTGAGGTGAGCGATGCTCCCGCAGCACCTGCGGAGCAAGGCGATACAATTGCGGCTAAGCCCAAAGTCAAACCCCTGCCGCGTGCTGAGAGGATCGAGCGTCCGGCGCGCACTACTGCTGGGGAGCGTCGCGCCAATCCGCTTCCGTTTGTGGGGGCTGTGCTGGCCGCCAAGCGTGATACAAGTGCGCATGGCGACCCCACAACACAAGCGGATACAACGGAGATAGCCATGGACACTACCTCATCGGAAGAGGCAGATGTTTTTGATACCGTTCAATCGGTGCACTATACGGATACCATTAGGCTGGCTTATCTGCTACCCTTGCATGCTGATGTGTCGCAGCGCAGCCCGATGATTGATCGGTTCTATGACTTCTATGCCGGCTCGCTGCTGGCTTTGAAGCACCACGATGCAACGTACGTTGATAGCCTGGGAGAGAAGCACATAGTATATTATGAAGTACAGACCTATGATGTGGGCAAAACAACCGAAACAATCACTGCGCTGATTGACTCCGGCGCACTGGCTCGCACGAATGCCATCGTAGGTCCAGCATACAACAAGCAGGTGGAAGCCGTTTCCGGCTATGCTCAGGCGCACGATATCCCCGTCATGGTGCCGTTCTTGCCCAGCGTACCGGACATAACAACCAATACCAGTCTGCTTAAGTTCAATACGTACGACGAGATACAGATAGCCACGCTGATGGACTATCTGGATACTCTGCGCAGCGAAATCAATATCGTGCTGGTGGACGCATATGCCTCGTCCAAGGACTACCCGGGTGGCATCCGCAAGTTGCGTGACAGCATAGCTGCACGTCGGCTGCCCACCACACGCACCACCATCCGGCAGATCCTGGCGGACTCGGTCAGCGCGGCGCTGAAGGATAGTGTGGAGAACATCCTGCTCTTCCACTCGGAGCGCTACTCGAATGTGCAACTGCTGATGCCTTACCTGCTTACAGGCAAGCATGGTAAGCGCCTCACGATACTGAGCCAGTATGCCTGGCAGACAGAGCGCATCGTGCTGCCGCAACTGTTCACAAGCGTGTTCAGCCTGCCGCAAGGCGAGGCGTACGCACGCTATGAGCAGGATTTTGCGCAGTACTTCGCTCATCAGTTGTCGTCAACGCACCCGCGCTACGACTTGTTGGGCTACGATCTAACACGCTACATGTTACAGGCGCTGCAGGGCGGTACGTTCCGCGTGCCGGACAATGTTTATGAAGGTTTGCAGTCATCAATCAAGTTAACCCGTATAGGGGAAGGTGGATACGAGAACACACATATCACGGTTGAGCGGCGTTAACGTGCTGTGGGTGCTATTGCTGCTGGCGGGTGGGCGTATGATGGCTCAGCCTCGCTTGGCACAATCGGAGATGTTCGTGGGAGCCTATGGTGGAGCAATGGTTTCTACGGTGCTGTTTTCTCCCAAGGTGCCCGGCACGAGCGATCTGCTCAAGTGGCCGCTGGGTTGGAACGCCGGTGCGGTGTTCCGCTATGGCGCCCACAAAGTATGCGCGCTGCAGGTGGAGATAGGCTATGCGCAGCGCGGCTGGCGCGAGTATTCGCAGACCGATGGCTACGACTACACCCGCCGGCTGCACTACATACAACTGCCTCTACTGTCGCATATTCACTTCGGAGGTGAGCATTTCCAGGGGTTCGTGAACCTCGGTCCGCAGATCGCTTACTGCATCAGCTCGCAAGAGTCCGGCGTGAAACAGACCACCTCGGTCTATCAGTATAGACCCATCGACCACGCCTTCGACTGGGGCGTAGCGGGAGGATTGGGGGTCTATGGGATGCACCGTAAGGTCGGTGTGTTCCAACTGGAGGCACGCGTGCACTACAGTTTTGGCAGTATATACAACAATTCGCGTGCGCAACACTTTGCCGCCTCGAATTTGCTCACCGTGAGTCTGAACTTCGCGTACTTGTGGCAGCTAAAGTAATAGATCAGCCAAACTTGGCTGATGTAAGGCAATGGTAAAACAGAAGAGAACATATGTCGTGTTACGACTATCGTCGCTGAGCAATGTGGCGATGGTGGCGTCTGTTATGTCGCGCCTCAGTCGCGCGTACCCGGACGATGAGTTCGTGGTGATGGCGCTCAAGCCGTTAGCAGACTTGTTCTACGGTCTGCCGAACGTGCACTATCATGAGGTGTGCACCGATGGGGATCATTCGCGCGGACCGTACAGCCTGTACCGACAGGTGATGGCATATGCACCGACACGCGTGTTTGACTTGCAGGCTGATCTCAGCACACGTATGGTAGGCTGGCTACTACGCTGGCACAAGGTGCCGGTGAGTGTGCTGCCGGGCGTAAGACGCGAACAACGGGCGTTGATCCGCACGGGGTGTGAACAAGCAGCTCCGCTTCAACCCGAGCAGGAACGCTATGCTGACACGTTCCGAATGGGCGGTCTGAACCCCAAAGGTGAGAGACAACTGCTTCCTGTCAATGCGGACGCGGTGGCGAATGTGCAACAACTGTTCGGCACGAAGTCCGGACGATGGGTAGGGATAGCGCCGTTTGCCAAGCACCGGTCGAACATATTGTCATACAAGACAATGAAGGAGGTCATAGCATACTACGCAGACCAAGAGAACACACGGGTGTTCCTATTCGGAGCGGGGTATATAGAAACGGAGATGTTGCGCCAGTGGGCTTCGTTATGGGACAATGTGGAGAGCGTAAGCAATCAGTTGCCCTTGGACGGCGAACTTGAACTGATGCGCCTGATAGACGGACTGATGTGCATGGATTCCGCCAACCAGCATTTAGGCGCATTAGTTGGCTGCAAGATGCTGAGCATCTGGTGCGGCACACACACCTATATGGGCTACTCTGCACAAGGGGCTATAGATATGCAGATCCTGTCGCTACCGGTGAGCTGTCGCCCGTGCTCGGTGCATGGTACGAACTCTTGCAAGTACCGAAACTTTGCGTGCAAAGCATTGACAGCAGAGATGATAATAGAACGATTTGATAAGTTACTTGGAAATTAATACGAATTATGGCAAGAATAATAGCATTAGCAAACCAGAAAGGTGGTGTAGGCAAAACCACCACAGCCATCAACCTGTCGGCCGCATTGGCAGCTGACGGCAAGCGTGTTCTGCTCGTAGATGCCGACCCGCAGGCTAACGCCTCATCGGGTCTGGGGGTAGATATACGTGATTTGCAGGCCTCCATCTACGAGTGTCTGGTCAATGGCATCGACCCGCACGAAGCAATCGTTAAGACCGATGTGGAAAACCTACACCTAATCCCTTCGCATATTGATCTTGTGGGCGCGGAGATCGAGATGCTCAACCTGAAGGGCAGAGAGCAACTGCTCAAGCGTGTGCTGCAGCAGCTGCGCGGTGAATATGACTATATACTCATCGACTGCTCGCCGTCGTTGGGACTAATCACGGTAAACGCGCTGACGGTAGCTGACAGCGTGATAATTCCTGTGCAATGTGAGTTCTTTGCGCTGGAGGGTATAGCTAAGCTGCTGAACACCATCAAGATCATCAAGTCGCAGCTCAATCCCGGGCTGAACATCATGGGATTCGTTCTTACGATGTACGACAACCGACTCAAACTCAGTAATCAGGTGCTCGATGAGGTGAAGCGCCACTTTGGTGATCTGGTGTTCCACACCGTGATTGCCAGAAACGTACGCCTGTCCGAAGCTCCGAGCCACGGACAGACGATCCTCGATTACGAGCCCAAATCCAAAGGTGCAGTGGCGTACAGAGCACTGGCAAAGGAAGTACAGAAACGATAACCATACAAGTATAAATCAGTCAATTTTGGCTGATCCCAACTGTACAACGCTATATTTATGAAGAAAACTACAGGATTAGGACGCGGGCTGGATGCCCTGATCGATACATCACATGTCACGACCGGCAAGGCGAGCCGTATATCGGAGATCCCCCTGAGCGAGATCGTTGCTAACCCCAATCAGCCCCGCCGCACGTTTGACGAGGAAGCGCTGCAGGAGCTGGCGGACTCCATCCGCGAGCATGGCGTCATTTCACCCATCACGCTCAAGCAGAATGATGATGGCACCTATATGATCATTGCCGGTGAGCGTCGCTTCCGCGCCGCGAAGATGGCAGGACTGTATGACATCCCCGCATACGTGCGTACCGCTAAGGATGAACAGGTGATGGAGTGGGCGCTGATCGAGAACATCCAGCGCGAGAACCTCGATGCCATTGAGATAGCACTGGCCTATCAGCGCCTGATGGACGACTATGACCTGACGCAGGAACAGATGGCGGAACGTGTAGGCAAGAAACGCGCCACAGTGGCGAACTATATGCGTCTGCTCAAGCTGCCCGCTGAGGTACAGATGGGCATCAAGGAGCATAAGCTGGACATGGGGCACGCGCGTGCTATCCTGGGCAGCTCGTCGCCCGAACAGCAGCTGTCGCTCTACCGCCGCATACTGGCCGAGGGACTGAGTGTACGCCGCGTGGAGGAGTTGGTCAGCGTCGGTCAACAGCAAGCCGCAGCACCGCGGCAGCCGCGCAAGAACGCCCGCTCGGCTTATCCTGCCCAGCAGATGTGGCTGGAGCAACGCCTGCAGCGTAAGGTGAAGGTGAGCGAAGGAAAGATCACCATCGCCTTCAAGGATGAGCAGGAACTGAATGATATCATCAACCAACTGCGTCAGTAAGTATTGAAACGATGGCTGTACATAGGAGTGTTGTTGTTTGTCTGCCTGACGCTGGCGGCGCAGACAACCGAGCCGGATAGCTTTGCTTTCAAGGCCGACTCGGTGCAGCTGGTTGACGTCTCCGAACTGGAGGTACAGACGCTCCCTGAAGTACCGTGGCGACCCGATCCGCTGCGTGCCGTATGGCTGGGAGCGATCTGCCCGGGATTGGGACAGATGTACAACCGCTCGTGGTGGAAGGTGCCTATCGTGTATGGTGCACTGATGGGGTGCGGCTACGCTATCCTGACCACGCAAGTCTCGTATGGCGAGTACAAACAGGCATACATCGACCTATATAACGACAACGCAGCTGGTACCGTGGCGGAGGGGGATCTGACGAAAACATACAACGCTATCTTGCCTGACGGATATACGATCTCACGGATGGGAGGTACATCGGCATATGTCAGCAAGCTGCAGAACTGGCAGAACAC
>DBXI01000067.1:0-25988 GCA_002309255.1 Bacteroidales bacterium UBA1216 | reverse complement strand
TGTTTGACTTTGATATATCGCCCGACCTGTCGATGCAGGTGGAGCCTGAATTGTACTTCGATCCTCTGATGCATCGTGCAAACGGTGAAGTGCATTTGGCGATTAAGTTTTAAATAAAAGGTGAAAAAAGTAATATACATAGTAACATTAGCGCTGAGTCTGACGATGGTACGTGCCGATGACTGCATTCCTACTGTTGCGGCTGACAGTGCTGTCGCAGTGATACCTGCAGCCGACGAGCCGCTGGATTCGACAGATATCCGTCTATTTGAGTGGATGCTGGCGGGGTTGGACACTCCCCCCTGCCTGTCTGAGCCCGACACTGTCGCCCTGCCGGATAGCATCTACAAGCAGCGGCTGCAAGCACTACCCTGCATCGTCGAACTGCCGTATAACCCGATAGCCAAGCGCTACATACAGCGCTACATCAAGTACGGTCCGCGGCATACAGCACGGATCATGCGCGATGCGGAGCACTTCTTCCCTATATTCGAAGAGGCGCTGGGCAGACACAACCTGCCCTATGAACTCAAGTATGTACCGGTGATAGAGTCGGCTCTGAAGCCTACAGCACGTTCCAAAGCCGGAGCCGCAGGGCTGNNCCCGCCACAGCCAAACGATACGGACTGGAGGTCAACTCGCTGGTGGATGAACGGATGGATGTGTATAAATCCACCGAGGCGGCGTGTGCTTTCCTGCAGGCGCTATACACCATCTTCGGTGATTGGAACTTGGCCATAGCGGCCTACAACTGTGGACCCGGAAACGTCCGCAAAGCCATCCAGTACGCCGGCGGCAAACGCGACTTCTGGAGCATATACCCCTATCTGCCGCATGAGACGCGCATGTATGTGCCGCTGTTCATCGCCTCGAACTATGTGTTCAACTACGCCGGCGAGCATGGTATATGCCCGGATACTATCCGCACCGGCAGGGTGCTCACCGACACCATCGTCATTGACCAGCGGATGCATCTACGTCAGGTAGCTGAGGTGCTGGATATCCCCATTGAGGATCTCAGATACCTCAACCCGCAGTACACACGCGACATACTGCCCGGCAACAAGTCGTATGCCCTCTGCTTGCCCGTTGAGCAGACCACATCCTTCATCCAGCAGCACGACAGCATACTGGCGTACCAGGCGCGTCAACTCATCAACGACCGCCGGGCGGAGATCGACATGGCGCAGAAGACNNTCAACGGCAAGATGTACTACAAGATACGTCAGGGGGACACACTCGGAGCAATAGCTAAGAAGTTCCACGTTACTGTCAGCCAACTCCAGAAGTGGAACGGTTTGACCGGCACGAACATCTACGCCGGTAAGAACCTCCGCGTCAGCCCCTGATACCCAACAACAGCATCAGCCATGCTTGGCTGATAACTGAATACTGAAAACTGAATACTACCAATGAGCGAACGTATCTACTTTTCCATGCGTGAGACGATCGATGCCACCGGTGTCGAGGCGCCTACGTTGCGCTATTGGGAGAAGCAGTTCGATGAGCTCAACCCGCGCAAGGATGGTCACGGTAACCGCTACTACACGGCCGACGATATAGCGCTCATTAAGCGTATTCGCTTTATTCGCGATGAGATGAAGATCACGCGCATCGAGGCCATCCGCAATGAGTTACAGTCGGGCAATCGCCGCGCAGACATTCGCAGCGAGGCGGTGGAGCGACTGACACGTATACGCCGCAAGTTGGAGGATCTGGAGCGATTGCTCTGTATCCTGCTCGTATGTCTGCCGCTGTGCATGGCGTGCAAGGGAAAGGATGTGCTGTCGTCGCGTAAGATGGTAGCAGTGCTCACCGATCTGCATAGGATGGATGGCGTTGTGCAGGTCAAAGGCATACAGCGTAACAGTAAGGAAGATGAGGCTGCGTACTATGACGCAGTACTCGCTTCCCACGGCCTGACGCGCGAACGCTTCGACTCGTCGCTCGTCTGGTACACCATGCACCCACAGCGCTTTAATAAGTTGTACCCGCGCGTGTTGCAGAATCTGGAGGCGGAGCATGAACTCTATCTGGATGTGTCCGCGCAGCGCAAAGCCATACAAGATGCACGTAAGGAGCACTTCGCACTCTTCACCTACGAGCGCGTTGTGGCAAGCATCCAGCATGGTTACCTGCTGGATGACTACCGGCTGCCACCAATCGACACCATCCATGTGCAGATACCCCTGCGCGAAAACGAAGCGATAAAGGATGAATAACAAGATACTCATACTTGGCCCATGTGCTGCCGAGAGCGCCGCGCAGATGGATGCAGTAGCCGTCCTTCTCAAGGATGTGCTGCATGCAGCAGGCACGCAGTACGAACAGGTGTTCCGAGCCGGACTCTGGAAACCCCGCAGTCAGCCGTCTTCTTTCCAGGGGGTAGGAACAGAAGGCTTGCCATGGCTCATAAAGGCTGCGGCCACTGTCGGTTGCCCGGCTGCCACCGAGGTCGCCCAACCCGAGCATCTGCTGGCGGCATATGAGGCGGGCATCAGGCAGTTCTGGATTGGTGCACGCACTACATCCAACCCGTTCATGGTTGAGGCACTGGCTACTGCCCCTATTGAGGACAAACAGAGCGTTACGTGGTACGTTAAGAACCCCACCTCGCCCGATGTGGAGCTCTGGTGCGGAGCAATAGAGCGACTGCAGCGAGCCGGATACACCCATGTGCGCGCCATACACCGTGGCTTTGCCCTGGGCGAACATACAGCCAGCGCATATCGGAACACACCCATGTGGTCGGTGCCCATCGAGTTCAAGCGCCGCTATCCGACTGTCCCGCTACTGACCGATGCCAGCCATATAGCCGGTAGTGCCGGCCGAGTAAGTGAGGTCGCTGAGCAAGCCATGCGAATGGGGATGAATGGGTTGATGATTGAGGTGCATAATAATCCAGTCGAAGCGCTGAGTGATGCCGAGCAGCAACTGACACCCCAGGCGCTACGCGAGTTGCTACAACATATTGCGCAGGTCGGCGCAGCGGCTAACACACCATCCGGTGCCGAACTCGCAGCACTACGCCAGCAGATCGATGAGACCGACGATGAACTATGGGCACTACTGAGCCGCCGGATGGATATAGCGCGGCAGATAGGCGACTACAAACGCCGCAACGGCCTTCCCGTGCTGCAGCAGGCACGCTACGACGAACTGCTACGCCGACGCATCCGTTGGGCGCAGGAGCATGGCATAGATCCCGCCGCTGCTAAACAAATGATGGACATCATCCACGAGCAAAGCGTCCTCGCGCAGTTATAGACCGCTACGCTGAAAGAAAATTGACCGCTGCGCTCAAAGAGCAAAGACTGATTAGGCTTTTGTCTTTCGACTTTTATCTTTTGACTAATAATATAAACAATATGAATATATCTTACAATTGGCTCAAACGTTACATCTCTCTGCCCGATGATGCAGAGACAGTAGCAACTATCCTCACCTCCATCGGCTTGGAGGTCGGTACAATCGAACAAGTGCAATCCATCCGTGGCGGACTGAAAGGTTTGATAGTGGGTCACGTGCTGACTTGCGTGCCTCATCCTAACTCCGATCACCTGCATATCACCACCGTTGATCTCGGCACACCCGACAGCCCCGTGCAGATCGTCTGCGGCGCGCCGAACGTGGCAGCCGGACAGAAGGTCATCGTGGCTACCATCGGCACCGTCCTCTATAGCGGCGACGAGTCGTTCACCATCAAGAAAGGCAAGATCCGCGGCGAAGAATCGCTTGGTATGATCTGCGCGGAGGATGAGATAGGCGTAGGTACCGACCACGCCGGCATCATGGTGCTGCCCGAGGATACGCCCGTCGGCTTGCCCGCACGCGACTACTTCCACGTGGAGGACGACACCCTCATAGAGGTGGATATCACCCCCAACCGCTCGGATGCTATCTCCCACTACGGAGTGGCACGCGACTTGTATGCCTACTACCAGGCACACGGGCAGAAAGAGGTCACCCTTACCCGCCCGGACGAGAGTGCCTTTAGCATCGATGAGCCGCAGAGCCCCATAAGCGTCATGGTCGAAAACGCTGAGGCTTGCCCGCGATACTCCGGCGTTATGATAAGGAACGTGCGCGTGTGCGAGAGCCCCGACTGGCTCAAGAAAGCCCTGACCACTATCGGTCTGCGCCCCATCAACAACATCGTGGACATAACCAACTTCGTGCTGCACGAGTACGGCCAGGCGCTGCATGCCTTTGATGCCGACCGTATTGCCGGCAACCGGATCATCGTCAAGAACTGCCCGGAGGGCACATCGTTCGTTACGCTTGATGGCATTGAGCGCAAACTCTCGGCTGCCGACCTCACGATCAGCAATGCGGAGCGACCGATGTGTATAGCCGGTGTGTTCGGCGGATTGGATTCGGGTGTGACAGAGCAATCGACGAACATCTTCCTCGAGAGCGCGTACTTCCACCCCGTAGGCATCCGTAAGACTGCCCGCCGTCATCAGCTGCAGACCGACGCCTCGTTCCGCTACGAGCGCGGCTGCGACCCCAACAACACCTTGCATGTGCTCCGCCGTTGCGCTGCGCTGATCAAACAGGTAGCCGGTGGAGTGATCTGCCAGCCGGTGGATATACGCAACGGCGTGAACACACCCATTGCCGACGACACCTTCATGCCGCCCTTCCACGTTGAGTTCAGCCTCGAGCGCTGCAATCAGCTCATCGGCAAGGAGCTCGGTGCAGAAACGATCGAGACCATCCTCCGAGCACTGGAGATCGAGATCATCGACAAATCACAAATTACAAATGACAAATCACAAATGCCAAACGATGTTTGGCACCTCGGCGTGCCTCGCTATCGCGTGGATGTGCAGCGTGAGTGCGACGTCGTCGAAGATATCCTCCGTATCTACGGCTACAACAACATCGAGTTCCCTGACAAACTCAACACCAACCTCAGTTACGGTCTCAAACCCGATCCGCAGCGCCTGCAGACGCGCATCAGCGAGCAGCTCTCCGCGCAGGGCTTCAATGAAATACTCAACAACTCGCTCACCAAGGTGGCGTACTACGAGTTTGCCGGTAACATCGACTCCTGCGTCAAGATCCTTAACCCGCTCTCGCAAGATCTAGGCGTGATGCGTCAGTCGCTGCTCTTCGGCGGGCTGGAGAGCATCCAGCGCAACGCCAACCGCAAGAATGCCGACCTCAAGCTCTACGAGTTCGGTAACTGCTACCACTATAAGGAATTAGCGGGTGAACGGATTAATGGATTAGGGGATGAGAATATTAACGGCACCACTAACCCACTAATCCGTTATTCAGAAGAACCGCACCTCGGCGTGTGGATCACCGGTAACAAGACACTGCAGTCATGGGTGATGAAGGAGCAGGAGTCCACGTTCTACGAGCTCCGCGCCTACGTGGAGAATATCCTCCGCCGTCTGGGCGTGAACGTCGTTGCGCTCGTCTATACGCCACTGGACAAGTCGCCACTCTATGCCGACGGACTCGTTGTCAGCGCACAGAACGGCAAACGTCTGGGTGAACTGGCTATCGTCAGCCGCGAACTGCGTAAGCTCTTCGACATCGACAATCCTGTCTTCTTCGCTGACCTCGACTGGAAAGCCCTGCTCAAGCAGAACAAGCAGTACAAACCCGTCATCACCGACCTGCCTAAGTTCCCCGCCGTCAAGCGTGACTTCGCGCTGCTTGTGGACAAGGATGTACAGTTCGCCGACCTGGCACGCACAGCCTACCAGACGGAGAAGAAGTACCTGAAGAACGTCTACCTGTTCGATGTCTATGAGGGCAAGAACCTCGAGGCAGGAAAGAAATCTTACGCCATGTCGTTCATCCTCCAGGATGAGGAGAACACCCTGAAGGACAAACAGATAGAGGCGATCATGGCACGCCTGCAGAAGGCATTCGAAGATACCTTCGGCGCTACACTGCGATAAGATTCACACATAACATATCACACAAAACACATGGCACATCCCAAATCACTCCTCCTGTTCTTGCTCTGCTGCATGGCTCTGCCCCTATCAGCAGAAACCAAGGAGCATCGCTGCACCACACCGCACATGCTGCGCATAGGCTGGGGCGACCAGCAGTTCGAGCACCTGGCATTTCATGCCACACCCCAACCGGTCAATACACTGCCCGCCTCGAGCACTGCAGTGTATGACGAGCACTTTCGCTACACCCAACACTGGTTCATCGAGTACCAGAACAGGGTGAACCATTGGTTCAGCTACGGCGGTCTGCTCGACGGCAGCGGAGTGGTATGGGACAAGGTCACATGCAACGGAGTAGGGGATGAAATAGCCCGGGACAAGAACCACTCGGTGTATAACCTCGTTGTTATGCCTACGATCTATTTCACCTATCTCTACCATCAGTATGTATCCCTATATTCAGGGCTCGGTGCAGGCATAGATATCAACGGTGGTACGGAAAAGGACTATCGCGGGCGTAACACAGTGGCCGCCCCCGCGCTTAATATCACCGCCTTGGGAGTTTCAGTCGGAGACAAAGGATGGTATGCTTCGTTCGAACTCGGTGCAATGATGGCGCTCACAGGCGGGCAACATATCTATCTGCTCGGCAGCCGAGTATTCTCACTTTCCGTAGGTGCTACCTTTTAATTGAATGTTGCTATGAAGGTTAATTGCAGATATAAAATATCAATTGTCAATTGTCAATTGTCAATTATCATCATCGCCACCGCGATGATGATCTCCTGCTCCTGGGGTAACTACTATGTCGTGGATTTTGACAAGCTCCCCGAGGCTGCCGACAACACGATGTTCCGCGTCCTATCGCAGCATCAGACCGACCTGTCCACCGGCGTGCCGAATAACTGCTACATGCCTGACGGCATACCCCTAAATGAGTGGCAGGACGTTACCAACGATTCTACTCCGAGACCTCAGCGAACATCCGGTGTATCCGGCGCAGGATTTGCGCAGGCTGTGCTCGATCAAATCAACGGACGCTCGGTCATTGAGATTAGCGGCACATATCAGTCCATCGACGTCAATTACAACCTGATCACCCTCTCCGGTAAGGTGCTGCTACCTGCCGACGGCAAGTTCGACCGATATATCCTCGTTTCGCACTACACCATTGGCTCCAACCGAGAGGCGCCCAGCAACGCTTTCCCCCTCGAAGGTATGCTCTGCAGCATGGGATACGCCGTCATCTGCCCCGACTACATCGGCTACGGCGTTACTGCTGACAAGATCCACCCTTATCTGGTCATGGAGCTCACAGCGGTTAATGTCGTTGATATGTACCTGGCGGTCAAGAAATACTTCGACTACGTAGGCCTCAAGCCCAAGTACGACGATATCTATCTCATGGGTTACTCACAAGGAGGTGCTACCACCATGGCGGTCGAATATATGATCGAATCGTTCTACAACGAGTATATCTACGAGGACGACCCCATCAAGATCCGTCGCGTCTTTGCCGGTGGTGGCCCCTATGACGTCAAGGCTACCTATGACCGCTTCGTTTCCACCAACTGCGCCGACTACCCCGTTGCTGTACCGCTCGTGCTGCAAGGGATGATCGCAGGCAACGGACTCGACCTGCAGATGGGCAGTATCATGCAACCCTGGCTTTGCGACAAGATGGACGAGTGGATTAATAGCAAGAAGTTCACCACAGCTGAACTCAACGAACTTATCGGTACCAAGCAGACCGATAAGATGCTCACCCCTACAGGCATGAACGTGCTAAGCCCCGAGGTGAGCGAACTCTACAAAGCCATGGTGGAGAACTCAGTCATCTCGTATGCCTGGGAGCCACAGGCACCCGTGTATATCCTGCACTCGATGGACGATGAGACAGTCACATACCTCAATGCCATCAATGCCAAGCAGCGATGGAGCAATGCGAACATCCAGTACAACTTCGGCCACTACGGCGGGCACGTCAAGACCTGCCTGCGATTCATCCTGACGGTCAAAACATTGCTCGACCAGGATCAGAAAGAGGAAAAAGCCAACTATCTAAATTGAGTGTAGCTATGAAAGTGAATGATCGAAATAAAATGTCAATTGTTAATTATCAATTGTCAATTATCATCATCGTGGTTACGATGATGATACTATCCTCCTGCAACCCCGAAGCAAATGCCGTAAGTGGCACCGATATTAACATAGAGGTAACCGAGGAATTTGTGTCGTCGGGATATACGATGTTCCTCTTTAAAACCGACAAGGAGGCATATTACCATATTGGCATCGTTCCTGTCGATCAGGCTCCCGATACATCCAAGCAGGCAAGCGTCAAAAACTTCATGACCCTTATGCTCGATCGCCAATATGCCGACTACCTCTACTGGCGCGCTAACCTGCTGGAGAAAGGTACGCCCTACGTGGCGGATTTCGCGCACCACTCGCTACAGTACGGAGAGGTGGAGAAGTACTTCAACTTCCTTGATCCCGATACAGATTACATGGTATTCGCTTTCGTCGTGGATGCCAAGACCAACAAACCCGACGGACGACTCTTCACACGCTATGTGCATACCGAACCTACATCATCGTTCGAGAACAATATGCAGTTTGAGTACCGCATACAGGGCTATTGGAATTATGTCTATCCTGTTCTCTCTACCACCAATGAGATCATTTCCTGGGTGCCTTGGGTCGGCGATGTTGTTGACTCGGCAAGCCTTGCAGCTGTGGCTGATTTCGATACACCTGACGAATACTTCCGATACCTGTTCGGCAGTATAAAGGAGTTCCAAGCAAGCGATTTCGTCCATCTGGGCATATATGTCAACAAACACGAACCAGACGATGACTACGATACGTATTTCCAAACGGGACAGACGTATTACACCGGACTGGCCCTGATGGATGGATACTTGTCCAAGAACCCCATCACAATCTACAAGTTCCGTTGGGACGGTACAGACACACGCCTCTCCTTCATACCCGCCGATCGACTCACCACCGATTGGTAAATTCACCAAAAACTAACTACCAATGCCGGAAAACACAATCTACTAAATTTAGGAAAAGTCACAGTCCAATAATTTTTTGTTGTGGCACATTGGCACTTTGGCACTTTCTATTCTGTAACTGTTGCTTATAATCAGCGCGTTACGCGGAAAGTGCCAAAGTGCCAAAGTGCCACTGCAAATTTTTATCTTGTCGAGCTATCAGCCATGCATGGCTGATTAGAGCCACTATGCGTCCTCCCTTCACAACTTTTTCGAACGCTATGTTCGAAAAATTTCGTTAGTCATTCTTAGATATTCTTAGTCATCCTTAGTCATTCACGAGGGTAATTATATTTTTGGTATTTTCGATTATTTTTGTAAGGCGGTCGATCGACTCATCGGAGTCGAGCGAGAGGCTTAGCGGTTATCGGACTCCGGAAGTTCACTTGCGGGAGGCCGATAGCCGGTAAGACTCAGGCTGCATCAGCAGCCGCGACGCCGCATTTTTCTTTTCTAAATAACCAACATTATGAATCCCTTGCCTAAAACTCCACTACTGCCATAATTGGTAATCTCCACTTTGCAAAATCCTCCCAATCAGCCCGCTAAGATTGCGAACTCAATATAGCACCAGGTACGGATTTTGCGAATGGGTTGCACCCGCTTATTCTTTACGCAACTTTTTTGCCCAAAAACTTGCATATTTGCAAGATTATTATTAACTTTGTACGCTTTTTTGGGGCAAATGATTGCCAATTCTTGTGAATAATCTTAAAAATCGGCAATTTCTGCCCCCCCCATAAGGCCAACAATACATAAATTGTAAACAATTTAACAAAAAAGCAAATATGAAAAAAATGAACAATTTTAAACAATTCTTATTTATTCTCTTCGCCTTCGCCTTCCTCGGCGCAAATCAGGCGTGGGGATATTCAAGCACTAAACTGACAGTGAATATCTCAGGCAGCGGTAAGGTAGCTGTTAATACCAACACTTCTGCACCTTCGTCTTATTCTGCATCTTCTGTTGAAGCAGAACAAGGACCTCACGGATTTTGGGACACAAAGGTGACAGATACGTATTATATATGGGTTAGCCCCAACACAGGATACTATTGCTCAGGAGTAAGTGACTGTACATGGAATAGTTCCGGCTATTATTTTATATCATTTGCAGGAGCTACCTTTACTGAAAATAAAACTGTTACAGCTACGTTTGTTGGTAACTCATATTCAATAGTCTTCGACGCCAATGGCGGTTCCGGTTCAATGGATAAGTTAGCGATGACGTATGGCACTGCTAAGAATTTGACAAACAATGCATTTTCTAAAACAGGATATTCATTTGCGGGGTGGAATACAAAAGCAAATGGTTCAGGTACCACATATTCAAATAAACAAAGTGTCAATAACCTGACAGCAGCAGCTGGCGGTGAGATAATCCTATATGCTCAATGGACACCGAATACCTACTATGTTGCATTCAATTGCAATGGATGCACCGGTGGTGAGATGAGTAATCAGAGCTTCACATATGCTGATGCGGCTAAGGCGCTGAATGCAAATCAATTCTCTCGTGCGTTTACCACTGAGTTCAACGCAGAGAACGGCAGTTGCGAAACAAGTTCATTGGTAGCGACATCTACTTTCATAGGCTGGGCTACAACCAAAGACGGTGCTGTTGTATATGAAGACGGTACTACTGTGAAGGATTTGACAACAACGGCCAACGACATAGTAAATCTGTATGCTAAGTGGAGCAATGGAACAATAGTTCTGCCTAACGCAACAGCTAATCAAGAGGGCTATCGTCTGGAAGGATGGTATCTGGATGATGAGAGAGTAGGAGAAGCGGGAACTGTATATACTACTATAGGTAACATAACACTGCAAGCTAAGTGGACATCGCAGGCCTTTGACCCTGAGTTCTCTGGTGCAGATGCTTCGCTTAACGTGGGCGAACGCCAGGAGAGTGCCTTTACTTTCAGTCACGTGGATGCACCAATTGCGCATATTGACGTTACGGAGATCGATCCGACTAACGATGGTAGTGGCAAGGTTATCGACTATGATCCCGCCACCAATACAATCATTGCACGCAATGCAGGAAAGGCTACTATATATTTTGAACAAGAAGCTAAACCGGGCGTAAATGCCGGAGAGTCAGAAAAGTGGACATATACTGTAACGAAGAATGTTCCATCGTTCAGCCTGGACAAGAACGAGATAGAGCTCGATCAGGCAGCTATGCTCACATTGATCAATGTGGATGGTGCAAAAGTAGAGATTGTACCGGAAGGGAGTGTCATTTATAACGCCGAGACCGGTGAGTTGACCGGTAAACAGGCTGGCAAGTCAACAATTACAATCACTCAGGAGGAAACATATTTTGCAACAGCCAAGCAAGAAGTGTTAGACCTGAATGTATTAAAGAAAACCCCAAGTCTTTCTGTTCTCTTGAATGGTTTGGCCGGCACAAGTCTGACACTCGAATATAACCAAACAGCTTCGTTTGCGACCGAGCAAATATCGGATGGAGTTGTTGAACTACTGCAGATTGACGGTCAGGCATATGTAACATACGCTAATGGCGTATTTAAATCATCATTTGGTATCGGTACTGCGCATTTCCGCGCCGTCCTTTCTGAAACGGATACATATCTTGGCAAATCCATTGATTTTAGCATTAACGTAAATGTTGCCAGTGGATATTTGCCCTATACAAATGCATCTGGTTATATAATGGGTAATCCTGCTTGGACATCAGGATTCAATTATGGAAACGATTCAAAGGTGTTGACCTATCAAGGTGTACCTGATAAGTTGTCCTTCTCATATCACTATTATAACGATAATGTTACGAAAGGTGATGCTGACTACATGATGTATGTGGAGGAGAGCACAGATAATAGTAACTGGCACAAGATTTGGGATAACTCAGAGCCTGTTGAATCTGCACAGCCTTCCGGAGAATTGCAACTACAGAAGGATACACGTTATATCCGATTCAATTTCTCCGGCAACTACGGTGCTTACTACACGAATATTAAAATCACCGAACTTCGATATGTCGATGATCCAGAACCCGCAGTAATCAATCTTGGTTCGCAAGCCATCAACTCTGGGGAAGTGAGCGGCGAGACTCTGATTAACTGGTGCAACACAGCGCCGCTACAGGTTTCTTGCGACAACCCGCGCTTCACCGTAACACCCGAAAGTTTTGGTGACTACCTGCGATATAGTTCGCAAATACTGACTGTTAAATATACCCATACAAACGAGGTAGGCGTTAACGAAGGCGATATAACTGTCACCAATGGCGTTTATACCCAAAAGATACATGTATCGGCTGAGACAACCAAACGTCCGCAGACTATCCTCTGGAACGAGCAACTCGTTGCTACTAACTACACGATGAACGTTGGTGAGACTTATCCTGATGCAACGATCCCGTACATAGCAGCCACGGCTAATGGTGAATTGGTAACCTTCCTATCAGATAACACGGACGTTATCGAGATTGTTGATGATACTATCATCGTTGCAAAGGCTGAAGGCACTGCAAACATTACAGCAATCCAGGTCGGTGATGCCGAGTACCAGGAGGCGCGTAATACAGTGCAGTTCAATGTAACCAATCAACTCAAGCAGTCTATCACCTGGGAGCAGAACTTGCTCATGCTCCTAACCACCAGCGGTGAGGTTGAACTGACGGCTACAGCTACAAGCGGTGGAGCTGTGACCTATACTTCTGACAACGAGAATATTGCACGCATTGAGGGCAACAAACTGATCGTTACCGGTGAAGGTGAGACATTTATCACCGCAATTCAAGAAGGTGGTGAGATTGATGGAAATGAGTATATCAGAGCCACAATGAACAATACGGTAATCGTGCGCAACCCGGCTTCGCCTTGCGATGGTCGCGCTCTGTCCGTAGGTTCGCTTACTCTCAATAAAAATAAACTGAGCCAAGAATATACATTGAGGGGGACACCGGGTAACTTAACGTTCACAGCTAAGCACGGCACAAAGAGCGGTAGTTTCATCGGATTCTCGCCTGTTTACTCCTCACTTATAGTTGAGCAATATGCTTTCATCAACAACCTGTGGGATTGGTATAATGTATTTGAAAAAGTCGTAGGCACAGATGCTGCCGGATCTGGCACTATCGCACTGGACGAATCGGCTACGAAGATCCGCTTCCGCACAACGGAGACGGGTACAGACCACACCATCACAAGTATCAATATACCGCGCAAGAAGTATCTGCGTTCGGATGTTAGTGCTATCGATTTGGAGGTGGAAAGCAATGCTATTTGGTCTAAGACCATCACTGTTAGCCACTCGAATATCGACTTGATCTCCGTAACTTCTACGCAAGGATTGATCAGCTCAAATACTCAAATCGTGGGCAAGGGGTGTGATGATTTCGGCGACGACCAGTTCACTGTTACCTTCACACCGATGCAGAAGTATGTGCACTACTACGACACCATTGTTATCTCCGATGGTAAAGCAGATCCTTCAACGATCGTAATTCCTGTTCACCTCTACTCCAAGGGCTTGAACCAAGGTATCGAAGGATTTGAGGTTCCCGAAACAGTAAAAGCCACCGATGTCGTAGCACCGTTCACCGCAACCGCTACAAGCTTGCTCCCTGTTACCTACAGCACGTCTGATCCGAGCATCGCTCGCATCGTTAATGACAATCAGCTTGAGATCCTCGGCGTTGGTACGATTCAGGTAATTGTTATGCAGGTAGGTGACGCGAAGTACGACTCTACCGCCATCGAACGTACACTGGTCATCACTCCCGCTACACCTGTCATCAGAGAGACGGCTGTCGAGGGGGAGATCACCTATGGCGATGATCTGACGGGATTAGAACTGTCCGGATCAGCGGATGTAGAAGGCACCTTCGAATGGAAGAACAGCGCAGAGGTGCTGCCCGGAGCAGGAGAACAAACAGCCATCGCTATCTTCAAACCCGCCGATGCACGCTACGATGAGGTGGAAGTAGAGGTGACCGTAAATGTCAATTTGAAAGTCCTAACTATCTTCGCCAACGATACAACTATTGAGTACGGCTCACCTGTTCCGGAGGTGTTCGGCGTTCGATACGAAGGGTTCGTTAACGGAGATGACCCCTCCAAACTGGAAGGTGCGCTGGAGTTCTTCACCGATTACGAAGTCGGCAGCCCGAAGGGTGAATATGTGATAGTCGCCTATGGCTTGGTGTCAAACAACTACGATGTATATAGTGAGGATGGTAAACTCACTGTAGTTAGCACTATCGCACGCCTCACCCAGACTCCTACAGCCAAGGCCGACCTTATCTACACCGGTCAGCCGCAGGAACTCATCAACGCAGGTGCTGTTGATCACGGACAGCTCCAGTATCGCCTCGGCCAGAATGGTAGCTGGAGTAACGAGATCCCGACAGCTGTCAACGCAGGTGAATACACCGTTTACTATCAAGTTCCTGATGGCGAGGATTACACCGGAATCGAGCCAGTAGCTATCACCGCTACGATCACCTTCGTCGGCGAGGAAGGCAAGACGCCGCAGACCATCACATGGGACGACGAGTTAGGTACCATGAAGGCCGGTGAAACGAAAGTCATTTGGGCGGAGGCCACTTCGGGTGAGGAAGTAACGTTCACCAGCTCCGATCCTACCATCGCATACATCGAGGATAACATGGTCATCGTCGCGGTTAAGGGAGGTACAGTTACCATCACCGCACATCAAGCAGGTAACGATGAGTATTCATTAGCACAGCCTGTTGCCAAAGAGTTGGTCGTAAAAGATGTTGCTACTGCTGTTGACAACACTGATGCCGCTGCTCAGGCAACCAAATTCATCCGCAACAATCAGGTGCTCATCATACGAGCTGGACGCACATACACCACTACCGGACTGCTGGTTGAATAACCGCAGCCGGTAGGTGGCAACTGCCGCTTACTAACCTAATCGGATAATAAACAAAATAAGGATGCCGTCAACTGCATCCTTATTTCGTTTCCGCCATACAATGCGGCGTTTTCCTTGTATTTATGCGGCCTGCAACGAGGTTTTATTAGGCTATTAACACGTGATTAACACGTGATTCACTTCTGCTATTAACTGTTAATCGCTAATTGTTAACTGTTTACGCGTTCTCTTTGCGTTTCTCCAAGCGACTCTCCAGTGCATCAAGCGCCTCAGCGATAGCCTGCTCAAACGTGTCGCAGGTCTTCGATGCAAACAGGTCGCCTACGCGAACATCTGCCTGCTTGTTCAGGTTGGTGGCAGGCTTAACTACCGACAGACGGATACTCAACTCGTCGTCCTCACGCAGATGACGACCAAAACGAGCGGTTTTTTTGTTAATGTAGTCTTCGAGCTGCTTCGCAATCTCGAAGTTCAATGGTTGAACAGATAATTTCATGATTCTATAGAATTAAATTGTTTGATTCCGGACGTGGCAGATTACACGTGCCATACATCCATATAACAACAAAAATTATGCCAAAATGGCAGTTTTTTGGCCTGCGGAATGATATTTGCACTGCTTTAAGCGAAACAATCTTCAAATTATCAAATCGTCAAATCTTCAAAAATAATAAGTATGAACAAAGGTAACATTGGGGTAACATCTGACAACATCTTCCCCGTAATCAAGAAATTCCTGTATTCCGATCATGAGATCTTCCTGCGCGAACTGATTAGCAACGCTGTGGATGCCACGCAGAAGCTCAAGACCCTCTCCACCGCCGGTACGTTCAAGGGCGAACTCGGCGACCTGCGCGTGCGTGTGCGTATAGATAAGGATAAGAAAACCCTTACCGTCTCCGACCATGGCATAGGCATGACAGCCGACGAGGTCAATCGCTACATCAACCAGATCGCCTTTTCCGGTGCTGAAGAATTTGTCAATCAGTACAAGGACAAAGCTGAAGCCATCATCGGTCACTTCGGACTCGGCTTCTACAGCGCATTCATGGTAGCTGACAAGGTCGAGATCTTCTCCCAGAGCTACAACGACGAAGCCAAAGCCGTGCATTGGTCGTGCGAAGGCAATCCGGAGTATCAAATGGAGGAGACCATCAAGGCCGACCGCGGTACAGACGTCGTGCTGCATATCAACGACGAGTTCAGCCAGTACCTGGAGGATGCAACCATCGAAGGTCTGCTGAAGAAATACTGCAAGTTCCTGCCCGTTGAAATTGCCTTTGGCATGAAGAAGGAGTGGAAGGACGGCAAGCAGGTGGAGACCGGCGAGGAGAACATCGTCAACAACACCAATCCTGCTTGGACGCGCAAACCCGCTGACCTCAAAGAGGAGGATTACAAATCCTTCTACCGCGAACTCTATCCCATGCAGTTCGATGAGCCGCTGTTCCACATTCATCTGAACGTCGATTATCCGTTCCACCTGACGGGTATCTTGTATTTCCCGAAGATCAAGAACAACCTCGACGTGCATCGCAACAAGATCCAACTCTACTGCAATCAGGTCTTCGTCACCGACGAGGTGGCAAACATCGTACCCGAGTATCTGACGCTGCTGCACGGCGTGATTGATAGCCCGGATATCCCGCTGAATGTCAGCCGTTCGTACCTGCAGTCGGACAATAACGTCAAGAAGATTTCGTCGCATATAACCAAGAAGGTGGCTGACAAATTGGCAGAACTCTACAAAAATGACCGCGCTGACTTCGAGAAGAAGTGGGACGACATCAAACTCTTCATCCAGTTCGGTATGCTCTCCGACGAGAAGTTCTACGACCGCGCCATCGGTTTTGCACTATTGAAGAACATCGACAAGCAGTACTTTACGCTCGACGAGTACAAGGCGAAGGTTAAAGAAGCCCAAACCGACAAGAACGGCGACTTGATCCTCCTCTATACCCAGGATGCCGATGCCTCGTACACCTACATCCAGCGTGCCAAAGAAAAAGGCTACGATGTGCTGCTCATGGATGGCGAGTTCGATGTACATGCCATGAGCCAGTTTGAGCAGAAAGCCATGGGCGAAGGCGAGGAGGAGAAGCACGCGCTGCGTTTTGTTCGTGTGGATAGCGATGTTATCGAGAACCTGATTCTCAAGGAGGACAAAGTAGCCGTCAACCTCACTACCGAAGAGGAGGATGCACTCCGCTACACCTTCGAAGGTTTGCTTCCGAAGTCGGACAAGGCGAACTATGTGGTAAGCCTCGAAAACGTCAGCGCCGATGCACTGCCTGTGTTCCTGACGCAGAACGAGTGGATGCGCCGTATGAAAGAGATGTCCGCTCACCAGCAGGGTATGTCGTTCTACGGTCAGATGCCCGACTCCTACAACCTCGTGGTGAACATCGCTCACCCGAAGGTACAAGCCCTGCTTGCTGACCTCAAAGCCGCCACAGGCAACAGTCTGGACGATCTAAACCAGCAGGTTGAAGCCCTCCGCAAGGAGCAAGCTGCCGAGAAAGACAAGAAAGACGAACCCAAGGAGGGAGAAGAGAAGCGCGACCTGACCAAGGAGATCGCCGCCCTGCGCGAGCAGATTAAGAAGCACTACACGGACAAGGCTGCCGACAACGACAAGGTCAGCCAGCTGGTTGACATAGCATTGCTGGCTTCCGGAATGCTGAAGGGAGAGGCGTTGGCTAAGTTCGTGAATCGAAGCGTGGAGCTGCTCTAACGGGCAGTCTCCAGCGCGCGGATCTCCGACAAGGTACGGCGCAGTTTCTGCTTGCGATCGTCAATTTCACCGGATAGGATAGGGATGCGCGCCTGAAGCGAGGCACGAGTGGATGGATCAGCATCGTGATACTGATGACGCAGGCTGTCGAGCATATCGATGGCCTGCGATTGTTTTTGCTCCAGCTCGATGTACTGCTCATACAGCGTGCGCGCCGAATCACTCCGGAAATCCGAGAGGCTGGTGTAGGTTTCACTGTCGTTCAGTACGAAGAAGATCGAATCCTCAACTGCCTGATAGGTCGCAGTACTCGGCAAAACGGCAGGTAAAACCCTCGTGTATTGTCCAAGATCGGCAGGTGGTTGACTGGTAGATGACTCGTTGTGGTCAGCAAAACGGGCATTGGCTTCAGTTAGTAGCGGAGCGATGCTATCCAGGCGCGCCAGCGCGATGAGTTCGTTGTCGGGCAATCCGCGCAGGAACGTGCGGTCGCTCAGGGCAATCTGATACACTTCAACGGAGTCTGTTCCGGCGCAATGGCGGTTGGTGGCAAAGTAGGCGTATCCGCTCACCTCATCGGCGGCGTAGAGATAATCGTCGTACGGCGAGTTGTATGGCATGCCGATGTTCTCCGCGGGCATCCAGTCGCCCAGTGCGGCGTTGTAACGCGTCATATAGATATCCAATCCGCCTAATCCTCCTTCGCGATCCGAGGCGAAGTAGAGCGTCGTGCCGTCGGTGAGCACAAAGGGGTAGGTGTTCGTGTTGCCGCTGTTAACCGCCGCGCGGAGTGTGTCGGGGGCTTCCCAGTTATCCAGGAGCTTCTGTCTGCTGACGAGCATGGTGCGCGAGGGAACGACGCTGTCGCGTACAAGACTGTCCTGCTCTATGATACGATGATGGATTTCCGCCGTGCGAACAGCGTAGTAGCGTCGCCCGCCGCGTTGTGTGGTGAAGCTGCTGCCCAAGGAATCGATGGCTAGGATACCATTGTCCTCGCTGATGTGGTAGGCGCTGATCAGATCGGCTTTCTTGATGCGCTGCGAACCGATGACCTCGATGCGCGATACATGCTTCAGATAGCGTGCGATGACCTGCGCTGAAGCGATGCGCTCCTGTACAACAGGCCAGCGGTCGTGCTGCTCGTCGATTGTCAGCAGGAAGGTCTCATACGACGCGATAGCCTCCTGCATACGCCACTGCTGGTAGTAGATCTCGCCGAGGAAGAAGTTACGCAGCGGATACTTCGTGCCCGCCTGAATGAACAACTTCTCCGCAGTATCCAGTTCACCTAACTCCTGCGCACAGCGTGCTGCTCGGTATAGGTAGAGCGGGTGAGTGGGCTGCTTGCGCAGCAAAGCTTCATATATGGAACGCGCGTGCGCGTACTCACGGGCATTGAACAGATCATCAGCCTGCTTCGCGCTCTGCGCAAATACAGACACACTGCTCAGAGCAAAAAATATGAAAATATATAGTCGTTGACGCATATAAACATAAAAACGGATGCAAAGATACAAATTTTTTTTGATAAAAACAAAAAAATTGTCAAAATAATTTGCAAATATCAACATTTTTTTGTATCTTTGCACCGTGAATACAAAAATGGGGTATTAGCTCATCTGGTAGAGCGTAACGTTCGCAATGTTAAGGTAAGGGGTTCGAGTCCCCTATACTCCACCAAATCGGCGCCCGATGGCGCCGATTATCAAACTGGAAAATCAAGAATATCCAGAATATCTAGAAAATCCATAAAAACCAGAAAATTCAGAAAATAATATGAAGCACTCATCATTTGTTGTCCTTGCTTTACCGCTTCTGCTTGCCGGTTGCGGAATAGCCCGTATCGTGACCGTTGCTCCGGCTCCGGAGCCTGTTGTTGTATCTGCTCCGGCTCCTACTACCGTTGTCGTTGCTGCACCGGCTCAGCCGCAGGTGGTATATACGCAGCCAGTTAGCACGACCGTTACGTACCCGCGCACGCGCACAACGCGTACAACTATAGTAGATGTCAATCCGTTGACCTCTGATATCAGTCTGTACCTTGACCTGCAGGCCGTTGCAGCCGCCTTTGCTCAGGCATACAGCGTGGAGGAATTCGAGATGATCCTGAACTCCAACTCGTACATGATCACTAACCTCGATCTCAACCGCGACGGATATATCGACTACCTGCGCGTGCTCGAGACCTTGGATGGTCGCACGCATGTGCTGCTTATTCAAGCGGTGTTGGCGGCTAACATCTATCAGGATGTAGCCACCATCGTGGTAGAGATGGGCTTTGCTCAGCCGTATGTCCAGGTGATCGGTGCACCGTACATCTATGGTGCTAACTATATCATCGAGCCGGTGTACTACAAGCGTCCGCCGCTCTTCGATAGATTCGGCCGTCCTTCATACACCTACTGGCGCTCGCCGTACTACTGGGACAATTTCCCGCACCACTACGGTCACCATGCTCCCTATCACCTCGGCCACTATCAGGCATACGTGGTTACCTACATGGAACACCACCACTACTGTCACAATGTGCACTTTGTGGATAACTACCACTATGGTCACTACGCTGATGTGTCGCGTCCTATGTCCCGTTCCGATTATGCGCAGCAGTATCCCGACCAGGCTTTCTCTCGCCGCACGACGGCTACCTATATCCCTGCCGGCAGCAGTCAGCCCACTCGTGTGACCAACGCGCGTCATCTGCAGCAGGCAGTAGAGCAGTCCGGCGCATCGCGCACAACGACAGCTACGCGCAGCACTTCCACTACTACCACGCGTAGCACGACGACTCCCACACAGCCGTCGCGTTCGACTACTACAACCACTCAACCGTCACGCTCGACTACTACAACCACACAACCGTCACGCTCGACTACTACTACCACGCAGCCGTCGCGTTCGACTACTACAACCACGCAACCGTCACGCACCAGCACACAGCAGACCTCTTCTGAGCGTCAAGCAGCACCTGCCGGGACGACCACCACACGTGTACGCACGTCAGGTACAACCAGCACTACGCGCTCTTCGGGCACAAGCACCCGCTCATCGGAGACAAACAGCCGTTCATCGGGAACGAGTACGAGCACGCGAAGCACGGATAGTTCGCGTAGCGGTGGCACAAGTTCCAGCACACGCAGCAGCGGCAGCAGTAGTTCGACTCGCAGATAAATGTCGTTCGGCCTGTTGATACATAGATTCCGGAGTTATGTCCGCCATCAGTTGACGGCGTGGCATACGGGCGGCGAAGGCGTGCATTCACCCACCTTGTTCTACCTTGTGCGAATGGTGGTGTGCGACGACAATGCTTACTATGCATACCCAAGCATCGAGCAGCAACGACGCCGACTGTTACAAAGCAACGAAGTGGTGCAGCAGACCGATTATGGTACAGGAGCCGGCAGTGGCACAGATGCACCGGTTGTCTTCTCGAGACGCGTCTCGGATGTAGCGCGTACGCATCTGGAGTCACCCAAGGTGGGACAATTGTTGTTCCGGCTGGTCAACCACCTGAGCGCCGAACGCAAAGAGCCGCTGACGATAGTGGAGTTGGGCACATCGCTGGGTATCAGTACGGCCTATCTGGCTGCACCGGCGCGGCGGAACATCGTGCAGACCTATGAAGGTGCGCATGAGGTTACGGAGCAAGCGATGCAGGTGTGGCGCGAACTCAAGCTGGCGAACATAGAACCGATAATAGGAAACATCGATGACACTCTGGTGCAACATCTGCCCAAGAGCATCGATCTGGCGTACATGGATGCCAACCACACCTATGAAGCCACGATGCGCTATTTCCGCCAACTACTGCCCAAGGCAAAGCAACACTCGATATTCGTGATTGATGATATCCACCATTCGCCGCAGATGGAGCAAGCCTGGCGTGAGATACAAGCCACGGAGCAGGTGACCAGTACGATCGACTGCTACCACATCGGGGTGGTTCTCTTCAACAAACACTATATCCGCAAGCACTACAGGATGCGAATATAACAATCTCCAAATATTCAAATCCTCAAATCTTCAAATCTTGAAATCCCTATGATATACACCAAGACAGGAGACAACGGCACGACTTCGCTCGCCAATGGTCAGCGCGTGCGTAAGAGCGATCTGCAGATCGAGACCTATGGTACAGCTGATGAGCTGAACTCGTTCTTTGGCTGGCTGAACGCCCTGCTCCATCAAATAAGCGAGCAACTGCCGCCTGATGAGCCACTGAGCGATGTGGCAGTTCACGTAGAACAGGTGGGCGTGATACAGAACAAACTCTTCAACCTCGGAGCACAACTGTCATGTGCACAGGGCGAATGGATCACGGAAGCCGATGTGACTGAAGTAGAGCATTGGATAGATGTCATTCAGGATGAGTTGCCAGCGCAGCATGCGTTCATCTTGCCGGCGGGAAGCGAAGCAATAGCCGCTGCACATATATGCCGCACCGTAACACGCCGACTGGAGCGACTGATGGTCGCGTTGGCTGAACAGACATCACAACTTCCACAGGACGAGACGATGACTGTTGCCACCAAGTGGGTGAACAGATTGTCGGATTATTGCTTCGTCTTGGCTCGTAAATGTACCATTTTGCAGAAAAAAACACCTGTAGAGTGGAAAAAATGAAAAAAAATACAAAAAAAAATAAAAAAAACTTGCAAATATCGATATTTTTTTGTACCTTTGTGCGATTTTTGTGTACTAAGCATGTACTATGCGCCTAAAAGCGCACCGTTTTGCGTATGATAACACACGAAAAAATGCAGTTATAAGGCACACAAGAAGCTTAATTATGAACGTAAATAAACGACATTAATACTGCGAATATGTATTGGAATCTGGAGTTAGCATCGAAATTGGAAGATGCTCCTTGGCCTGCAACGCGGGACGAGTTACTGGATTATGCGCAACGTACGGGGGCGCCTATGGAAGTGATTGAGAACCTCAACGAGATTGAGGACGATGAAGAAGAGTTTGAGTCGATAGAAGACCTTTGGCCGGATTTCCCGACAAAGGATGACTTCTTCTTCAATGAGGAAGAGTATTGATCCGGCAAGGATTGAGTACGGCAAATTGCGTTGGCGTGAGACGATTAGTTCTGTTTTTGTTGGCGGTAGTGTGCGGCGTGACAGTAGTGCGAGCACAGTTTGATCCGCAGATAGGACAATTCATGTATATGCCAACGGCCTACAATCCCGCAGCGGCGGGGGAGGACGACCTGATGAAGGTGGCGGGTATGCACCGCATGCAGTTCACGGGAATAAAGAACGCCCCGATGACTACATATTTCAGCTTCAGCTCGCCGTTTGTGTTAGGCAAGACGAAACATGCTGCAGGAGTACGGTTCATGAACGACCGGTTCGGCTTGTTCTCAAACCAGGCGCTACATGCGCAGTACGCTTATCGACAGCGCCTCGGTAAAGGACATCTGGCTGTAGGAGTGGATCTGGGATTCGTGAATATCAGCTTTGCCCACGACAGCGTCAACCTCGACCGTCTGAGTGCTGACTACTTCACCTCATCCGATCCGGCACTGCCGAAAGGGCAGGGGGGCAACGGAATGACGTTCGACATGGGAGTGGGCATCTGGTATTCAGCTCCGAGTTTCTGGGTGAGTGCCAGCATGAGTCACTTGACATACCCCACGCTGCATTGGAGTGATGAGTCGGACTTCCATCTGAAGGGTACAATGTACGTGGCAGGTGGATACAACTGGCGGCTCAAGAACAAGAACTGGGTGCTCAAACCCTTCGCAATGGTGATGTCGGACTTCCGAAGCTGGGACGTGAACATCGCCATGACAGCAGAGCTCAAAGAGAGGTACCGCTTCGGATTGAGCTACCGCATACTGGGGAATGTAGGCATATTGTTAGGGATGGATATAATATCCGGTCTGCAAATAGGTTACACCTATGAGTTGCCGACATCCAAGCTGATCTTGGAGTCCTACGGCTCGCACGAACTCTATTTGGCATACGGATTTGATATTCTCAAACCCAAACGCACGAATCGGTACAAGAGTGTACGATACTTATAACGAACCAGCGACACGGTCGCCGGACAACAACAAACATAGAAAACAACATCAAACAATTAGATGGATATGAAATTAAAAACTATTCTACCAATCATGGTGCTGATGGCAGTGCTGGCAGGCTGTAACAAGCCCGCAGGTGAATTGGTAGGTGCCACCAAAGCAAAAAAATTTACTGAAGCTGATCCGTTTGGTATGCTGCTGATCCGTAAGGGCAGTTTTATGAAAGGCGAGAACACACAGTCGAACCTGTTCACTCTGCCTGACAACAAAGTGATGTCTACAGTGGATGCATTCTGGATGGATGAAACGGAGATCACGAACAACGAGTACAAGCAGTTCGTGTTCTGGGTACGCGACTCGATTGCCATGATGCTGTTGTCGCGTGCTTCAGATGACTATGCTGACGGAGCGCAGTTCATGATCGTACCGAAGGAAAGTGACGAGATTGATGGTGTAGAGCCGGATACCATACTGAACTGGACAACCAGGGGTAAGATACCTTGGAACAAGTACAAGACTGATGCTGATGTGCATGCAATCCTGCGCCCGATGTTCTACTCGGATCACACCTTTAACACCAACCGTATGCACTACCACTATTCGTGGAAGAACTACGATCAGGCTAAGTTGCAGCAGAACAAGTTCGATGTGGCCAAGGGTAAGTACCCCGACAATGCAAAGGCACGTGTGGACTCGTTCTGGGTGGACGAGAACGGCGTGATTAATGACACAACCATCATCCGCAAGCTCGTCGAGCCGAGAGATCTGCTCACAGAGTGCATCATCAATATCTATCCCGATACGATGGTTTGGGTGCGTGACTTCCAGTATGCATATAACGACCCACGCATGCTCAAGTACTTCTCGCACGAGGGATACGCCAACTACCCCGTAGTAGGTGTAACGTGGGAGCAGGCACATGCGTTCTGTCATTGGCGTACGCAAATCATGCAGGACAATACGAACCTTGACGCACATATCTACCGTCTGCCTACCGAGGCTGAGTGGGAGTATGCAGCTCGTGGTGGCAGAAAGATGGCTGCTTACCCGTGGGGCGGCAACTACGTACGTGACTACAAGGGCTGCTTCCTGGCTAACTTCAAGCCTTATCACGGTGCATACAACGATGATACGGGAAACGGTCCGATGGCTGTGGCTTCGTATCGCCCGAACGACTTCGGATTGTTCGACATGGCAGGCAATGTATCCGAGTGGACGCTCGAATCGTTCACCCCGACTGCCAGTGCCATCATCCACGACTACAACCCGAACCATGCGTATATGGCTCGCAAGAACGACCCCGATCAGCTCAAACGTAAGGTGATCAAGGGCGGCAGCTGGAAAGATGTGAAGGATTATCTGCAGTGCGGTGCGCGCGACTATGAGTACCAGTACGAAAGCCGTCCGTATATCGGATTCCGTTGCGTACGTTCGTACATCGGCGAATAAATAAAAGAATAAATAGTTAACTTAAGTTATATAACTTTTAAAAAATCAAAAAGAAATGGCTCACAAAGAGAAAAGCGGATTCATGAAATGGTATGAATCCTACAAAGGTAAACGTGTTACTGGTATCGTCTATTCAGTAGGTGCAGCAGTCGTAATCGTAGGTGCATTGTTCAAGATCTTGCACTGGCCGGGCGCATCTGTAGTGCTTATGATCGGTATGTTGACCGAGGCCTTCTTGTTTATGATTGGTACATTGGATGCTCCTCACCCCACGTATGCATGGGAGCAGGTGTTCCCGCAACTTATTTCGCTCGAGCACGGAGCCGAGCCGAGCTTGTTTGAAGAAATCTCCAAGCGCGAGAAACCGACCTTGCTGGGTGGCGCACCCGTAGGTGGTGGTGCGGCTGGCGGAGCAGTTGTAAGCAATGGCGTGTCGATGCCATCTATCCAGTTGTCGGATAAGGATCAGGCAAGCCTGAGCGAAGGAATCCAGAAACTGGCCAAGACCGCTGCTCAACTCAACGACCTTAGCAATGTTGCCGCTTCTACTGCCAAGTTGGGTGAGAAGATGGAAGTAGCTGGCACCGCTATGGAGAAGTTCGCTGCTTCTGCAACGAATATGTCCGGTCAGACCGAGGCTTATGAGAAGGGCTTGAACGCTGTGAACGCTAACCTGAACAACCTGAATGCTGTTTATGAGCTGCAACTCAAGAGTGTACAGGCTCAAGCTGACGCTCTGAAGATCCAGACTGAGAAGACTAGCGCTGCTGCCGCACAGGTAGAGAACATGGCTGCTGATATGAAGAAGGTGGCTGATGCTACAGCTGCTGCAGCCAAGAGCAGTGAGGCGTTTGAGGCTGGAGCTAAGCAACTGGCTGCACAAGTAGCTGACCTGAACAAGGTTTATGGAAA
>DBXI01000063.1:13756-23674 GCA_002309255.1 Bacteroidales bacterium UBA1216 | reverse complement strand
CAAGCGTAACAATCCACGCCGCCATTATTGACGGCACTTGTGGTGCCAACCTCACATGGTCGCTCAACACCAAAGACGGTACGCTCACTATTGAAGGTAGTGGGAATATGACATCAACTCCTTGGTACGAATATCGTGCTTACATCAAGACCGCCTCTCTTCCCGATGGACTTACAAGCATTGGAAGTTCTGCTTTCTCTGGTTGCAGCGGGCTGACTTCTATCACCATCCCCAACAGCGTAACAAGCATTGGAGATGATGCTTTCTATATTTGCACCAGTCTGACCTCTGTCATCATCGGCAACAGCGTCACAAGCATTGGAAATTATGCTTTCGGTGGTTGCAGCAGTCTGACCTCTGTCACCATCCCCAACAGCGTCACAAGCATTGGATATGATGCTTTCGAAGATTGTAGCGGTCTGACCTCGATCACCATCGGCAACAGCGTCGCAAGCATTGGACAGGATGCTTTCTTTCGTTGCAGTAGTCTAACATCGATCACCATCCCCAACAGCGTCACAAGCATTGGAGAGAGGGCTTTCGGTTATTGCTCCATTAACCGTCTTACGATTTACGCAACGACTCCGCCAACAGGAGGTGCAAGGTGTGGAATCAATAACGGAACTTGTACACTCTATGTGCCGGAAGAGAGTATAGAGACGTACGCCAATGCGGCTTGGTGGGAAGATTTTGCCAATATCCGTCCTATCGGCAGTTCATTGATGGTGAAGTTCGTAGATTGGGATGGCAAAACGCTTTCGTTCTCTTATGTGGAATCAGGCGAAGATGCCGTTGCGCCGGCTGACCCGACTCGCGAGGGCTATACCTTTATCGGTTGGGATAAAGACTTTACCAACGTAACGGAAGATTTGGTTGTAACTGCCCTATACGAGGAGATTGTCGTACCGACTTATACGATTATTTACAAGGACAAAGAAGATGCACTTTTGGATAGTGAAGAACTGACGCTCCATTTGCCGGATGCACCCGTTATTGACGGCTTTACTTTTATCGGTTGGGATGTGGTTGCCGGACATCTGACAGACGGAATAATTCTCCGCGCTACCTATACCGCCGATGAACCCGCTTCCGCCCCTGAGGTGTATACAAATCCGAAAAACAAGGCGCAGAAGCTCATCCGCAACGGAAACGTATATATCCTCACCGACACGAAAACCTACACGATCCAAGGGCAGGAAGTGAGATAAAATGCTGTTACAATATACACGAGCAGGCAGCCGAAAGGTACTGCCTGCTCTTTCTTTGTCAGTTGCGTCGGAATCGGATTCCGACAACGGCTCATCCGAGCCGCCACTTTCTCTCGTGCCCAACGCACATATTCATCGGAGTACTCTCCGATTCTTACCAACAGAGTGCCGCAAGGTGCTCTGTTGGCGTATTATTGCTAAATTTCTCACTTTCTTTCACTATTTCGCAAAATTCTTCGTTCAGTATTTGCAAATGTGCTTTTTTTTTCGTATCTTTGCAAAAATAACTCTAACTACAATATTTATTATATGTTTGACGAATATGAAATACCATTGGACAATGTGAAGGCGCCCTTTGTTACCATCGATGAAATGGAAGAAATCCTAAAAGGAAAAAGGCGAAAGGATAGCAGCAACGGATGGGAAGAGCTGAAATTGGACACACAAACAGGTCTATATTACACCACCTATTTCGAAAATGTGCCTAATGATTTGGTGTATTCGCACTTGTTGGTCGAACAAATGATGGAAATGTCCGAACAGGTCGATTGGGCACGCGTTACATACGGATACAACACGAACATCATTGAATTACTGGAAGATATATATCGGAATCCATTGGTTTGGATGCCCCCCGACACGTATGAAGTAGGAGGAGAATTTGTTGTCCTTGGGCGAGTGGCTAAAGCAATGTCTTGCGAAGAGCGATTCACCTGCTTCCCTTATAATATGTTTTTTGCTAATATGAGAGGAAAAGTGCGGGTTCTTTGGTTTGCTGACAATTTGCCGGTGGGCGATTGCGTAGGGTTTGACAAAGGTTTTATCCGATGGAATTTGATAACGGAGGATGAATTTGCACGACATATTTCGGATAAAGAAGCCATACCGGAAGTGTTCAACATTCGCGAGTTCCTTCTAAGTATGAGTTGGATTGAAGAGGAACGTGGAGGGGCTAAGGCGGCCGAAATCATACGCAAATTCAGGGAGGATTGGCCGGCTATCATTGCAATGAAACTTTTCCACACCGCTAACTTGACCAACGAACAAAAAGAGGACTTCCGACAGGTTTTGTTTGAAGGAATGGATAGAAATATGCGAAAATGGGAAGATGACCAAGAAAAGGATAACGAAACCTCAATACACGCCAAAGTGGAGTTCTTCCCTCTTCTCACCGACCAATGCCGCAAAGAAAACAAATGCCAAGCCGTTGAAGACGAACTTCGCAATGCATGCATGGCTACTGCCATCGAACTTTGCAAAACAATCAGCATCAACGAGGCACTCGGATACTTGCCTACACGCGATTGGATGGCTACCAGAATCTACCGGGCATTTTGCAACCACTTCGGACAACTGCCATATAACGAACGTAATTTCCGAGAAGCACGAAATAAAATAAAAGCCTCACACCGACATAAGTAATTGCCGATAATTGCCGAAAAAAACGGCAATAATCCATTTTTCACGGTTTTTTATTGCCGTTTATTGCCGAAATGCAGTCAAATTTTGTTTGGCTGCATTTTTCTTTATACCTTTGCACCGTCAAACGCAATCCCAAGTGGGTATAATAACCGCTGGTTGGCTCGACCCACGATTATCCTCAGAGCCGATCAACGGGAAAGGGATTAACGGTCGCGTTCGTCTATCTCATACATGTTGAGTGTGTCGACCATATATGGCGACAAAGAAAAAACGAACAGAAAAAAGAACCAAAAAAGAAAAGAAAAAAAGAAAGCCTTGCCTTGCCATGCCAATAAATTGTCATGTCAAGTCAAGGGCGAGGCAGGGCAAAAAGCAAGGCAAGGCATTTTATTTTGATTGCTTTATTCATGCAAGGCAAGGCAAGGCTTTCTTTTGGAAAGGATTATTATGGCAACTGACACTTTTGATTACATCTGGCGGCTACTGGCGCCGCAAGGCGAGTACAAACGCCGCGAAAAGGCATGCAGACGGCTTTGGGCAAACTACGACGAACCAAAGCAATGCGCTATCTATCGCGCCATTCAGGAGAAACAACAGCACGGCGAATACGTCAGCCCAAACCCCTATTTCGCCATCGAGGACACTGCCTTAAGCATGGCGGCCAAGCCTATCGCGCGCCGGCAGCCTACCAACTATAACGGCCTAAAACTCGATTCAAACACACGCTACGTTCGCGCCATCTACAACGGTACTGGTGGACTCTACACCGCCGCCGAGGCACGAGAGTTTAATATGCAAATCTTAGGAGACTTTATCTTATGATCCAAGACCTCTTTAACCACCTCAAAAACAACTTTTCGTCCGACTTTTACGAGGCTTTAACGAGGTTTCACCCTGCCTCCTCCGAGCTTTAGTCCATCTATTTTGTCTATTTCAGGGCTTTTCGGGGGCCCCGACGCAACTTGCAATGTTGTGTTGGGGAGAAGCGGAGGCAGCCGTCGCCTATATTGCGCAAGCGCAATCTGTGCGACCTGCTTGCCGAACGCGAAGAGCCCGCCCTAAATAACTAAAACACATGACCCAAGAACAATTCAGCCAAACATACCTGCAGTACGAACCCAACATCCTCAAGGTACTGCGCCATCAGCACATCTACGATGACGATCTCCTCCACGACACCTACATCGCCCTGTATGAGTATTCGCTGCAGACCGAGATACGGGATTTTGTGAGCTCTTTTGTAGAGTTTTACAAGAGACTATCCAAACGCCGCGATAAGCATGAAGACCCGCTTATAGCTTGCGATAACACGACAATGGTTGAGCACTTCGACCGCCCTGATGAATGCGAACTGGCGTACCGCGAACAAGTTGGAAGGCGTGTGGACAGGCTTCTGCGCTATTACGTAAGCCATCCGCAACCCGAAGAACGTAACCACAAACGCGCCTGCAAGATACTCAGGCTGTACTGTCAAGGCCTCAATGAGTGCGAAATTTCTAACAAGCTAAAAATTTCTCAATCAGCTGTCAGTCAGACACTTGATCGCGCAATCAAGCGATTGAAGCTTATAGCAAAATGACTACTATATAGAGGGCCTTCTGAAAGCCGTAAATCGTCGGGCGGCTTAACAACCTGCTCTTGGCTGACCGCTGTATATCGTGCACTTCGCGCTCATTTTTGAGCGCGTCAACCGCAGGTCAAAAAGAATCCGACGAAGCGATCTTTGACATTTGATGCGAAAAAAAACGAGCAGGCCGAATTGAGCCTGCTCGTGTATAGGCAAGGAAAGATTGTTACCATGCAAACAGTGGATACTTCACCATCTCGGCGTTGACCTCGGAGCGGACGGAGGCGATGACCTGCTCGTCATCGGGGGTGAGCAGTACGCGGTCGATCAGCTCTACGATCCACGGCATACGGTCGTCCTTCAAGCCACGGGTAGTGATAGCCGGTGTGCCGAAGCGCAGTCCCGATGTCTGGAATGCAGAGCGGCTGTCGAAAGGCACCATGTTCTTGTTGGTGGTGATGTCGGCTGAAACGAGTGCCTGCTCGGCTTTCTTGCCGGTGAGGTCGGGGTACTTGGTACGCAGATCAACGAGCATCGAGTGGTTGTCCGTGCCGCCGGAGATAACCTTGTATCCCTTGTCAACAAACGCCTGCGCCATGACCGAGGCGTTGATCTTCACCTGTTGCTGATAGGTCTTGAACTCCGGTTGCAGCGCCTCGCCGAAAGCCACAGCTTTGGCGGCAATGACGTGCTCCAACGGGCCTCCTTGAGTGCCGGGGAACACCGCCGAGTCGAGTAGGGCACTCATCATCTTGATCTCACCCTTAGGCGTAGTTTTGCCCCACGGGTTGGGGAAATCCTCACCCATCAGGATGATGCCACCACGCGGTCCGCGCAGGGTCTTGTGCGTGGTGCTGGTGACGATATGTGCGTAGCGCAGCGGGTTCTTCAACAACCCTGCGGCAATCAGTCCGGCAGGGTGCGCCATGTCCACCATGAAGATAGCACCTATCTCGTCCGCCACCTTACGTATGCGCTCATAATCCCACTCGCGGCTGTAGGCTGATGCGCCGGCGATAATGAGCTTGGGCTTGTGCTCGCGTGCCTTACGCTCAAGGTCCTCGTAATCGACAAGACCGGTGGCTTGATCCAGATCATAGCCGATGGCGTTGAAGATCAATCCGCTGAAGTTAACTGCCGAACCGTGGCTGAGATGTCCGCCGTGGCTGAGGTTGAGTCCCATGAATGTATCGCCGGGCTTGAGGCACGCCATGAACACTGCCATGTTCGCCTGTGCGCCGGAGTGCGGCTGCACGTTCACGTAGGCTGCGTCGTAAAGCCGCTTCAGGCGCAGACGGGCGAGTTCTTCCACTTCATCAACCACTTCGCAACCGCCATAGTAGCGATGAGACGGATACCCCTCAGCATACTTGTTCGTTAGTACACTGCCCATGGCCTCCAGTACTTGGTCGGATACGTAGTTCTCACTGGCAATAAGTTCAATTCCTTTGGTCTGACGATCGCGCTCCAGAAGGATCAAGTCAAATAATTGTGTGTCTCGCATATGATTTGAAGATTTGAATATTTACAATTTGAAGATTGTGTTGCTAACTTTAAGAAAAAACATGCAAAGTTACACAATTTTTTGCATATTTGCAAATTTTTCCGTAACTTTGTACGTTTTTTTTGAAATATGAGGAAAATCGCACCGTATATAGCCGTCATTTTGGCGATGTTGATCTGGGCAGGGTCGGGAATTGCCGTCCAGCACTCGCTGTCGTATGTTCGTCCGTTCACGCTGATCGTTATTCGTTTCACGATAGCCATCGTGCTGATGCTGTGCGTTGGGGTGGTGGTGAACAGTATTCAGAAGTCAACGGTCAGCAGCCAGCGGTCAGAATTGTCGTTGCAGCTGATAACGTGGAAAGATATGCCGTTGTTCCTGCTTGCCGGCGTGATGCAGCCGGTGTTGTATTTCATCTTTGAGACGTTCTGTTATCGTTCGCTGTCATCGCCCACGATAGCCGAAGCGCTCCTGTCCACTGCGCCGCTGATAGCCCCGTGGCTGGCGTTGCTCATCCTGCACGAGCGCGTAACGCGCAATAACATAGTAGGTATACTGATCTCTTCAGTAGGCATGTTCATGCTGGTGCTGCTAGGTTCGCAGAACTTCGAATTGGGCAACCCCATCGGTATCCCCTTGGCGTTTATGGCGGTATGCTCAGCGGTGATCTATACAATCGTACTAAAGAAGATACCTGAGCGTTACTCTCCGTTGTCCATCATCTTTTATGAACAAGTGATATCATTGTTCTTCTTCTATCCGCTGTGGGGCATAGTCGAGGGAAAGGCCTGTTTGACGGAGGGATTGTTGCTGTCACCGCTGGCGATGGAAACGGTCTATTCGATTGGCTATCTGGCTGTATTCTCGTCGATTGTGGCGTTCGTGCTGTTCTGCTACACGGTGCGCCGAATAGGTGTGACAGAGGCCAATGCGTTCAACAATGCACGGCCGATCTTCACCGCACTGATCATGCTCGTGTTCTTCGGAGAGCAGTTGCCTTTAGGCAAATGGATAGGGATTGCACTTATCGTTATTGGCTTGTTTGTTTGTCAAAAACAAGAAAAACCCCGCATTAAGCAATAATTATGCACCCGCCTCTTGCAAATATCAAAATATTGTTGTAACTTTGTACACTTGTTTACTGCTTGTATAGGCTCAAATGATACGAGTGAGTAAATAGATAAACAAATGGTAAATGAATAAATGAACAAATAAAAATATGACACATCTCAACTCTGTAGAGTTCTTTAACGATTTCTTGTTTGTTATGGCGCTGGTGGGCTTCATCGTGTTCGTGGCGCTGTATTTCGTGGATGCAGGCTATGGCAAGATGCGTACTGACAAATGGGGGCCTGCTATCAACAACAAGGTAGGCTGGTTCCTGATGGAAATGCCGGTATTCATCGTGATGCTGTACTTGTGGGGGGTATCGCCGGTGCGCGGAAAGGTTCCGTATCTGCTGTTCTTCCTGATCTTCCAGATGCACTACTTCCAGCGCTCGTTCATCTTCCCCTTCCTGATGCGCGGCAACAGCAAGATGCCTATCATTATCATGGGCTTGTCCGTGCTATGGAACTTGATCAACGGCTATATTCAGGGCTACTGGCTCTTCCATATTGCGCCGGTTTATAATCCGTATCCCACCGACTGGGTGCTGGATCCGCGTTTCATCATCGGTACGGTTGTCTTCATCGCTGGATTCATCATCAACCTGCATTCTGACCATGTGATCCGCCACCTGCGCAAGCCCGGTGACACCAATCACTACCTGCCCAAGCTGGGAATGTACAAGTACGTTACATCGGCCAATTACTTCGGAGAGATTACCGAGTGGCTGGGATTTGCTATCCTGACCTGGTCGTGGGCTGGCGTGCTGTTCTTCTGGTTCAGCTGCTGCAATCTTGTGCCGCGTGCCAACTCCATTTATCTGCGATACGAGAAAGAGTTCCCCGATGAGTTCGATCGCAAGAAACTGAAACGAATAATTCCATTTATCTACTAAACAACAGAATGCCCAAATGGCAAATATCCAAATGGAAAATAAACTTTTTACTCCTTATCAATTAGGCCCTATTACGCTGCGGAACAGGTTCATTCGTTCCGCAGCCTTTGAGAATATGTGTACAGGCAATGTGCCGTCGCAGATGCTACATGACTACCACGTGAGTGTGGCTCACGGCGGAGTTGGTATGACTACTATTGCCTACTGCGCCGTTGATCTGAGCGGCGTGTCGTTCGATGGACAGCTCTATGTCCGCCCCGAGGCTCTGCAGGGCTTGAAGCGCCTGACTGACGCTATTCACGCCGAGGGAGCAAAAGCCAGCATCCAGCTCGGTCACTGCGGTAACATGACGCACTTCTCCACCTGCCATTGCATGCCGCTCAGCGCCTCCAATGGCTTCAACCTGTATAGCCCCACCATCCATCGCCGGATGAAGGTGAGCGAGATCAAGGCTATGGTCAAGAAATTCGGCGAGGCGGTTGATTTCTGTCGCGAGGCGGGATTCGACTGCGTGGAGATACATGCCGGTCACGCCTATCTGATCTCGCAGTTCATCAGCCCGCGCACCAACCATCGGCACGATGAGTACGGCGGCTGCTTTGAGAACCGCGTCCGCTTCCTCAACGAGGTGCTCGATGAGGTGATGCTGCATGCCAAGGAAGACATGGCTGTCGTGGTGAAGACGAACATGTGGGACGACTGCTGGGGCGGATCGGATATCGAGGAAGGTATCCGTATCGCCAAGGAGATCGCCAAGCACAAGGTGCACGGTATCGTACTGTCCGGCGGTACGGTCAGCCGCTCACCGATGACCATCCTCGGTGGTGCGATGCCTATCAAGACGCTGGCGCACTACATGCCGATGAAGACCCTATGGTGGCTCAAAGCCGCGCTGCATATACCGTTCGTGGGAGATATTATGACGCCGACCGTACCTTTCAAAGAGCTGTACTTCATGCCGCAGGCTAAACGATTCCAGGAGGCGATCAAGGATGTACCGCTGATCTATGTAGGTGGTGTGCAGTCCGGCGACAACTGCCAGCAGATCATGGACGAGGGCTTTGAACTTTTCCAGTTTGCACATGTGCTGATCAAAGATCCGGATTTCGTTAAGCATGTTCAGGCGAACCCGCACTATCACGCAGGTTGCAACCGATCGAACTACTGTGTGGGACGTATGTACTCCAAGGAGATGAAGTGCCACGAGTGCGTTGAACGTGACGGAGAGAAGATTCCCGCCAACATCCAGCGTGAGATCAAACGTCTTGAGCAGAATGCTCACAAGAGTATCGAAGCGCAAAAGAAATGAAAAGCATATACACTATCTTACTACTAATCTGCTCCAACGTCTTCATGACGCTCGCCTGGTACGGGCACCTGAAGATGGCGGAGATGAAGTGGTTTCAGCACTTGCCGCTGATTGCCGTTATCATGATCAGTTGGGGCATCGCCTTCTTCGAGTACTGCCTGCAGGTGCCGGCTAACCGAATGGGATTCATGGGCAACGGCGGACCGTTCAACCTCATGCAGCTCAAAATCCTGCAGGAAGTGATCACGCTCACGGTGTTCATCGCCTTTTCGGCCATCGCATTCCATACACACCTCAGATGGAATCACATGGCGGCGGCATTCTTCATGATACTGGCCGTATATTTTGTATTCAAGAGTTAACAATATAATCTTATCAACCATATAAAAATCTTAAACAGATGAAAACACAAGAAATTATGCAGCGACTCGCTGCCAAGCACCCGGGTGAGGCCGAGTACTTACAGGCTGTACAGGAAGTTCTCGAGTCTATCGAGGAGACCTACAATCAACATCCTGAGTTCGAACGTGCACAGATCATCGAGCGCATGGTTGAGCCCGATCGCATCTTCACGTTCCGCGTAACATGGGTGGACGACGAGGGTAAGGTTCAGACCAACCTCGGCTACCGCGTTCAGTTCAACTCGGCAATTGGCCCGTATAAAGGCGGACTGCGTTTCCACCGCGCTGTGACCCCTTCCATGCTTAAGTTCTTGGGCTTTGAGCAGACCTTCAAGAACGCTCTGACCACACTGCCTATGGGGGGGGCTAAGGGTGGTTCGGACTTCGACCCCGTTGGAAAGTCCGACGACGAGATTATGCGTTTCTGCCAGGCGTTCATGCTTGAGCTATGGCGCTGCATCGGTCCCGACCAGGATATACCTGCCGGTGACGTAGGCGTAGGCGG
>DBXI01000063.1:0-13724 GCA_002309255.1 Bacteroidales bacterium UBA1216 | reverse complement strand
AAGCTCGCACGCGAGTACCACACCGGCGTGCTGACGGGCAAGGGCATGACCTGGGGCGGCTCTATCCTCCGTCCGGAGGCTACCGGATTCGGTGCGCTATACTTCACCCAACACCTGCTGCATAAGGCCGGCAAGTCTATCGAGGGCAAAAGCATTGCGATATCCGGCTTCGGAAACGTGGCTTGGGGTGCGGCTACCAAAGCCAAGCAGCTTGGTGCCAAGGTTGTTGCTATCTCCGGTCCTGACGGCGTAGCTGAAATCCCTGATGGTATCACCGATGAGATGATTGACTACATGCTTGTGATGCGTGCATCGAACAGGAATAGGGTCGAAGACCTCGCTGCGAAGTTTCCCAACGCCGTTCGCTTTACCGCAGGCAAGAAAGCGTGGTCTGTCAAGTGCGACATCGCTCTGCCGTGCGCCTTCCAGAACGAACTGAGTGAGGACGACGCCAAGGAACTGAAAGCCAACGGATGCTGGTGCTGCTGCGAGGTAAGTAACATGGGCTGCCAACCTGGTGCTATTCACTTCTTCCAGAACAATGGCGTGCTGTTTGCCCCGGGTAAGGCCGTTAACGCAGGTGGCGTGGCTACATCGGGCTTGGAGATGACGCAGAACGCCGAGCACTTGAGCTGGAAAGCTGAAGAGGTCGACGAGCGTCTGCATCATATCATGCAGTCTATCCACGAGCAGTGCGTTAAGTTCGGCACGCAGAAAGATGGTAGCGTTGATTATGTCAAGGGAGCTAACATCGCAGGATTTATGAAGGTCGCTACTGCGATGCTTGAGCAAGGCATCATTTAATCTGTTCACTTATAACTGAAAATGTCCCTGAGAGCAAATGCTTTAGGGGACATTCTCTATATATATTGTTCAATTTTATTTGAGCACGCCGAGCTGTCTGCCCACCTTGATGAACGCGTTCACGCCGCGGTCCAGATGCTCGCGCGTATGGGCGGCACTCACCTGAACGCGGATACGCGCCTGATCCTTCGGTACGACAGGGTAGTAGAAGCCCGTGACGTAGATGCCCTCCTTCTGCAGCTCCGCCGCAAAATCCTGGCTGAGCTTGGCGTCGTACAGCATGACGGCGCAGATGGCGCTCTCCGTAGGCTTGATATCGAACCCTGCGGCTTTCATCTTGCCGATGAAGTAGTCGGTGTTGCCGTGCAGACGGTCCTGCAGTTCGTTGCTGCGCGTGAGTATCTCCAGCGTCTTCAGTCCGGCAGCAGCGATCATCGGGGGGAGGGAGTTGCTGAATAGGTACGGACGGCTGCGCTGGCGCAGCAGGTCGATAATCTCCTTCCTGCCCGTGGTGAAGCCTCCGACACTGCCGCCGAACGCCTTGCCCAGCGTGCCGGTGATGACCTCTATCTTTCCGCGGAGGTTGTAGCGCTCGGTCACGCCGTGACCGGTCTTGCCCACCACGCCAGCCGAGTGGCTCTCGTCCACCATCACCATTGCGTCGTACTTCTGCGCAAGTTCGTATATCTTGTCCAGCGGGCACACGTTGCCGTCCATGGAGAACACGCCGTCGGTGGCGATGATGCGGAAGCGCTGCGCCTGTGCGGCCTGCAGCTGCTTCTCCAGGTCCTGCATGTCACCGTTGGCGTAGCGGTAACGCACGGCTTTGCACAGACGCACGCCGTCGATAATCGAGGCGTGGTTCAGCGCGTCGGAGATAATCGCGTCATCGGCGGTCAGCAGCGGTTCGAACAGTCCGCCGTTGGCGTCGAAGCACGAAGCGTAAAGAATGGTGTCCTCCGTGCCGAAGAACTCGGAGATAGCTTTTTCCAGTTGCTTGTGCGTATCCTGTGTGCCGCAGATGAAGCGCACACTCGCCATACCGTAACCACGGCTGTCCATGCAGTCCTTGGCTGCGGCAATCAGCTCGGCATTGTCGGCCAGGCCAAGGTAATTGTTCGCGCAGAAGTTAATCACCGCTGTCTCACCGCCCGCGGCTGCAACTGCTATACCCGACGATTGAGGGCTCACAATTACACGTTCGCGTTTGTACAACCCTGCAGCTTCTATCTGCTGCAACTCGGATTGTAAGTGTTCTTGAAATTTCGTGTACATGGTTACTGATTTATGATTTATAATTTATGATTTCGCGTTTGGGGCTATTTGCGAATGCAAAGTTACGAAAAATTGTTGAAAAATGCAAATATTATGCAAGAAAAATGAAAATATTTGCAAATATGGGAAAAAAGTTGTATCTTTGTAGGCTATTTTATGAAAAGAACACTATCAATTATACTATTTGGTCTATGCTTCATGCTATCGAGTCCTGTTGTGGCTCAGGAGCAGAGTCAGCGTACCAGTATATCCGGAACTGTTGTGGATGCCGATACCGGCGAAGCACTACCCTTCGTGCAGATCTACTTCCTCAAATCTACCTCCAACAAGGGAATGATAGCCTCGGAGATCGGTACCACCTCGGATGTTGACGGCAAGTTCACTATCAGTAACACTGCCGGCTACAACACACTTAACTTCCAGATGCTGGGCTTCAAGACGGAGATGCTCACCCTGCGCAAGGGGCAGAACCGGAAGGACGTGAAGGTGAAGATGACGCCTGACGTCTACGGCTTGCAGGATATCGTTGTTACGCCCAAGAACCGCAAGCGCGACTACAAGCGCCGCGGCAACCCTGCTGTAGAGCTGATACAGAACGTGATAGCCCGCAAGGACTCGTTCTGCGTCAAGTCGGGGGATCAGTACACCGCGCAGTCCTACTCGCGCATGTCGTTCGCGCTGGATAACATCAAGGTCAACTGGGAGAAACCCTTCTGGAAGGACTTCCGCTTTGTGCAGAAGTATATCGACACCACGGGCGTCTATCCGAACGTAACGGTCAGCATGCGTGAGCACCTGAACACGGAGTATTACCAGCGCAAGCCGCACCGCGAGAAGAAAGTGCTGGACAAGAAGCGCATCTTCGGTATAGAGTCGGTCATTGGATCCGAATCGTTCCAGCAGAACATCAACGCTATCTTCAAGGATGTGGAGATCAACGACAACAGCATGAACCTGCTGTTCAACCGATTTGTATCGCCGCTCTCATCTACTTTGGCTACTACGTTCTACCAGTACTACATCATGGATACGATCATGGTGGACGGCTATCCGTGTATTGACCTGGCGTTTGTACCGGTTAACTCCGAGAGTTACGGCTTTACGGGGCATCTGTATATAGTAAACGACTCCACGTTCCGCATCAAGCGATATGCAATCAACATACCGCCGGACATCAACCTGAACTTCGTCAGCAATTTCTCTATCGAGCATAGCTACAAGCAGTTGGACAACGGCCTGTGGGCACCTGACCGCACGACCACATACGCTAAGTTCTACATCTGGAATAACAAGCGCGGTATGCTGGCGCGCCAAACGAAGATCTACACCGGCTGGGATTTGGAAACACCAATCCCCAAGGAGACCTTCTCTGCCTTGGCGCCCGCAGAGGCGGAGCCTGAGGTCAACGACTCGACTGCCACACTCGTCTTTGAAGGATATTGGACGGACAGCATGCGTCCTGAGCCGCTCTCCAAGTACGAGAGCTCGGTGGTGGATCTGGTGCGTGAGTTCACCAACACACCTAAGTTCAATTCCCTCGCCCTGGCGGCTAATGCCTTTTCCACGGGATATATACCTACCCGTAAGGCGGAGTTCATGTACCTGAGTAAGTTTGACATAGGTCGTATCTTCACCTTTGCCAGCTGGAACATGCTGGAGGGGGTTCGTCTGCGTTTCGGTGGCACATCCACGGCCATCTTGCACGACCAGATCTTCTTCCGTGGCTACGCTGCCTTCGGCACCAAAGACTTGCGCCCGAAGTACAGCGGCACGTTCGTATATACCTTTGCCAAGCACAAGAACCAGCCCTACGATGGCATTCGTCATCATATCCAGTTTATGGGGCAGTACGATGTAGAGGAACCCGGACAGATCACCGATGTGGTGCGCCGAGATAATATCCTTATGTCTATCCCTACATCCAAGCCAACGATGCCGTTCGCGCAATATGTGTTCCACGCCAAGGTGGAGTATATGAAGGAGTGGCGCAACAACCTGATGCTCACCACCTCGTTCGACTTCTCCAACAACGAGGCGGCTGGTGCCCTGCGCTATAATCGCATCGATTATACGCAGCATATCAATCCCACTACGCTGGATACGACATACACGCACAGCATGACCAATATCGGTCAGTACCGCAACTATGAGGGAGTGATTGACCTCGAATATTCGCCCGGTACGACCATAGGGATGGATCGTGAAGGCATCAAGAGCCCATGGGTGATCGAGAAGGATGCACCTACCATCAAGCTCACGCATACCATAGGCTACTTGGACGACCGCCACAACGGAGGAAACGGCTTCTTCTACAACAAGACCGACGTCATGTTCGACAAGCGATTCTGGTTCTCTGCATTCGGACACCTCGATACGCGTATTCAAACAGGTATAATCTGGCAGTCAGTGCCGTTCACCAAGCTGCATATACCGCCCACATCCACTGGTATATTGCTCGGGCAGCGCTCGTTCAACCTGATGAAACCCATGGAGTTTCTCATGGATCAGTATGTATCGCTGTACATAACCTACTACTTCAAGGGATGGATCCTCAACCGCATACCGGGCCTTAACAAACTCAAGCTGCGCGGCGTGGTGAGCTTTGCGGGTATATACGGCGGTCTAACGAAGAAGAACAACCCCTACCTGGAGACGGGCAGCGGATTGTACGACTTCCCGCATACGGACTTCACCAACGGCACGAATGCCGCCGCCAATGTCGATTATATCAATGGTGTGCCGTATATACAAGACGGTTTCCGCACATCGTCGCCTATCGGCAAACTGCCGTATATGGAGATCACAGCAGGATTTGAGAACATCTTCAAGTTCATTCGCATCGACTACATTCGTCGAATCACCTACAACGATTACGAGTTACCCTACAAGGTGCCGCAGCTCGATGCCAACGGCCAATCCGTGCTTGACGAGAACGGTGAGCCCGTGATGATCAACGTACGCCGTAAGATAGGCGGGTGGGGCAGAAACGGCGTGAAGGTAACCGTCAGATTCTCATTGTAGTGAACACAATCGATATCCATACTGCTATGAAACGAACACTTGTCATCCTTGCTCTTGCCGCACTGCCTTTCTTAGGCATATATGCACAAAAGTTAGCGAGCTCCGAGGCGGTGCAGCAGTCGCTGTTCGAAACCAAGGAGAAGTTCGATGCATGGGACACTGAGATCATGCTTGACTCGCTTGATCAGGAGAAACTGCCCCGACTGGTATCCGGAGGTGTGCTGGCTGGCGCAAACATGAGTAACTTCATCATCACGCGCAACCACCATCCCATGAGTTCATATATGCGTATAGGTGGCGAGCTGGGAGGATTTCTGGATTTTCGCATGAGCAAGCATTTCTCCATTCAGCCGCAGGTGCTCTTCACGGCGCACGAGAACTACTTCGCCGTTACCGACTCAGCCAACCACCTATGGTCTTTCGGCATGGAGATACCCGTCTATTTCTTAGGGCGCTTCGGCAACATGCAGCATGGATATTTTCAGTTCGGCGGAGGGCTTTTTACACACTTCACCTTTGCCTCCAACATCGCCAACCGCTATAGGAGTGTGGATACCCCTATCTCGGAGGGCACCAAACCTACAGGCGACGGCTACGACTACAGCCGCCTCTATACCTTGCATAACAATCACTTCGGTCTGTGCTTCACCGCCGGATATGAGTTTCCCTTCGGCATGCAGATCAATGCGATGTATAAGGTCAGCTTGTCCGACATAGCCGGCTTCTACAGCGAGATGAAGGGTAAGGAGGTTGCTGACGCACTGATCTATCCTCAATCCGTATCACTTGTCTTGGGTTATCACTGGCGCTGATCAGTGCCTGTGGAAGAATCGGTAGAAGGGTAGGTACACCTTCAGCCATTTGCGGTACGTGCGCGGCAGGATGAACAGTTGGATGCCTGCGTTCCTGATCGAGCACCCCACCCAGTACCTTCGAATAGCTCTACCTTCCGGATAACGCATCAGATAGGCGCGCGCCTCGTTACGCGCCAGAGTGTTCTTATGCACATCACCCTTTGGGTGAGTGATCGTCAGCCGATCGTCAATCTCGCAACGCAGATCCCAATGCCGCGCATAGAAGCACGCCACCAAGTCCAATCCCCAGCCGTGAGGATTGATCTCCAGCGGCTCCAGCTGGCTGTACACCTCATGGCAGTACATCCCTAACATCCCTTCCGCAAACGCCACGTTGCGCCTGCCGCCGCTGTGGCGCGAGTACGACCAAGCCACCCATGTATATGAATCATCTGCGTGAGCAGGGCAGTACACGCCTACGCCATCGAACGACTCGCTCAGCAGGATGGATTTCAGCGTGGCTATTGCCTCACGACTCATCCGCACATCGGAGCAGATAAAGAACAGGTAGGGGTAAGCGCCCTCCTTGGCCATCGTGATGGCGTGATGCATCATCCCACTGTAATATACGTTGGGTAGGTAAACGGTGGCTCCACCGCAGGCGTCGGGTTTCTCGCCGCTGTCGGCGTCGATGATGTGGCACTCAAAGGTGTCACTCAACTCATGATACAAATTCTCTGCGTTCTGCGCATCACGGTAGTTGAAGATGCAGAATAGGATATTACTTGCTTGCATTGCGATTACGGATTAGTTTACTTCTGCCCAACCATTGCGGCAAGATGATCACGCCTGCTACCAGGTAGTAGTAGTACGTCATCAGTCGCCATATAGAGGTGATAACAACGATCGACATCGCTTGCGAGATGTACTCCACCAGGAAGTCACCGAACATTACTTCGGCAAAGCCGCTGCCGCCAGGGGTAGGGACGATCATCGTGACGATACCTAAAATATATTGTCGTGCAAAGCACATCAGGTTGCCTGCTGCCGACAGGGGGTTGAAGATCATGATAGCCGCGTTCGCTAGCATGAATCGGAAGCACCATATGCCTATGGTGGACACTACCATCCGCAGCCAGAACCCCAGTGTCTCGTGTTGGATCTCGCGTGCGCACTGGCGCAGCTCAACCGCCGTTCGCAGTGCACGGTAGCGGTACTTGTGCAGGAACTTAAGCCTGAACACAAAGCTCACTATGCTCACGAACACCGACGACTTGCAGAACAACCCGATGAACAGCAGCGTCACCCACACGAACTTCATGGCGTAGCCGATGATGAACGCCCATAGGTAGCCGTACTGGAAGTAGCCGTTGGTGGTGAACAGCTCGCCGTAGGGGATAAGCAGTAGCAGAGTGGGGAAGAGCAGGATCATCAACATCTCGTCCAGAAAAAGCGCCAGGATGGTCATCGAGGTGGCGCGGCTGATCTTGATACCCTCGCGGTGGATGAACAGTACCTCCAGCGACGAACCGCCGGCAGCCGATGGCGTGACGGCGGACGTGAACTCATATAGCATCCTGATGCGGAACAACTGCCGGAACGTCAGCGGCTTACCCGACATCACGCGCAGCCTGTACATGCCTGAGCAATCCTTCAGCAGCGTGAACAGCACCACCAGCAGCGCGAACACCCACCAGTGGTCGTTCAGCGTCAGCGACTCATGCGGCAGACCGGTGTGTAACTCGCGCCATAGCATGTAGCCCACACCTATCAAGCCGAACAGGATAGGCCATACGACCATCGACGGCTTGAACCGCGAGGCCACCGTACGCTTTGCATGGGATGTCGAATCAGTCTGACTCATCTATAATCTTCAAATTTTCAAATCTTTAAATCTTTAAATCCTCACTCATAGGTCTGCACGAACCGTGCGATCTTCTCCGCACCATTACCTTCGGCACGTACGGCGTGCGCGCCGTCAACGTAGATATCCAGTATCTGCGGCGTGACGACGCACTCGTTGATCCACTTCACTATACGCCATGCTTGCCAGAACGACCGGCCGCAGTTAAGCACATCGGTGAACAGATGGGTGGAGATGTACTCTATCTCTGATGCGCAGTAGAACACGCCTATCGGCACACCCATTAGCGCACTGTCCAGCATTGCATTCGGGCCGCCTTTGGTCAGCAGCACATCCGAGGCGCGGTTTAACTCGTACACCTTATCCACAAACTCATACGGCCTGAGATCGATGTGCGATGGCAGCTTGCCTTTCATGCGCTCCAAGCGGTTATATAGTCGCCTATTCGTGCCGCAGATAGCCACTATCGTTATCGGGTGCCTTACCAACAGTAACGCATCCACCACGCGGCTCATGCCCGAACGACCATAGCCGCCCGCAGCTACCATCACGATGAACCGGTCTGCAGGCAAGCCGTACTTATCGCGGTAATACGCCTTGCTCTCTGTCACATCCATGATCTCCTTGCGTGTAACGAACGGAACGACCATCAGCTGCTTGCGCGTGAAGTCGTGCTTTAAGCCATCGTGGAACGCTATCATGCAGTTAACCAAGAACTTATCAACGCGGATGTTCCACCAGTTGTGCACACTGTTGTCCGGATCGTACGTCACTACCTTCACATGCGGATCAATCGTGTCGCGGTACTCTACGGCCAAATATGAGGTCAGATAGTGCGTGTCGATGATGATATCCGGCTTGATCTCCGACAGCAGTTCCAGGTACTTACGACGCTCGGCGCGATAAAGGAGCGATACAACAAACGGCAACGAGTTGTGGATTCCGAAGATGTGCGTCGCAGCCATCTGGAGGTAGTTGTGCAGCGGGAACATGTTCGCCCACTTCACATCGCGGATGAAGCCTAACTCTAACTTTCGCAGAATAGAATCGTCATGGAACATGTACTTGCGGATCACCTCTATACCCGAATCATGCAAACCCTCTATCGCATCCGCTATAGAGTTGGCGGTGGTAATGTGACCGAAGCCCGCCTCGATATAGGTCACAAGTACGCGTTTCTTTTTCTGGTCTGATACCATGGTCGATTTTCTTGGATTAAATTTTGCGCTCGCACACAAAAACATACAAAGATACAAAAAAAAATCCATATTTGCAAATCTTTTAACAGAAAAATTTCCAAACTCACAGAAAAAGTGCAGATTTTCCGCACTTTTCCCTAAAATTACCATGGAAGCCTACAGTTTTTTCGAAGCGTCGTACGAAAAGATGGCGCAGCGTTTTTCATCCTAAAGCAAAAAAAAAAGAGCCTCAAAACTCTTTTTTGTAGTGCTACGGGGAATCGAACCCCGGTTTAAAGATTGAGAATCTTTTGTCCTAACCGCTAGACGATAGCACCTCGCTTTCTGCAAAAGTTGCTTATCAGATGTCGTCATGCGACATAGTACGCAACCTTGCCTCCGCTCTCCTAAAAACAACCTTTGCAAGTTCTTTTTCGGGTAAGCCATGTGGATCAGTTTTCTGCGTTGGCTCACGAAAGCGGATGCAAAGGTACAACATTTTTTTCAAGAATCCAAATTTTAGACCTAAATACCACTCTAAACCTGCTATTTTTTGGATTTTTTATAATTTTCACCTTACAAATTTGCATAATTCATTTTTTTTTTGTATCTTTGTACCCGAATTGTTGAAGCCATGTTTTGCCTTCTACATTCTATAGAGCATTATAGGCTTTTGACTTTCGATTAAAAAACTAAAACATATGGATACCAATCTTGGATTTGTTCGTGTGTCAGCAGCAGTACCCTTGCTGCGTGTAGGCGACTGCGCGTATAACGCCCAGCAGACGAAGCAGTTGATAACCGAAGCGATTGCAGAAGGCGTGGAGATCGTCTGCTTCCCCGAGTTAGGTCTGACGGGTTACACCTGCGCCGATCTGTTCTTCACCAATGCGCTTCAGCAGAAAGCGATGGCTGCGCTGCAGGACGTGTGTGAGTTCACCCGCGGCAAGTCGATCATAGCTTTGGTGGGGGCGCCGATGAAGGCGGACAATGATCTGTACAACTGCGCGTTTGTGATCACCGACGGCGAGGTGATAGGTGTAGTGCCTAAGACGAACCTGCCGAACACCGGCGAGTTCTACGAGAAGCGCTGGTTCACCTCGGGGCGCGAGACGGTAGAGCAATTACCCGATGGTATCCATCCGCGTATTCCTACGGTTGAACTCTGGCAGGGCGATGTGCCGTTCGGTGTCGATCTGTTGTTCCTGACGCGTAACTACTCGTTTGGCATAGAGATTTGCGAAGATCTGTGGAGCCCAATGCCGCCGTCAACGCAGTTGGCTATTCAGGGCGCGGAGCTGATCTTCAACCTGTCGAGCTCGAACTGCGTGGTAGGCAAGCATGCTTTCCGTCGTCAGATGCTCGCACAGCAGAGTCAACGCGTACATTGCGGGTATATTTACACCTCGTCGGGGGTAGGCGAGAGCACGACCGATGTCGTCTTCTCCGGTTCGACGTATATAGCCGAGAACGGCAAACTCATAGCCGAGGGCGAACGTTTCCAGCGCGAGTCGTCGCTCACCATCAGTGAGATCGATGTGCAGCGCCTGCGTACCGACCGCGAGCGGAACACTAACTTCACCAAGGATCGCACCGGCCACTTCCGCAAGATCAACGTGGCGCCCATCGAGAACGAGAACGGCTATGCAGAGCCCATCCACCGCACCTTCAACCCCACGCCTTTCTTGCCGAGTAAGGACAACGAGGATGCCTACTGCATGGATGTTCTATCTATCCAGACATCCGCTCTCGCGCGCCGCTGGGAGCACACCCATGCGCAGTCGCTCGTCATTGGCATCAGCGGCGGTTTGGACTCGACGCTGGCGCTGATCGTTGCCGTGCAGACCGCTGACATGCTCGGCTACGCGCGCAGCCGCGTGCTGGGCATAACGATGCCGGGGTTCGGCACTACGAACCGCACATACCGTAACGCCATCGATCTGATGAATGAACTTGGGGTTTCAATCCACGAGATACCTATCCGCGATGTTGTCACCCAACACCTGCATGACATCGATCATGACATAGCGGAGCACGATATAACATATGAAAATGCGCAGGCGCGCGTGCGTACATTGATCCTTATGGATTTGGCAAACAAGTACAACGGCCTTGTTGTCGGCACCGGTGACCTGAGTGAACTCGCCCTCGGATGGGCTACCTATGCAGGAGACCATATATCGATGTACGGCGTGAATGCCGGTGTACCCAAGACGCTTGTCCGTTACATGGTCGGCTATGCTGCACGCAACCTCTTTGGCGACCGCGTGCGCTCGATCCTGGAGGATGTGATTGCCACGCCCGTCTCGCCTGAGCTGCTGCCCGCCAACGACAACGGCGAGATAGCACAGATCACCGAGGACAAGGTTGGCCCATACGAGCTGCACGACTTCTTCGTATATTACTTCCTGCGCTACGGCTTCACGCGCGAGAAGATCGCTTACATGGCGCGCTACGCCTTCGAGCAGCGTTATGATGACGAGACCATCAACCATTGGTTGGATGTGTTCATGCGCCGGTTCTTCAGCCAGCAGTTCAAGCGCTCGTGTCTGCCCGATGGACCGAAGGTGGTCAGCATCAGTCTCTCGCCGCGAGGCGATCTGAGGATGCCAAGCGATGTGGCGGAAATCTAATTCACGACTTCACGTAACAACGTAACAACGTGATGACGTAATAACGTGATAACGTAATAACGACACACCACAATGAAAATAATAGAAAACTTCCCCTTGCTGCCGCATAACACCTTTCGCATGGATGTCAAGGCGCCCGTCTTCGCCGAATACGCCTCGGTGGATGAACTTCGCGAACTGCTTGACCGCTATCAGGGCGAACGAATCCTGCATATAGGTGCAGGCAGTAACCTGTTGTTCACCAAGGATTTTGATGGCGTCATCCTGCACTCCGCCATGCGCCGTTGTCGCGCCCTGCAGGAGGATGACAAGCATGTACTCATCGAGGCGGAGAATGGCGTCATTCTTGACGACCTTATTGCCCAGCTCTGCGACATGGGACTCTCTGGCATGGAGAACTTGAGTTATATCCCTGGCGAGGTCGGCGCCTCTGCCGTGCAGAACGTAGGTGCCTATGGCGTGGAAGCCAAAGACGTCATCGTAGAGGTGCGTACCCTCCGTCTGTCGGATAGGCAGGAGGTGGTGCTTAAGGTAGAAGACTGCCAATACGGCTATCGCAGCAGCATCTTCAAAGGCGAGCTGCACGATAAGTGCATCGTTACGCACGTCACCTACCGCCTCAACAAACACTTGCAACCGCAACTCGACTACGGCAATCTGCGCAGCGAGGTAGGCGACAACCCGACCGTCATGGATATCCGCAACGCCGTAATCCGTATCCGCAAGCAGAAACTGCCGGAGGTCAGTGAACTGGGCTCGGCAGGCTCGTTCTTCAAGAACCCCATCGTGCCGCATGAGCAGTACGAGGCTATCGCCGCACAGTACGAGCGCGTGCCGCACTTCGAGCAGGACGGAGGCATCAAGATCCCCGCAGCCTGGCTCATCGAGCAGTGCGGATGGAAAGGCAAGACCATGGGCGGCGCGCAGTGTTTCCCCAAGCAGCCGCTCGTGCTCGTTAACCTCGGCACAGCCACACCCAATGACATCATCAATCTGGCTGCAGCCATCTGCCAAAGCATAAAGGATAAGTTTGGCATAACAATAAGTCCTGAAGTGAATTATATATAATCTTGAAATTTTTGAATCTTTAAATCTTTAAATCTTTAGATTCCACTATGGCATCATTTGTTGTAGAAGGCGGTCACAAACTTCACGGATCTATCACTCCGCAAGGCGCGAAGAACGAAGCGCTGCAGGTGCTCTGCGCCGTGTTACTAACCCGCGAAACGATTACCATTGATAATCTCCCTGACATTTTGGACGTTAATAACCTCATCGACCTGCTCGCATCCATTGGCGTCAAGGTGGATAAACTCGGCAAGGGCAAGTACGCCTTCACGGCACGCGAGCTCGACACCGAGTACCTGCGTAGCCCTGACTTTCTGAAGAAGTGCAACAAGCTTCGCGGTTCGGTTATGCTCATCGGTCCGCTGTTGGCGCGCTTGGGCGAAGTAACCTACGCCAAACCCGGTGGCGACAAGATAGGCCGCAGGCGTCTGGATACGCACTTCCAAGGCATGGTCAATCTCGGTGCTATCTTCACCTACGATCAGGATCTGCTCGCCTACCGCTTTAGCGGCAAGCACCTCAAGGGCGCATACATGTTGCTGGACGAGGCTTCCGTCACCGGTACGGCTAACATCATCATGGCATCCGTGCTCGCCGAAGGTACGACTACTATCTACAACGCCGCCTGCGAACCCTATCTGCAGCAGCTGTGCAAGATGCTCAATAACATGGGCGCACGCATCAGCGGAGTAGGGAGTAACTTGCTCACCATCGAAGGTGTCAGCTCGCTGCACGGCGCGGAGCACACGCTGCTACCCGACATGATCGAGGTAGGATCGTTCATCGGGATGGCGGCTATCACTGGCAGTGAACTGCGTATATGTAAGGTCGGTTACCGTGACTTAGGTATCATCCCCGATGCTTTCCGCCGCCTGGGTATCCGCATTGATGTGGATGGCGATGATATCATCGTTCCTGCGCAGGAGCATTACCAGATCGAGTCGTTCCTGGACGGGTCTATCCTGACCGTAGCCGATGCTCCCTGGCCCGGACTGACGCCTGACTTGCTGTCCGTTATCCTCGTCGTGGCTACACAGGCACGCGGATCGGTGCTCATCCATCAGAAGATGTTCGAGAGCCGCCTGTT
>DBXI01000006.1:12011-14025 GCA_002309255.1 Bacteroidales bacterium UBA1216 | reverse complement strand
TCAGCGATGATCTTCATCGAGAATTTAGGCGGATAGATGTACGTGTTACGTACCATGAACTCCTTCAGAATGTCGTTCTGAATCGTTCCGGCCATCTCCTCGAGCTTGGCTCCCTGCTCCAGACCGGCGTTGATGTAGAATGCCAGAATAGGCAGCACGGCGCCGTTCATAGTCATGGACACGGACATCTTGTTCAGAGGAATTCCGGCGAACAGCACCTTCATATCCTCCAGCGAGCAGATGCTCACACCTGCCTTGCCTACGTCACCTACCACACGCATGTTGTCGGCATTGTAGCCGCGGTGGGTCGGAAGGTCGAAGGCTACGGACAGACCTTTCTGTCCGGATGCCAGGTTACGGCGGTAGAATGCGTTACTCTCGGCTGCGGTCGAGAATCCGGCGTACTGACGAATCGTCCACGGACGCAACGGATACATCGCGCTGTATGGGCCACGCAGGAAGGGCGGAATACCGGACACGTAGTCGAGGTGCTCCATGCCCTTCAGGTCTTCTTTCGTATAAACGGGCTTGACGTCGATCAATTCCGGCGTCTTCCAGTTGTAGTCGTTAGCTCCTTCAACATGCGAAGCAGCTACTTGCTTGATATCAATATCTTTGAAATTCGGTTTCATAGTGCTTATTTGTTAAGGAGTTGTTGATTGTACTGTTTGAGTGTCTCGAGCACGTTGCAGCGCACGTGGATGAAGTTCTGGATGCCGAGCTTCTGCAGGTCTTCCATGCAGGCGGGAGCACCGGCAACAATGAACATCGGGCGTTTGGCTTCGTCCATTCTTTGCAGGACTTTCCAGGCCTTCGGTGCCAATTCTGCATATTCGTCATCCGACGAGCAGAGCACGATGATGTCGGCTTTGGCTTTCTTGGCAGCCTTGATGCCTTCGGCTACGGTCTTGAAGCCGTTGTTGTCAATTACCTTATATCCTGCGCACGCGAGGAAGTTGCAGCTGAACTGTGCACGGGCGATACGCATCACCAGGTTGCCGATGGTCAGCATGAAGGCAACAGGCTGTTTCTTGGCTCCTTCGGTCTCCAGACGCAAGGTCTCAAACTCTTCGGCAGCACGAGCCACGGGCAGGGTAGGCAGTGCGTTCTCGCACTTGCTGTCGCAGCCGCAATGTCCTTGTTCTTTGTTCTTTGCTCTTTGCTCTTTGCAGTTGCAGATCGAACTGCAGGCGCCGGCATCAGCCTTGATCTTCTTGGCGGCTTTCTCGGTGAAGTTCGGGAACTGGTTCGAGCCCAGCAGCACCTCTTTGCGCTTGGCTACATCGCCCAAACGAGCCTTCAGGTTGGCGGCAATGTGCTCCTGTACCTTACCGGCGGCTACCATCTCATACATTCCGCCTTGCTCCTGAATAGCGAGGAACTGCTTCCAGGCCTCGGCAGCGATCGATGCCGTCAGGTTCTCCAGATAGTACGAACCGGCAGCGGGGTCAACGATCTTGTCGAAGTGTGCCTCTTCTTTCAGCAGCAACTGCTGGTTGCGGGCTATACGCTCGGCAAAATCGGTCGGACGCTCGTAGGTCACGTCAAACGGCGTAACGGTGATCTCGTCCACACCGGCCAGAGCGGCACTCATCGTCTCGGTTTGCGAACGCAGCAGGTTGACGTAAGCGTCGAAGATGGTCATGTTGAACTTGCTTGTCTCGGCACTGACGTTCATCTTGGCAGCGTTCTTCAGCGCGGTGGTGAAGATAGGAGCCTTGTAGGCCTCCACGATCTTCGCCCACAGCAGACGTGCGGCGCGGAACTTGGCTATCTCCATGAAGTAGTTGCCGCCTATACCCATGTTGAAGCGGATAGCGTTGGCGGCTTTGTAGTTTGCCACACCGGCTTCGGTCAGCATCGTCATGTACTCTGCACCCCAAGCCAAGGCGTATGCCAGCTCCTGTGCAGCGTATGCGCCCGAGTTGTTCAGCACAACCGAGTTGACGGCTACCACGCGGTAGTTGGGCAGCGACTTGGCGGCCTTCACTACGGCGGCGATCTTCTCGCTCAC
>DBXI01000006.1:11725-11907 GCA_002309255.1 Bacteroidales bacterium UBA1216 | reverse complement strand
GCCAGCTCGGGAGCCTTGCAGGCGCAAATCGTGAAGTTAACCGGGATAATGTCGATGCGGATGTCCTGCAGCAGCACTTTGATGAAGTGGTAGTTGAGTTTCTCCTTGTTCAGACAGAAACCGATGGAGTTGATACCCTTGTTCAGCACTTCCAGTGCTTTGGCGTTCGCCTTGCGGGCGTT
>DBXI01000006.1:0-11564 GCA_002309255.1 Bacteroidales bacterium UBA1216 | reverse complement strand
ATGATCTTGTTCTTCCATGTCTCGGCCGAGACCGGAGCAAAATCCGCTAACAGGTTCAATGGAATTTTTTCTTCTGCCATAAAGATTATATTTTGTTTGTTGGTTTGTTTTCTTTTGCTCATTTCGGGATGACGATATTACGGGATCACGGGATCACGCAATCCTCTTCATCTACAACCCCAATATATTATACTCTCGTCCCTGGTAGATGATGATCAGTTGTCCGTCGCGCAGAATTTTGCGTGCAGGAGTGATCGTTGGATTGATGATGGCTGTTGTACCGCTGCAGTCGGTTATATAGCGGTCGGTGACAACCTGCAAACCTTGTCCGTTATATCCCACCTTCATTCCTGCAATCCTGCGGTTTCCGCTCGTGCCACCTATGGTGAACACCACTTTGTCGGCTGAACCCGTCCACGTATTGGACGAGAAGGAGCCGGTATTGGCGGTGATCATGTTCGAACCGTCTCCCGAGCCGAAGGTAAATACAATGGATGTCAAGCCTTGTGCTGTCACGGTGATAGTGTTCTTCGGATAGCAGCGTATAGCACTACCATTGTCGTAGTATTTCGGTGGATTGCTACCTGTTGCTTGGTCAAACGCAACCGTCACGCCGTCTTGCGTTACGGACGAAACGGTCTTAGTGAAGGAGAATGTCGTTTCTACTGCTACCGAACCGTTATCGATCGTTTGTTGGCGTGCAAATACAGCATATAGCGTGATGTCGGCCGTGATTGCCGGTATATCCTTTGCAGCCGTATAGAGTACTTCGGGTGCCTCGTCCTGCGAGCCGGCGATCGTTGCTGTCGTCCAACCCATAAATACCTTACTCTCCGCAGAGCAGGATGTAGGCGCGTCGGGTAGGGCGGTCACTTTCTTGTTCTCAATGATCGAATCCACGCGCAGCTCTTCGCCGTTAACCGACCATGTTACGCCATATTTCTTCTTTGGGGTAGGGGTAACCGAGCCGCCGTCACGCCAGCCGTTGCTTATACCTGGAACAAACTCGTCTTCAAACGAAGCCATCAGTTGTGCCATGTTCACCTCTTCACCGGCGTACTCGCCCCAGATGTACTCTGCCAGAAACGGATAATCGATGAACGGGTTTCTGTTATGTTGGAAGTTGCTCACCGCATCGGCGCGCTTGATCTCTTTCTCGCTGACGGGATCCTGCCGGTGCCACGTGATCAGCACCTCTTGCTCCCAGGGCTGGAACTCCAGGTAGTTGTCGTTCTGCATGGCGAACTTAGAGCCTACGTCGTTGTTGTCCAAACGCCAGCCGTTGTATTTGGAACACACGTTGTCGATGTTGCCGTTTATGTCCTTGCCGTAGCACGTAGCCATATAGAAATATGCACGCGCAAAGTCGCCTTTGTATTCGTCTTTCGGCTCAAACACCCAGAAGTCCACATCCAGCGTCGGGTGGTGCATCTTGCCTACTTTCAGCGAACCGCTGTTGGACTTGAAATCCTTGACCGGCACGCCTAAAGGGTAGTTGCTGCGAGCACTATTGGCAGTGCTGTTCGAGGGATTGAGGTGATAGCAGTCCTTGTAGGCATCGTTTTCCGAGCCTCCCCACCAAGATTTGGCAAAGCTGTGCTCTATATTGCAGCCTGAAACAACAGACCCCGGAGCACCGAACTTCTTCCAGTCATCGCAGTACATATCCATGCAGTAGCCCTCTTCATTCTGGTCGGAATAGTAGAACACTTCCCACGACGAGTTGCTACCGCTGCCATAGGGGATAGCTGTGTGAGCGCGTATGATGGATTTGAGTGTGCCTTTCAGCTCGGCATCCTTGGTGCCGTTGACATCGTCATAGTAGCCTTCTGGCATCTCTTCCGCCAACGCGAAAGAGGCACACAGTACAAGGTTGATGAGTATAAATAGTGTTTTTCTCATGTTTAGAAACCTAAGATATTGTATTCTTTGTCATCCACAATGATGATCAGTTGCCCGTCACGCAGCACTTTCCTTGCTGCTGGCATATCAACCACATGGTTGCTGACCTCCGTTGCTGTTCCGCAGTTCGTCAGATAGTTCGTGTATTCTATCTGCTCACTGCTGCCGTTCAGGGTCGTCTTGACTGCCGCTATACGACGGTGACCGCTGCTGCCGCTAACCGAGAACACCACCTTGTTGGCGTTACCCGTCCATTTGCTGCCGTTGAGCGAGCCTGTGCTGGCGGATATAGGATTGGTGTTGTCGCCCGAACCGAAAGTCAGTTCGATGGCTGTCATGTTTTCGGCTTCCACAGTCATTGTGTTACCCGGATAGCAACGCACAGCATCGCCCGTGTTGTAATATTTGGGCACATTGCTGCCTGCCGTACCTTGACCGAACGTGATGGTTACATCACCTTGTTTGACGGAAGTAACAGCTTGTCCGTTGCTGTAGCCTTGGTCTTTGAAGTTGATGGTCTCTGACCGCTGGACTTGTCCGGTACTTGTCACCTCTTTGTGCGCAAACACGGCGTGGTACGTCACATCAAACAGCACAGCCGGCATATAATCAATGTTCGAGAACTCATCGATATCCATCGGCAGGTAGTTAGGCAATACCCCATCCCACGAACCTCCAGCCCAGCCGTAGAAACTCTCGCTGCTCTCAGAGCACGATGTCGGCTCGGCGGGTAGGGTAGCAGGTCTGCTGCCCTCACGTACGGAGTCGATCTTCAGTACCTCGCCGTTCACCATCCACGTAACACCGTACTTGGTGACTTGTGTCACACTCTCGCAGGTCGGGGTCATCGTACTCAGGTCAACTTGCTGACCTTTCTTGTCGCCCCAGATGTATTCCGCCAGATCCGGATAGTCGATGAACGGATTGCGGTTGTTCTGCTCGCCATATACGGCTTGGTTTCTGTCCACCTCTTTCTCGCTCACCGGGTCGTTCCTGTGCCAGTCCAGCAGGAACGACAGACTGTAATCTGTCAGGTTCGTCGGGCTGGAGGTGAACATCTTCGCGCCGTCGCTGCCGTTGAGTGAGTTGTTGCGGTAACGCGCTACCATATAGAAGAACGTACGTGCAAAATCGCCCTTGTACCGGTCATCGGGTTCGTAGCACTTGCCGCTGTAGCCTGCCTTGGCTGACGTGCCGAGCTTGCCCAAGGCGTGGTTCTCCGGGTCACTGGATATGCCGTTGCTGCTGCCTGACACAACGCCGTACGGATAGTTCGAGCGCAGGTTGTTAATTCGTGCGTCAGTCGGATACACATTGAACATGTCCGACACCATCGGACCGTTGCCCAGCCATGACTGGCAGCATACGTGCTCCTTGTTCCAGCCGTCGCATACCGCACGCTGGGGTTTGTTCGCATCATCATATACGAACCGGCAGGTCGAGTACATGTCCCACAGCGTGTCGGCATAGAAGTCCGTCTTCAGGTAGTGCGACTCCAGACCTTTGTACGAAATCTCGTTGTAGTTCCTTGAGATACACGTCTGAAGGGCGTTCAGAATGTTGTCCGCACCTTTCTTGCCGTCCACATCATTGTAGTACCCGTCAGGTATGGCCGCAACGCCGGTCACTACGTTAGCCTGGCTGATCTGCGTTATCAGTGCAAAGGCTATGATCAATATTCGTCTCATGACTTTATTTTTTTATTTTTCAATTTTTACCTTACTCTCACTCCCTGCACGCTGAACAGCTGCTCACCGATCAGGATGAACAACTCTCCGCCTACCAGCACCTTCTGCGCCGGCGTGTCCGTCACGATGTTTGCCACCTCGGTCGTCTCCTGGCACGATGTGATATACCGGCTGTATGTCACGCCCGCACCTGTCGCATCGATTGTTACGGACGAAAATCCTACACCCTTGTTCGTGCCGGACTCTTTCGCAGTAAAGGTCAGTTGGGATTTACCGCTCAGGCTTCTCGTGTTTGTCCAGCTGTAGTCTGTTAGCGTACTGCCGTTCGACACCGTGATCGTGGCGATCGAGGCTCCACCGGCGCGTACTTCAAACTTGTCGTACTGCGTCCCGCCGTATGTGCGCAAACGCGCTTGGATAGATTGCAGGCCTGACAGGTCTATCTCCGGCGATATGAGCTCCTTGCCCGAGTCCAGCAGCCAGTATGAGCCTTTGTTCGCTGCTGTGTTCAGCCAGCCTTCTATGTTCGTGTTCGCACTGTATGTCAGCGATACGGGCTCTGCACCTTCCGTTATCTCCTCTTTTGCATATACGGCATACAGTGTCAGGTCCGCCGTTACGGCCGGAACCTCCGCAGGCTTGGTGTAGAGCGATGCAGGTGCATCGGCTGAGGTGCCGGTTATGGCGGCATCTGTCCAGCCCATGAACTGGGCACTCTCCGTCGAGCACGACTCCGGAGCGTCGGGCAGGGAGCTCGGGCGTTTGTTCTTGGCCACATTGTCGGTACGCACAACAGCACCGTTGGCCATCCAGGTCACCTCGTAGAGCTCTGCCGGATCCACGGGCTCTGCGTTCTCGCGGCTGCCGTCACTCTGCCCAGGTATGAAGTTGTCGTCACACGACGCCATCAGCTTGCTCATATCTACTGTCTCGCCGGCATGCTCACCCCATATGTACTCCGCCAGATACGGATAGTCGATAAACGGATTGCGGTTGCCTTGCGTCTGCTGTATGCCGTTGTTGCGGTCGATCTCCTTACGGCTCACGGGATCCTCCCTGTGCCACTTCATCAGCAGTACAACGGCTTTCTTGGTCAGACCATAGTAGCCTGAAGCACTGTAACTGCCGCTGAAGAAGTTGTTACCCGTTGTCAGGTCGGACGTTTGCCATTTGATGATCGTACCCATTAGGCCGCGCGCCAGATCACCCTTGTACTGCGGCTTGGGCTCGAACACCTTCCCCGTGCCGGTAACTGTCTCGCCGGCCTGGGTGGCTATGGTCTTCTTGTCCGTTGACCAGCTGGTCGCGTTGCCGAACTTGTTCCCTTCCCAGTTTGTTCCGCCGTTCACTATACCGTACTCATAGTTGCTCCGCACACCGTTGATCTTGCCGTCGGTCGGCACTACGTGGAAGATGTCATTTCCTATCCCGCCTGTGCCGCCGCCCCACCAGCTCTGGGGGATGCTGTGCTCGCGGTTGTAGCAGTCACATACGTCCTGGTATGAACCGCATTTGCCGGAACTCCACGATATGCACTCTCCGTACATGTCCCACAGCAGGCCGGCTTTGCCTACGGAGTCCTCTGGATAGACGTCTGTCTTCTTATAGGCAGTGTACAGCCCGTCGTACCCGATACTTCTGTAGTTCTTGTTGGTCTCTGCACTGATTGCTTTCCATAGAGCTTCGCCGCTCTTGCCGTCTGCCGATGACCAGTAATCTGGAATATCGGACGCCGGAGTCACATCGGCCGCTGTTACTGACTGTACGAACAGCAGCAATGCCCCGGCAAGTAGTGTGTATGTTTTCATGATATTATGGTGGTAATTTGATTGATTTTCTCACGCCTGTTCTTTCAACCCGCTGCCCTTTTTGCAAAAAGCCCACAAAGATACAAAAAATAATTGACATTTGCAAATATTTTTTAAATATTTCTTCAAAAAAATGCATTTTGTCCCTCCTCGTTCCTTTCTGCCCTTGTTTCCCAAGCTTTTTTGCATGCAGTTCTGTGCTCGGCGGTACTCCGTCGAGCTAAAGTGAAATTCTGTCCGACTTTCTCGAGACATCTACCTGACAACTACCTGTCATTTACCTGCCAACTACGAGACTAAACCCCAAAATCCCCCAAATCCTCACCCCCTCGATTGCTATATTCATTTACTATTTGTCGCAAAAATTTGCAAATGTCAATTTTTTTTCGTAACTTTGCACCCAAATGCGCAAATATGGTCATTTGCAATATTTAAATCGTAAGTTAATCGTAAATCGTAAATAATTAAATCGTAAATATCTTTATGTTTGACAACCTAAGCGAACGCCTTGAAAGGTCGTTCAAGATACTCAAAGGCGAAGGCCGCATCACCGAGATCAACATCGCGGAAACAGTCAAGGACATCCGCAAAGCGCTGCTTGAAGCTGACGTTAACTACAAGACTGCCAAGCAGTTCACCGACTCGGTGAAAGCCAAAGCTATCGGACAGAACGTCATGACGGCTGTTCGTCCCGGGCAGCTGATGGTGAAAATCACCCACGACGAACTCGCCGCCCTGATGGGCTCGGAGGCGGTGGAGTTGAACCTGAAAGGTTCGCCCGCCATCATCCTGCTATCCGGTTTGCAAGGTTCGGGTAAGACCACCTTTGCCGCCAAGCTCGCCAACTACCTGCAGACGAAGAAAGGCAAGAAAGTGATGCTTGTCGCTGATGACGTCTATCGTCCCGCCGCTATCGAGCAGTTGCGCGTACTCGGTGAGCAAATCAATGCCAAGGTTTTCACAGGCGAGGATATCAGTAACCCCGTGGAGAAAGCCAAGAAAGCCATTGCTGAGGCGCGTACCTACGGCTATGATGTAGTCATCGTCGATACCGCCGGTCGTTTGGCTGTCGATGAGCAGATGATGAACGAGATAGCAGCCATCAAGGACGCTATCCAGCCGCAAGAGACGCTGTTCGTAGTCGATGCCATGACTGGTCAGGATGCCGTGAATACCGCCAAAGCTTTCAACGACCGTCTGGACTTCGACGGCGTGATCCTCACCAAACTCGACGGTGATGCCCGTGGTGGTGCTGCCCTCAGTATTCGCTCGGTGGTTGAGAAACCGATCAAGTTCATCGGTACTGGCGAGAAGATGGAAGCCCTTGACGTTTTCCACCCCGCACGTATGGCGGATCGTATCCTCGGTATGGGTGATGTAGTCAGCCTCGTGGAGCGCGCACAAGAGCAATATGATGAAGAGGAAGCCCGCCGAATCAGCAAACGTATTGCCAAGAATCAGTTCGACTTCAACGACTTCCTCGGTCAGCTCAACCAGATCAAGAAGATGGGTTCAATGAAAGACCTCATGGGCATGATTCCGGGCATGGACAAAGCACTCAAGGGCGTAGAGATCAGCGATGACGCCTTCAAACCCGTCGAAGCCATCATCGGCTCGATGACGCCCGAGGAGCGCGCTAACCCCGCTCTGCTCAACGGCAGTCGCAAGAACCGCATCGCCAAAGGCTCGGGCACCAGCATCGTCGAAGTAAACCGCTTCCTCAAGCAATTCGAACAAACCTCCAAAATGATGCGCAAAGTCCAACAAATGAGACGGAGATAATAGTGTCAACGCAATCATACATATCGCAACTATCTCCTGTCTTGTTTTGGGACATAGATCGGGAGAATATGGATGTCGAGCGCCACTCGGCGGGATTGATTCAGCGCGTGTTGGAACGCGGCAACCTGCAAGACTGGCGACTGACGCGTGACTTCTACGGCATGGATCGTATCGTTGCCGACTGCAAACGCTTGCGCACCCTCGATCCCAAGGCTCTTTCGTTTATCTGCATGCTTTCTGATACGAAAAAAGAAGATTATAGATGTTATCAATTCAGACAATCCAACCCGACACTCTGGAACTCTTAAAGCGCTTGTTAACAAAGCAAGCAGCTCTCACCAGGCGTTAAAATGGTGTGTCAGCTCTAAGACGGAAAAACGGAGCGCTGTAGTCGGCAGCGAACACCGGATTGCGTGCAAGCATTGCGCAGGAAGGTGAAAAAATCGACAACAAAGACATAAAAGGCGTTTGTTGGACTTTGATGTAATAACACAGCATTATGGCTAACATAGAAAAAATAGACATCCAATCACCTGATATTCAATTCTCTGCTGAGGACTATCAGGCATTACTGCTACAGACCGTAGCAGTTATTGAAAGTGCTCGGTCTGCGGTTGCACGTCATTTGATGGCTACCACAAGCAATACCTATTGGGAGATAGGCAAGTTGCTGCACGACAAGAAATTGGAAAGCCAGCATGGTAGCCGTGTGGTCAGGCAGTTGTCTTTTGACCTAAAAGAGCGTTATCCGAAGATGGGAATGTCGCCACGTCAGTTATGGAATATGAAGGCGTTTTTACACCCGTTACAAAGATAGTGATACAAAACTGCTACAGCGCGTAGCACTTTTGCCGTGGTCGCATAATTTGCTTATGCTCAGCAAGGATTTAGACGACAACGCCACGCAGTATTATGCACAAGAATGTGTAACGAAAGGTTGGAACCGCGATTTGTTACTCAATGCCATAAAACTGAAAATGCATGATACACACCCGCTTGTGCCTTTGGACAACAATTTCTCCACGGCTTTACCTGCCGAGCAAGCGAAATATGCCAATGAGGTTTTCCGCAGTACCTACAATCTTGGTTTTTTAGGCGTAACAGAACCTATATTGGAAGCGGAATTGGAGGCTCGATTGGTGGAGAAGATCAAACTGTTCCTCTTGGAATTGGGTGAAGGTTTTACCTTTATCGGCAACCAACACACCTTGGTATACAACGGTAAAGAGTCCCGCGTGGATTTGTTGTTCTTCCATCGTAAGTTGCGTTGTCTGGTGGCTATTGATCTGAAGATCGGTGAGTTTCTGCCGGAATATGCAGGGAAGATGAATATGTATCTGTCGTTGCTGGATCGTTTGGAGAAAGGTGAGGATGAAAATCGCTCTATCGGTATAATCCTCTGTGCGCAAAAGGATAATCTGGAAGTAGCTCTCGCCTTGGAAGATATGGGTAAACCTATCGGTGTATCGGATTACCAATTGATCATCCCGAAGAAGGAATTGCAGAAAGCCCTTGAGGCAGAAATCCTGACTTTCAAAGAGAAACATAAATCAGAAATAGAATAAAAGTGCAACGCGCGTTGCACTAATTAAAATGTGAGACGCGTATCATAAATAGACATACACTCCCGCCAAGTTATCGGCGCGTCAGCTCTAAGACGGAAAAACGGAGAGTCTGTTTCGGGACAGGAAAGCAAAACGTTCGCAATCAGCGGACGTTTGTTTTTTTCCATTTTTCTGTTTCTTTTTGCTCATTCTACTAAATCTTTCACTTTTTTCTGCTTATTTGGGAAAAAAGTACAAAATCATTTGCATATATCAAAATATTTTCGTAACTTTGTAGCGTATTTCTCCAAAATGGATTTTTTCCGTTTGCGGAGATAATACATTTGACATAAAAGGCGTTTATTGACGTTGTTTGCGACTAACTGAAATCTTCGCAAAATTTCGTACCAAGTCCAGACAGCAACAATGAATGTCCTCGTGGATATGTTTATATTCCGTCCACGCCCACAAAGGGCGAGGTGGATTTGCATATCGGGCGTGGACGTCAGTTGTTTTTCTACTTGGTACAGGGATTGCGAAGCCCTCAGTTAGCGTGAAGACCAATTGGAGTTCACGCTTTTTGTTGTATATATTTGCACACTATTATCATTTGTTAACCTCAATATTAACCGCCTGCATGCAGGCACAGAAGTTGCGCACGACACGAATCAGTGTAGGGATTTATGAAACAAAAATTATTTACTCTATTGTTTGCCATAGTGGCAAGCATAACAACCCTTTGGGCATCTGACACTGAAGTGGACGGTATTTGGTACGATTTTAACAGTAACACCATGACCGCAACCGTTACTTACCGTGGTTCATCATACAGCAGGTATAGCAATGAATACACGGGAGATATAACTATTCCAGAATCCGTCACATATAATTCTAAAACCTACAGCGTCACAAGCATTGGAGCGTGGGCTTTCTATTATTGCAGCGGTCTGACCTCTGTCACCATCCCCAACAGCGTGACAAGTATTGAGTATGAGGCTTTCTATTATTGCAGCGGGCTGACCTCTGTCACCATCCCCAACAGCGTGACAAGCATTGAGTATGAGGCTTTCTATTATTGCAGTGGGCTGACCTCTGTCACCATCCCCAACAGCGTCACACGCATTGGAGATTCTGCTTTCTGGTGCTGCTATAATCTGACCTCTATAAATGTTGAGACTGGTAATACTATTTACGATAGTCGTGATAATTGCAATGCTATCATTGAAACATCAACGAATACCTTGATAGCAGGTTGTCAAAATACGATTATCCCCAACAGCGTCACAAGCATTGGAGGTTGGGCTTTCTATTATTGCAGCGGTCTGACCTCTGTCACCATCCCCAACAGCGTGATAAGCATTGGAAATGAGGCTTTCTGGGGTTGCAGCAGTCTGACCTCTGTTACCATTGGTAACAGCGTGACAATCATTGGAAGTTCTGCTTTCTGGGGTTGCAGCAGTCTGACCTCTGTTACCATCGGTAACAGCGTGACATTCATTGGAAGTTCTGCTTTCTCTGGTTGCAGCGGTCTGACCTCTGTCACCATCCCCAACAGCGTGACAAGCATTGAATATGGTGCTTTCTCTTATTGCAGCAGTCTGACCACTGTCACCATCGGCAGTAGCGTCGCAAGCATTGGAAATAGGGCTTTCTCTGGTTGCAGCGGTCTGACCTCTGTCACCATCCCCAACAGCGTCACACGCATAGGAAGTTCTGCTTTCTATGAATGCAGCGGTCTGACCTCTATAAATGTTGAGACTGGTAATACTATTTACGATAGTCGTGATAATTGCAATGCTATCATTGAAACATCAACGAATACCTTGATAGAAGGTTGTCAAAATACGATTATCCCCAACAGCGTCACAAGCATTGGAGAGTATGCTTTCTCTGGTTGCAGCAGTCTGACCTCTATCACCATCCCCAACAGCGTGACGAGCATTGGAGATTATGCTTTCTGCAATTGCAGCAGTCTGACCTCTATAGATATCCCCAACAGCGTGACGAGCATTGGAGAGCGGGCTTTCCAGAATTGCAGCAGTCTGACCTCAGTCACCATCGGCAACAGCGTCACAAGCATTGGAAATTATGCTTTCGCTGATTGCAGCAGTCTGACCTCGGTCACCATCCCCAACAGCGTCACAAGCATTGGAGATTGGGCTTTCTCTGCTTGCAGCGGTCTGACCTCAGTCACCATCGGCAACAGCGTCACAATCATTGGAAGTTCTGCTTTCGATGGTTGCAGCGGTCTGACCTCAGTCACCATCGGCAACAGCGTCACCAGCATTGGAGAATATGCTTTCGCTAGTTGCCGCAGTCTGACCTCTGTCACCATTCCTAACAGCGTGACAAGCATTGGAGAGAGTGCTTTCGGTTATTGCCGCGGTCTGACAAGTGTAACGTGCGAGGCGGTTACACCTCCCACGTGCGATTCCTATGCATTCTCTGGGGTCGATAAATCTATTCCGCTTTATGTTCCGGAAGAGAGCATCACTGCCTACCAAGCTTCGAAAGTATGGAAAGAGTTCCATAACATCCAAGCCATAAGGGATCAAATGGATGTAAATAACACCATTACAGATGCTTACCGCATTACGCATAAAATCATTCGCGATGGACAACTATTAATTGAGCGCGAGGGGAAGATGTATGATGTGCAGGGGCAGGAGGTGAAGTAAAGGAGCTATCACTTAACCGCCCCAAAAAATGGAGGATGTGTCAATTTTTCGTTGGCACATCCTCCTGCTTTTATGATAGGGAAATATTCGCAAAACAGTAGGAATTAGCAATTAAAGTTGGTAATAATAAAAATAGGTAAGCATCCAGTAAAGTACAGGTGC
>DBXI01000016.1:243-56866 GCA_002309255.1 Bacteroidales bacterium UBA1216 | reverse complement strand
CTATAATTAGCGCATCAGTACTATTGTCTAATAAATAATTTATGTTTAATTTTCGGTTAATTTGCGGTAATTTGTGTTACCTTTCTCCGCCGGTAGGCTGTCACGCCTGCTGCGATGGCTGCGAACAGCAGTAGTATCCACGGTTCGCCTACAGGGAACTCATCCGAGCGGCCGGTCTCACCGCCTACATCGAACGACTTCCTTGGCCCTGATCCGCGGAACAGTGTCGAGCTCTCCAGCTCAGGCGTTGCTATTGGGGCTACATCCATCATCGTGGACGTCGATACCATCGGTACGAGCGAGCACGTGGCTCTTGGGGCATCTACCTCAATCACGCTACTCGTGAACTTACTGCCGCTGTTCTGCATCGGTGCGCTGGACTGCCAGGGCATTACGCTCTGTGCTACGGCGGGTGTCATACATGCCATCATTAGGCTTGCTATCAGTATGATCGTGTTCGGTTTCATGGTCTTCATAATTGTAATCTCCTCTTTTTAGATGTTATACATTTATTAAACCATTATTCTACACGCGCACCGCGTGCGTCATACATCTTGTTATCGCGTACGATGTACAGCAACCCGTCAATCAGCACCTTTCTTACACCGCTAACCGCTAACCGCTCACCGCTCACCGATTCATCATCCGTCGCTACATTCCGTATCGGTGAGATCTCCAATAGGAATCGGTCATCGTGCGTACCATCCTCCAGCGATACAGTGTAATCCACTGCGCTCAGGTTCGTCCGCTCGCCGGTCAGGTTGTCTATCAGCACTACGCCTACGCCCTTCGTCCCATCGGGGATCGAGAACGTGTAGTCGGCGTTCGTTGCAATCTTCACGCCCACAGGTACGATTGTCGTCTGCTCTGTCATCGGCAGGCAGTTACCCGCTGCCTGAACGTCAGCAATCAGCGTGTAGATGTTCGCCTTACCATTGTTGAACTCCTTGCTCAAGTCGTAGTTGAAGTCGAAGCCTGTCGTCACCTGATCTTCGTCTGTCAGGCGGATGAATGCCTGATCGGCTTTCTGCTCGTCTTGCTGTAACTCCAACCGGAACTCCGTGCTGGCCGGCTTGTTGTCCTGCTTGCGTGCAACAACGCTCGTCGGGGTCACATTCACGGCCGACCAGTAGATCGATGCGCCGCTGTATTGTACCATATAGGCGTACGTGGCTTTGAACGCGAACGTGGCCGATGAGGTGATCGATAGCGAGTTGTCGTTCTTGTTCCATTCGTACAAATACGGCATACTGCTGCTGCTCCAGTCAATCGTTGAACCATCGCTCGTCGGCTTTAGAGCGCTACTGTAGTTGGCAAAGCTCGGTACGCCGATCATATGCCAGTAGCTATCCTTTACACGCCGGTCATCCGATTGTCCCGGACGAGGTCCGATGGTGCACTCGTAGCCTGTCTGGTCAATGGTGATCGTACGGTTAGTTGCCGCGATGTTCTCCACTTCGGCGGATGACGGGAAATAGACATATACATCCTCTACATCGTTGTTCCACACGGATGAACTCTCGGTCATCTCGTCCAGATCAAGTGCAAGAATATATCCTTCAAATGCCTTGAGCGTGAAACTGCTCCGTTGCGAAGGCAACACGAACTTCCAGTTGCTCGGCGAGTCTGCCCAGAACCCGTTCTTGGCGCGACCCTTGCCGTCGTAGTACTCGATGATCCAGTGCTTGCCGTAGGTGCCAAAGCCGAATGCATCGCTCAACTTCACGTCAAACGGGAACGAGATGTAGAATAGATCACGCTCAAAACGGCTTAAACTCGGACTCAATAATGCGTGTCCATCGGTCTTCGACTTGTTGTTCACTGTCCACTTGTTGAACTTCATCGCGCCATATACGGTCTTCACTTCACTCAGCGAACCGCCGTTGAAGGTAATCTGCTGTGCATCTTCTTGGTGTTCGCGGATGATCATCAGGTCGGCTTCGATACTCAGATCATCTTCAATTGTTCCTGCTGGTATAAAGGCCTTGATCAAGCGGTTGGTCTTGAAGTCATATACAATGCGGATCGTGTATTTTGTATCTCCGCTACCACCTAACAGTGGTACGGTGGACTCTTCCGAGCCGTAGAAGTACTGTATCTCGCCGTTGTACTTAGCTGTCAGCTTGACCTCCGATCCGGGTTGTGCCTGTACCGTTGCCTCGTAGATCCAGTTCTGGTCGTCGGTGAAGTTCATTTCGTATTCATTCAGACCGGATACACGACCATTGCCGGTTGTCAAATCTGTTCCGGAAGCATTAAACATCTTGTTGTCACCTTCCAGCACCAGGAATCGGTCGGATACTTCCGACGAGCCGCTGATGTATGCGCGGCCAATCTTGTTCGTGCCGTAGTACCACATAAAGCGGACGTTTCCGTTGGCTTCTATCCACTCGTTCGTGCAATCGTCGCTTACCACGGTATCCGAGATGCACTCGCTATAGTCATTCGCTATACAGAATTTGATGTTGCTGCCCTGTGTTACGTAGCGCATGTAGTAGTGTGAGTACGGACCAAAGTCGCCGCCGTGCGTTACGGAGTACTCCGAGTAGGTCATCGTATTCGCGCCCGAGGTTTTGTAGTTACTCCAGCCGCCATCCGATGCATCCGTACGGATGTAGAAGTTGCCGTCGTAACTGCCGTCGTAGGCTGCCGTAGCCTCCTTACTGCCGTTCTGCGTCACCTTGAAGTTATAGATACCCGTGCCGGTGATAGCTGACAGGTCAAGGTTTTCGCCCTGCTTCTCCCAGGTCTGCGCACCGGTACCTCCGTCAATAGCCGTACACTTTTGCAACTCAACCGTTGCGTTTGCACCATCGGCTTTGCTCACATAGAATGATACTATATCTTCCGCATCTGCCTTAGCTTTGATCACGCGTGAGGGGTGATACCAGCTTGCTGTATGCGCACCATTCGACCAGGTAGCACGGTCTTTATATACCAACCTCCAGTCATTGACACTTACCGGATAAACAACATCCACTACCGGACGACCTGTGCCGAACGTTACAATGATCTTGTATTTGCCCAACGCCTCTGTATGCAATCCGCAGCGCTTGCTGTCTGCGGTCACGGATACGTCATCTACCTTGGTCGCAAAATCCCATGGCAACGACGTCGTGGTCGCCCAAACCTCACCGCTGTTGCTGTAATACAGATCGCTGGTGTTCTTTTGGTAGTCCTTATATAGCTTGAATCCGTACGTGTAGTTCGGGTGCTGCAAGTTGACTGTTGCGCTGAACTCAAATCCTCCGACTACATCCGCCGTCAGGTCAACTGTCAATGTATCTTCGTGGGCGTAGTTAACCCATGTGTTCATCTTTACTGAGTAGCCGGATTGGGTAGAGTTGTACTTCATCCAGCAGCCGGTGCGGTAGTACGTTCCGCCGTTGCGCGTCTCGCTGTCACCGTTATACGGGATGAACATCGTAGCCTTCGGATCAAAGTCGCCACGTCCGAGGAACTCGCCGGTATCAAATCCGCCTGTCTTAGCGCCCACATTCTCCGAGGCATCAAATCCATGATTGTCGAATGCTATATTCCCCTTCCATCCTGCATAATCGCTTGCTGTATAGGTGTCAGGTATAACGCAGTAGAAGATATCCGACTCGCCCAACTGCGTCATCTCGTAGTACGGCTTGCCGTTGTTGCAAGGAACAGAACTTGTCCATGTGTTATCAAACGTTACATACACATGCTCCCAACTCAGGTTGTTCTTGAAGTAAACAGTCGGGATCAGACTATAGTTCGCTGTAATCGTTGTAAGGGCAGATGCCTTGACGGTGGTCGTTGCGCTCCTGTAATCTGCGAACGTCGCGTTCGAACCTGACCAACTGCTGAAGGTGTAACCCAAAATCTCCGGAGCACTAATCTCTGCTGCGCACTCGGTGGCAGCTGCGTTCACCTTGGTTTGAGGTGATAGTACCACGCTACCGCTCTTGTATTGCACGGTCACCTCATAGATACTCTCAAAACGTGCATACAAGGTCTGATTTGCTGTTATGCTCACCGCCGTCTCGCTCGTCACCTTCGTGCCGCCGTCCGACGCCGTGTACCAACCCATGAAGCACTGTGCCGACTTCGTCGCCGTTGGCAACTCACCATACGTCGAGCCATGTGTCACAGACTTTGTTACTACTCCAGCCGTATTCGTTGCCCCATTCAGCTCACCAATTGACCCACCATTCGTCGAATAGTCAAACGTCACCGTGTAGTCGTTCGGGGTGTATTGCGCGTAAACGGTTGCGTTGGCGCCCAGGCTGTTCAGCACATGGTCACTCACGCCCATTGTTGATACAGTTGTGTTGCCGTCAGCTGTCGTGTACCAGCCTTTGAACGTGTATCCTGCGGTGGCTGGCGTTTGCGTGAAGGTTACGTCTGTCCCACTCGCCACATAGTCGCCGCTTGCAATAGCGCCCGACGGGTTAGTAGCTGTTGCTGTCACTGCAGAGCCGCCCGTGCCGTAACCGAACGTAACTGTATACGCCGTAGGGTAGGTAACGGTTAGATTCTTGCTGGATGTGTTGACCGTAAATGTGTAATTGCCTGCTACATCAGTAGCCAAACCTATATTGCTCCCGCTTGTAGAAATACTTGAGGCTGAGTTGCTTTCGCGAGATATACTTGTGCTGTTCTTGCCGTAGTGTACACCATCAATCACAACCTTGAATCCATAGTCGGGTGCTGCCCAGGTCTGCTTTGCAGACAATGAAACGGTACATGCATATTCATTAGCATTGCCGGTGGGCTCTAACAGATTCCCCCAACCCCATGAGTTGAATGTTCCACGCAGGTAGCAGCCGGTCGGGAAGGTTACACTCAACTTTTTGGTGCTCGAATCCCACTTGAATACGTAGCTACCCGGCATAACGATGCACAAGCGACCGTTTCCGTATGAAGTGTTTAGTGTCTGGTCGGTGATGGTGGCATCAATCTTACCACCTGCGGCAGCGTTGTAGCCGTACCAACTGCTATGGTCGGTAACTTTGAACTCATATACTTTTCCTACATCACTACCCCCACAGGTCAGTGTGAAGTAGGAAACAGTTCCTGTTGTCTCTCCGGGGTTCTTGTAGAACACACCATCTGTTTCTTCTGTTGTCCAATCAAAGGCCATACCAGGGGCAGAATTTCCATCGCCATCTTTTCCGCTGTTGCCATAACGCAAATAGTATCCCGACGAACGGTCTTCATCCCATGTGGCCTGCAGGGTGACATTGCCAGTGGTGGTAATATACGTTGTAGCTTTGCTTGCGCCGCTACCGTCTTCCAGCTGGTCGGCACCTGCGCCTACATGGTACGTCACTGTACCCGAACCACTTGTCTTAGTCCAACCATTGAACATATAACCCGACTTTGGTGTAGCCTGAATCTGTACAGCCTCTGCCTCACCAACGGTTACCGGTGAGGATGTGTTGACAGTTCCGTATGTCGAATTAGCATTAGTCAGAGTTACACTGTGCGTGTTCTGTGTGTATCGGGCGTAACGCGTTATGTTGCCGCTTACTGTCTCCGAGTAGCTCGATGCAGGTGATTTCTGTGTGCCACCTGTAGCTGCATCGTACCAGCCGTTATATGTGTATCCTGATTTAGCTGCTGCGGCTGTGAAGGTCACACTTGTGCTGCTCGGTACGTATCCGCCGCTCGATACGCTGCTCGCGCCTGAATTGTATGTTGCCGTAGGATCATCCGACTCACCGCTTGTTCCTGCTATGGTATGAGCAGAATAAGTGACGGAATAAGCGCTTGGGTAATCTACTTTCATCTTCGTCCCCGATGATAAGTCAAGAGTGAACATGTAAGATCCTGCAATGGTAGCTTGGAAATAGAAATCTCCACCTCCACCGGCTGTTGCTGTTGATAGCGTGCCATCGCTTAAACCAGTGTCAGAACTTGGGCCGTACCATGTTTTCGTATACACGTTATATATTTTTGCGTGATACCACTCTGAGGCATTTAGTGTGCAAGAGATAGTTCCTGTATTACCGCTTGCCAAACCATCAAAGTATGATGTAGTTGCTGACCAACCTGGCATGCCATCGGCTTGACTACCGTCATCAGCAAATGCGCCACGTAACACATATTCTTTGTCTTTGTCCGCTGTGATCCACACTTTCTTGTTCTGGAAGTCAAACCAGATACGGATAGTGGTTCCGCTTTCACCATTGTAGTACATGGCTGGTTTGTCGCCCCATCCGCCTACTGATTGGTCGCAATCTATTTTGGAATCATTAGCGGGAATTTGTTTACCGCTGGAGTATGCATCGCCTCCAGCTTTGCTCGACCAGTCAGAGCAATATTGTTCACTGTCGTTGTAATAGAAACGGAAATAGTAAGGCGAGGCATCAGTCGTGATGTCTTTGTAATAAGCGTGCTCCGTTGCATCATAACTCATTGCTCCCTTGTCGGTAGTACTACCGTTTTTAGCAACAGAAACTTTATATAGTTTACAAGGAGTAAGTGTGAAGTTTGCAGTCAGCGTACCTGTGCCGGCACTACCGTTACCTTTCAGTGTGTAGGTGTTAGTCAAAGAAGTACCTGTTGCGTTGCCGCTAACACTCCAAGAAGAGAATGTGTAGTCATTGGCAGCAGTAGCTACAACACTATGGCTGGTTGTAACGCCTGCTGTTGTTGTGTTGCCTGGAGTAAATGCTGCTGCATCCAAAGTCAATGTACCTGAACTTGCCGGACTAACATTGATAGTAACGGTAGTTAATTTCTCCGTATATTGTGCATAAAGGGTCAAAGTCGGATCATCATAATCCCACTTCTTGTTGCCGGATTTGGTATAGCCCGATACAGAGGCTACCAATGTGCCATCCGTATCAATGACTTTTACTCCGCCACTTGCTTCTGTCCAATAACCTGTAAATGTATAGCCGGATTTAGCAGGACAGACTAACGGATTAGTGGATAATGTCGTACTTCCGTGTGTCGCAGTTACGGGACCTGCTGTACCACCAGAGCCAATGCCTTTATTCAGAGTAATCGACGTTGTCTTCTGTACAAAATGTGCATACCTTTTTGTATCAGCTGACAAACTGAAGGTAAGCGGGTTGTCTGTTGAAACAGGATCACCGGTTGTCCACCCTGGGTACCAGCTATCAAATTTATAGTCATCATCGGTTGCTGTTGCTGTCAAGGTGACGCTTGTCCCTGACAAGTATTTTGTACCGGATGTGAGAGGATCGTCTGAATCATCTTTTGCGGCAACGCTACCGGAAGTTTCCCCACTACGCGCACCGAACTGAAGCGTATAATAGGTCAAATCTTCCACAAACGTAGCTGTCAGTGTGGCTGCTGTTCCAGCTCCACCACCCGTTACTGTTGTCGGGTTGTCAGTTGTGCTGCTGATGCTTGCACCGCCGCTGATAGACCAACTGGAGAATCTATATCCTGAAATAGCCATAGCGGTTACCGCAGGTGTGGTTGCTACACCAGCCAGCGTACTCGTTACCGTTTCTCCTCCAACTTGGAATGTGCCTTTGCCACTTGGAGAAGCAACTAACGTAATGGTAGATTTATTCTCTGCCCATGCGGCGTAGAGAGTATAAGTGGATTCTGTATTTAGCCATGTAGCATTACTGGAGCCATCAGCGTTGTAATATTTTGGACCACTTCCCCCAGGTGCACCCCAATAGCCGCCAAACGTATAACCGGTCTTTGTCGGGCAGGTTATTGCCGGCATATCTTCACCATAAGTTGCTGTTACACTTGTCGAACCGGAAGTGGTAGCGCCAGCGTTATTCAAGGTAATGGTAGTTGTTTTTGCAGTCCATTTGGCAAAGAGATTGGTGTGGGCTGTCAGTTTAACATTAGCTCCACCTGCATAAACTACATCACCATCAGCAGAAGTTGCCCAGCCTGCAAAATCGTATCCGGTTTTAGTAAAGGTATTTGCAGTAAGTGCAGTGTTGGTATTATATGTCACTCTCTGCGTGTAGTCTGAACCTGTACCACCGTTGGCTTTAAATGTTACTACTGGATTGATTGTGAAATTAGCAGTTGCATTATTAGACTGAGACGAAGGAGATGTCCATGTCGCTTTGATAGTGTAATCATTACCAGCGGCATATCCAGATATGTCAACAGTATATGTCCCCCATGATCCACTATCACTACAGCTACCTGTACCACCTTTTGTTTTCCATACGTTATTGTTCCCATCTTTGCTATCGTGATAGCACGTTAGTTTGAAATTGGTAATTTGTGTACTGCCTTTCTTGATAAGGATATGGATACCGTTGTTACCATTCCAGGAACAATAATCAGTTTGATTGTTATCCCACGTATCATACTGACCGCCCAAAGTCATAGAAGTTAGTGCTCCAAGATTTGCGCCGTTAAAAGCAGTTTTGCTTCCCAACCAGTTCCCGGAATTGATGGTTCCTGTACCTTTATACCAAGTATCATTTACATCAATACCGCAGTTAAAGATGGTCGCCGCTTTCATCTCTCCCACTCCAAAGGTGAGCAGTAGAGCAAGGATTACCCCGAACAGCGAGGTGTTCTTGAGGCTCATCGAGCCAATCCTAGACAATACTCGGGCCGTTCTCGATGCAACATCGTGAGTGATTGCTCCGCACCCTTGTGCTTTCGGGGCTTTCTCTTCTCCCCGCACTCCGTTCATCAAGGTTTTAACGTTTTTCATTGTATTTGTGTTTTATTTGTTATTTTCGTTTGTTGTGTTCTTTCGCTTCTATTTAGCTGACTAGTTGTCGTAGCCTCTAGCTTACTAGTCGTCTAGTTGTCTAGTCGTCTAGTTGACTAGTTCTCGTAGTCTCTAGCATACTAGTCGTCTATCTGACTAGTTTTCGGCTGAGTAGTTGATTAGTTGGTTAATACCCTCTCACTTTTCTTCTTGCGGCGGACATTTTTTCTTTCAGGCCTCCTTCTTCCAGGAAGGATTTTTCTACAATCTGCAGGTAGGTTAACAGTCCTCTGTCTGCTTGATGGATGAGCGTCAGCGCCACGTTGCAGAACTCATCTGTCGTCCAGCGCTCGTAGTATGGCTGATAGTTTTTCAAGTCATGGTGCCTGTAGCAGTATTGCACCATTCTCTCATACCGCGGATGACCTTTCTCCCATTTCTCCAGTCTTCTGGACCGCAGTTGGTCTTCGTAATCCTCCAAGAGCTCCATCAGACTTCCCCGTGCCGTGTTTAGCAACTTGATTTCCATCTCCTTGCTGGTCATGCCGTCGGCTTTTCCTTCCACCACATTTTGTTTCCCGCTTCTGGCCGCTTGTTCCATCTGGTCTTTCGTGCGGTCGCCACGATACAGATTATGCTCTTGATACCAGTAGGTCATGTCGTATAGGATGGTTGCCTTCTTGTAGAACAGCAGCTGCCTATAGTCCCCCGGGTACTGCAAAAATCCGTTCTCGTTAAGTGGGGTCATTTTATTCGTTTGTTTATTATTGTTTGTTTCTGGTTTTCTAGCTTACTAGTCGTCTAGTTGTCTAGCCGTCTAGCTGACTAGTTGTCGTAGCCTCTAGCTTACTAGTCGTCTAGTTGTCTAGCCGTCTAGTTGACTAGTTGGCTAATTGTTTCTCTCGCGTATATACGCATACACCTACACACACGACCACAAAAAGTCGGGCGCAAAGTTACAAAAAAAAAATGACATTTGCAAATCTAATGGCAGAAAAATATGATTTTTTGTTGTTTTTTCACCGAAATGGCGATTTTTGGGCGGTTTGAAAGGATGAAAATGTGCTATTTTTTGCTGCGAATGCGCCCCTTTCACGCAAAACAAAGAACAGGGGGTTACTCTCGATGTTCTCTCGATAAAACCTCGATATACTTCCGATAAAGTCCCGGGAATTTTGCGCGTGACTAAACGGCAGGGACTATTCAATATTGTGCGCACGCGATTAGCGCGAAAAAGAGTTAGAACAGATGTCGGAAATGGGGCGATTTGACAAAAAATCGAAAAAATATTCGACAAAATGCAATTTTTTTGCAGAAATATTTGCATATTTCAGAATTTTTTTGTATATTTGCAGCGTATTTCGTGCTTATACGTAAAATCAGGCGCGAACACACGTGCGATACATAATAAATTTAAATCTATATGCAACTGAAAAAATCACCAAGAGCCAGTTTGGAAGACAAGAAACTAACCTATGTCCTCATAGGTTTGGCTTTCACGCTGAGTATCTGCTATGTAGCACTTGAGTGGACGGAGAAAGAGGTCACCAAGTACGAGGTGGCAGACCTGGACATGAGCTTCGAGGAAGAAGTAGAGATTCAACAGACATCACAGGACGTTACCCCTCCGCCCCCACCGCCACAAGTGCAAGAGGTCGAGGTGCTCAACGTCGTTGAGGATGAGAAGGAAGTAGAGGACATCGACATCCAAACCGAGGATGACAAGGAGGTCGAGGTCGTTATCGCTGCTCCTGTTGAGACGCCCGTTGAGGAAGAGGAGGAAGAGGTTATCTTCATGGTTGTAGAGAAGATGCCTGAGTTCCCCGGCGGACAGCAGGCGCTGTTCAAGTACCTGAGCGAGAACGTGAAGTATCCGGTTATCGCACAGGAGAACGGTATCCAAGGTCGTGTGATCTGCCAGTTCGTGGTGAACAAGGACGGTTCGATCGTTGACGTTGAGGTTGTTCGCTCCGGCGGTGACGCTTCGCTCGACAAAGAGGCCGTGCGCGTGATCAAATCGATGCCTAAGTGGAAAGCCGGTCAGCAGCGTGGTAAACCCGTGCGCGTAAAATATACCGTACCGGTTAGCTTCCGTCTGCAATAGTCGAAAGACCGTGCTTCGCACTCAAAGATAAAAGAGAAAAGCCTATATACTCTCGATAAGACATGTAATTAGGCTTTTTTCTTTTAGTGCAACGGTCTTTTATCTTTTAGCACCAAAGGTGCGGTCTATTTATGCTTGACAAAGACATCACATACTGCAAGAATGTCGGCTCACGCAGGGCTGACATTCTGCGTAAGGAGCTGGGCGTCAATACAGCCGCCGAGCTCCTTGAACAGTATCCCTTCAAGTACATCGACCGCTCACGGTTCTACTTCATCCACGAGATTGCCGACGAGGACACCTTCGTGCAGATCAAAGGCGAGATCCTCGAGTTCCACACCATGGGCATCGGCCGTGCGCAGCGGATGTCGGCTATGTTCAGTGACGGGCAGTCGCAGATCGAACTCGTCTGGTTCAAGGGCATACAGTACCTCAAGCTCCAGACCGGCGTTCCGTATCTGCTCTTCGGCAAACCGTCGCGCTTCAACCGCACCTACAACTTCGTTCACCCTGAGCTCACGCCTTTAGACAAGGTCACCCCGCAGATGGTCACCGGTCTTGAGCCGCACTATAACACCACTGAGCGGATGAAGAACAGCGGCATCAACTCCAAAGCCATGCGAACGATCATCGCCGGACTGATGCCCGATGTGGATCGTGGTCTGCCGGAGACCCTCCAGGCGGACATCATCCAGCGCTATCACTTGATGAACCGCACCGAAGCGATCCATCAGATACACTTCCCGAATGACACCCCCTCGATGCAGAAAGCCCGCGAACGGCTGAAGTTCGAAGAGCTGTTCTACAACCAGCTCTCTATCCTCAGCCGCGCCTCGGCGCGACGGCGACACACCGAGGGCTTCATCATCTCCGTCGTAGGAAGGCACTTCAACTACTTCTACAAGAACCTCCTGCCCTTTGAACTCACCAACGCGCAGAAACGCGTGATCAAGGAGATACATGCCGACATGAAGTCCGGCAAGCAGATGAACCGCCTCCTGCAGGGCGATGTAGGTTCGGGTAAGACGCTCGTAGCTCTGCTGTGCGCCTTGCTGGTGATCGACAACGGCTATCAGGCCTGTATCATGGCACCCACGGAGATATTGGCTAACCAGCACCTCGCCACACTCCGGCAGCTCTTGCAGGGCTCCGATGTGCGCGTGGAGCTACTCACCGGTTCCACCACGAAGAAGCAGCGCGCCGAACTGCTGCCCGCATTGCAGCGCGGCGAGATCAACCTTCTTATAGGTACGCACGCGCTAATAGAGGATACAGTGCAGTTCGGTAACATCGGCCTCGTGATCGTTGACGAGCAGCACCGCTTCGGTGTAGCCCAGCGCGCCAAGCTCTGGGCGAAGAACAGCCGGCCGCCGCACGTGCTGGTCATGACCGCCACACCTATCCCGCGCACACTGGCGATGACCGTCTATGGCGATCTGCAGGTCTCCGTCATCGACGAGCTCCCGCCCGGACGCAAACCCATTCAGACCTACCACTACTCGAACCTACGGCGCAAGTCAATCAATGAGTTCATCATCAAGCAGGTAGGCCTCGGCAGGCAGATCTACGTGGTCTATCCGCTCATTCAGGAGAACGAGGAACTTGACCTCGCCGATCTGGAGAACGGTTACAACAAGCTCGTTGAGACCTTCCCGCAGTTCCGCATCTCGATGGTGCACGGCAAGATGCGCGCCGCCGACAAAGACCTGCAGATGCAGCGCTTCGTCAGCGGCGAGACGCAGATCCTCGTTGCCACCACGGTCATCGAGGTCGGGGTGAATGTGCCCAACGCCTCCGTCATGATCATCGAGGACGCCCAGCGCTTCGGACTCAGTCAGCTTCACCAGCTCCGCGGAAGAGTAGGGCGCGGAGCCGATCAGAGCTACTGCCTCCTTCTCACCCCGCCGCAGATGTCCGCAGAGACGCGCAAACGAATGGATATCATGGTAGCCACCAACGACGGCTTCCGCATAGCTGAGGCCGACCTGCAGATCCGAGGCATGGGCGATCTGGAAGGCACGGCGCAGTCCGGTGACCCCGTAAACTTCAAGATAGCCAGTCTCGCCACCGATGGGCAGATCCTCCAGCTCGCCCGCGAAGCCGCGAACAGCGTCCTCGACGACGATCCGACGCTCTCCACCGGCTACACCCAGGTCTATCGCGACGGCCTCGCACGACTCAACCCCGAGCAGAAACTCGGCTACCGCGAAATATCTTAATTAGCTAGTCGCCTAGTCAACTAGTCGTCTAGCCAACTAGAATAAATAACTACACCAATGAAATACTTCAAATTACTCACTATGGCAGCACTTGCTATGCTCCTCACCGGCTGCGCACAGAAGCAGCAGACCGACACGAAAGAACCGATCACTAAACCGCAGATCACCTTGAAGGGCGATCGCCTCACCCCTGAAGCACTCTGGGCGATGGGACGTATAGGCTCGGTCAAGGCGGACATCGAAACAGGCCTCATCGCCTACACCGTCAGCTACTATAGCGTAGAGGAGAACCGTTCTTCCTCCTGGATACGCATCTGCAACCCGTTTCCCCTCAATCCAACCTCTAACAGCGATAGCGGTCTAACTTCCAACAGCGTCAGCGATCTCGAAGTAATCGACGAGTTCGTCGGCGTTGAACCCGCTTGGTTCGGTAACAGCGGCTGCCTGGCTTACCTGAAGGGTGGCAAACTCTACCTCCGCCGCGACAAGGAAGAAGTTGAAGTGCAAGGCACAGAGGATGTAGAGGGTTTCCTATTGTCGCCGATGCGGGATAAGGTGGTGCTGATCAAGCAAGTGAAGACCGTGCAGAGCACAGCGGATACCTATCCCGATTTGCCGCTGGCTACCGGGCACTTCCACGACGACCTGATGTACAAGCACTGGGATCAGTGGGTGGAGTCCGCTCCGCAGCCGTTCCTCTGTGACCTGCAACTGGAGTATTACGGCGAAGGCGAGCGCATCAAATCCGCCAAACTTGGCGAATCGGTTAACCTGCTGGAAGGCACGCCTTACGAGTGCCCGATGCTTCCGTTCGGCGGAGTAGAGCAGTTGGCTTGGAGTCCGGACAACAAAACCATCGCCTACACCTGCCGCAAGAAGACCGGACTCGATTATGCTATATCAACCAACAGCGATATCTACCTCTACGATCTTGCTACGCGCGAGCACCATAACATTACCGAAGGCAACGGCGGCTACGACACCAATCCCGCCTTCTCGCCCGATGGTACCAAGCTCGCATGGCTATCGATGGAGCGCGATGGATACGAGTCCGACCAGAACAGACTGATGGTTATGAATCTTGCGACAGGCGAGAAGACGTTCCTGAGCAAGGCATTCGACTGCAATGTGGATGAGTTCGCCTGGATGGATGATATGTCATTGGTTTTCAGTGGCGTATGGCACGCCACAGCGCAGCTGTATCACATCGCTTTGGATGGTACGTTGAATGTGCTGACCGAGGGGCAGTACGACCATGTACTCGGCGACATCTGCGACAACCGGATCTACCTTCTTCGCCACTCGATGCTGGAGGCGAATGAGGTGTTTGTGCTTGAGACAGGGCGCTCGGATAAGGGCGAACTGCAGAACAAATCGTTTGCGCAGCTCACCTACGAGAACAAGAACATCTACGACCAGTTGGCTTATGCAACCGTTGTGCCGCGCTGGCAACGCACAACCGACGGCAAACAGATGCTCACATGGATCATCCTCCCGCCGCACTTCGATCCCAACAAGAAGTACCCGACCTTGCTTTACTGCGAAGGTGGTCCCCAGTCGCCTGTCAGCCAGTTCTGGTCGTTCCGTTGGAACTTCTCCATCATGGCGGCGCATGACTACATCATCGTTGCCCCCAACCGCCGCGGCCTGCCGGGCTTCGGCCTTGCCTGGAACGAGCAGATCAGCGGCGACTATGGCGGACAATGTATGAAAGACTACTTCACCGCTATTGATGAGGCGTGCGACAACCTCCCCTACATCGATCGCGACCGTCTCGGCTGCGTAGGTGCTTCGTTCGGCGGCTACAGCGTCTATTGGATAGCCGGCCACCACGACGGGCGCTTCAAGGCCTTCATCGCCCATGACGGCATCTTCAACCTCGAGATGCAGTACCTCGAGACCGAGGAAAAGTGGTTCGCCAACTGGGATATGGGTGGCGCATATTGGGATAAGAGCAACAAGATCGCCCAGCGCACGTTTGCCAATAGTCCGCACCGGTTCGTGGATAAGTGGGATACACCTATCCTCTGCATCCATGGCGAGAAGGACTACCGCATCCTCGCCAATCAGGCGATGGCAGCGTTTGATGCTGCGAAGATGCGCGGTGTGGAGGCCGAACTGCTGATCTTCCCCGATGAGAACCACTGGGTACTCAAACCCCAGAACGGTATCCTCTGGCAGCGACGCTTCTACCACTGGCTGCATAGGTGGATAGGGGGGATTGATGAGTAACACCCTCATCCTCTCTTCCTTGTTCAGCCATCGACCATGCATGGGCGATCTTAGACTCTTCACCCCTCCACTGAAAAAAATGCAGTGGGACTTTGGGACTTTGGCTGTTGAGAAAGTCCCAAAGTCCCATAACAAAAAATTACATGAGACACTTGAGACAGTTGAGACAGTTGTTGAGCCAGTGTCTCAAGAATCTCAACTGTCTCATGCAAAAATTTGTTGTGACCAACTTGACCATCTTGACCAAGTTCGCATTTAGTTGGTCAACTTAGTCAACTTGGTCATATTTTTTTACATGGCGATATTGACGATATTGACGATATCGCCATTTCCGCCACTTCCGCAAGTGCATTTTTTTATACATGCATAGTTACAAAGAAAAACTGTCACAACATTTGTTCTTTTTCAAGCCCTTGTTAGGCACAATCGTTAGTGATTAGTTATATATTCTTTAGATGTTTCTTAGATATTAACCTGCCTTATCGCTGTACAATACGCTTTGCAATATATTCAAAAATAAAAAAAAATAGCCTAAACACTTGCAAATATCATTTTTTTTTCGTAACTTTGTAGCGTTATTGTGTGCCCGTGCGTATAATAGGCGCGTATATGCACGCATAACTCGCGCATTATCAGCGCGTACAGCACGAATGCATGTGTGTGTTGCACATGTTGGCAGTGTATTGTAGATAGGGTGGAGAGCAGGAGTTAGTCAAAAAAGACCCAAAATTAACCAAAAAAGTTTTTGAATCATTTTGGGGACGTTTCGGACAGAAAAAGAAATTTTGATAATTTGGATAATTGTTGACAGATAAAAGCATCATTGTTGACAAGACACTATAACATCGAAAATTTAAAATCATACGAGATATGAATCGTTTGCAATCATTTAAGATGAGATTAACTAAAGTTTTAACAGCTATTCCTGTAGCATTGCTATTGGTGTTGGGCGTGTTTGGGACAGTTGTACCTGAGCCGGCGTATGCTGAGTCGTCGTCGGTGCCGTCAATGGTGTCATCAACCGGTACGGACTTCTGGCTGACGTACATGTACAACTATGGCAAGAACGACGATTATGTCCACTTGATGTTGTATGCAGTCCCCGAGGCCGCAACAACAATCAACGTGTATGCCGCTGACGATCTTGAACATCCTTTGACGAGTCAATCGGTGGCGGCGAATACTGCGTTCGTCTATGAAGTGCCTCGTGCCAAGGCATATACAACCACGTCGGGCGAGAAGAGCAAGACGGGTATTCACGTGACATCAACGGAGAATATAGCGTTGTATGCATCCGACCAGTTTGATAACGGTAGTGACTATTCGTATGATATGACGCCGGTTATTGCCAAATATACGAAGGAGAATACTACTACTTCCACGTTAGGCAAGGAGTATGTGGTGCAGACCTTCTTCCGTGGCTTGTCCAATAGTGAATTTGCATTTGTTGCCACTGAAGACGGCACCAATGTGACGGTTCACTTTACTAACTCTGTTACGCTTACAGGTGGTGGATCGTACGAAATGGGTAGTGAGCACACGTTTAATGACCTAAAAGCGGGTGAGGTGTATCAGTTCTGGGGGCAGAATGCCGGCTCTCCGGATTACTATAACTTATCCGGTTCGATTATAACCTCCAACAAGCCTATTGCCGTCTTCAACGGTGGTGTAAAGAGCACTGTGCCATGGAACAGCGGTGCCAACGGCGATATAACGATGGAGCAGAGTATACCTGTAGCATCGTGGGGCAGGCGATTCGTAGCAATGGAGATGAGCGGTTTCCCTGTGCGGGACGAGGACCATGTGTCGAGTGCTGCGCATACGTATTACATTGCAACTGCCATTTATCCCGAAACGGAAATCAAAGTAAATGGCGTAACTAAATATACGCTTGGCAAAGGTGAATCCACACCGAACAATGGCACACAAGCTATCCGCCGCAGATATGATGATGCGCCTTCGTATATTGAGTCCAATAAGCCAATCATCCTATATGGCTACATGTGCAATGGCGCGGAGAATAGATACGGAATAGATGAAGACGGCGTATCCGAACCTTCGGTCGCACTTATACCGGATGTAACGAAAGGTGCCAAGCGTGCCGTTTTGTATTGTCCGTCATCGCCAATGACCACTCATTATGCGAATGTGATAGTTGCTGCAGACCAAAAAGCTAACATGAAGTTGAACGGTGGAAGTGCGGGAACATTTACTGATCTTGGGGAAACAGGTTATGCGTATGCACGTGTCAGCCTCAGTCCGGGCAGAAATATCCTGAGCAATGATTATGCACCATTTGTTGCCATACAGTACTCTGTCGAGGTCGGCTACGCAATGTCAGAGGCCGGCGCAACGGTGTTCAACCTTGCTCCTGATGCACCGGTAGTACGGATTGAGGGACACATGATTTATTATGAGGAAGGCAAAGATTATGCGGAGTTCAAGTATTGTAACCAGCATCCGGATCTTCATTTCAACGCGGATGTTGATTATCCGCATACGGGCGTCAAGTGGGTGTTTGATGACAAAGGCTCGCATACCAGTACGGATGCGACATCAACGCACCAATATCCCTTGAATGTCAGCGGTGTAGATACGACGCACAACGTGAAGTTCTACGTGTATCGTGAGTCGCCTATTACGGGCGAAAAAGGTACGGACTCCGTATGGGTGAAGCTGACCGTACACCCTGCTTACTATGATACGTTGCATGACAAGGTGGCGGCAAAGAAACTTGAGTATCAGTGGGTTAAGAGCTCGAATCCTGCGTTTGGTATTCCCAAAAAGGGGCTGTTGGATCTGAGCAAGGCTTATGGCATAGGTCCTGGTGATGCCGTCGCAGATGTCCTCGGGCATGTAGCTCCGACTAACACAACATATGGTAAAAACGCTAGCATAACCAAACACAAATGGACGAGAGCGTATCAGCCGGAAGTGACACAGATCAGAGACTCGCTGGTATATAAGACAGTAAACCATGAATGCGACTCTATCTTCCATTTGTTCCTGGAAGTAGTGTCGGATATTGTCATGGACACTGTGTATGTCACCAAGTGCCAGCATGATGACGATCTGTCGTGGGACGGTCATGGCGCAGGACATAACCTGAGCCGTGAGGATCTAAAGGATCATACGAAGACATCGACTTACGCTGACATCTACAAGACAGATGTAGCGGGAACATTCATCATACGTGATACACTGGAGTCAAAAGTCTATCCGTATCCAGACTCCATTTGGGTGATGGTGCTGACGGTCAATCCCAAGCCAACGATTGAACTTGAAACACCTGCGGCTATATGCCAGAAGGATCAAGGCGAGATAAGTGTGGCCTATACGGTAACGGATACCAAAACCTTCACGTATTGGCTTAAGGATGGCGATGAAGTGAAGGCGACCGGAACAATAACGGTAGCAGACACTCCGAGTCCGTTCACGATTTCCGGTTTAAGCGGTTTGGATGCAAAAACATACAAACTCACCGCACAGGCTACATCTGACAAGAGCTGCATAAGTGATATATGTGATCCGGTGGATGTAGTAGTGAATGTCAAGCCGACGCTGAACTCGCTGGAGTGGGTGGATAACAAGTCTGCTTGGTGCTATCCTGCCGACTCGTTTGTGATCAAGTACAATCAGACGAACGCCAAGTACATCCATTATAGGGTGACCAAAGGGGAGGACGAGGTAAGAGACTGGTGGTCAGTGCCATACGAGTCGTCAAAGCAAGACACCATCTTTACCAAGGATGGTACGCCTGCAACCTATTGGGCAGATGGTGTTTATACGTTGTATGCATTCGCGGAGTCGGATAAGGGGTGTCACAGCGACACCAGCTCAATCGACTTCACCATCAGCAAGCAGCCGAAGATCACGATCACCTCAGTGGATAATGCGTGTGATAAAGAGGACGAGACGGAGGTGAAGATCAAGATGGAGGATGGCGCGCGGAAGTACAAGTATCGCTACACCGGCGCTACATCCACTGATTGGTCGGATCCGGTTAGTGTGGATGCTGATGACGACTATACGTTTAAGCTGAATATCAGTGCGATAAGTGGTCTGACCGCTGAAACGGAGTACACCCTGCACATGGTAGCCAACTCTGCTGATCCGGCAGCTTGCCCGAGTGATACGGTGACTGCAACCTTCAAGGTTTATCCGATGCCGTCGGCTTCGATCACTTCAAAAGCAAGCGATCTAAACAGGTGCGTAATGCCATATGAAGATATTGTGGTTAACTACTCATCGGTTGCTACAACGCAGATCAAGTGGGAACTGACCCGTCCGGGTGGCGCTGCGAAGATAGTTAAGAAAGAGCAAAAAGGCGCACCACTTACTCTGTCGAAGGATGATCTGAAGGCTGCGGGTACATATACGCTGTTAATCGACAGCGTTTGGTCAACGCACTGCGACTCGACCGGACTGAAGAAGAACGGATCGATAACCTTTGAGATATACGACACGGCGCACATCACGCTGAGCGATATATCGCCTGTTTGCGCAGGAGAAGCCGTTGCCAACAACGCTTACACCGCTTCGTCTATCAAGTCGTACACGTACTGGGTGACCAAGGTCGGTGTAGGCGGAGAGACGGTTATAGATCCGTCAACAGTTAACTCCACCGCTACATCCGGAACGATTGACATGAGTGCAACAGCCGGTCTGCCGGCAGGTAGTTATTTGTTGCGCGTGCAAGCTACCGCGAATAACACTTGCGGCGAAGCTTCCGTTATCAGCAAGCCGTTCACTATACATCCGATACCGACCATCACTCCGGAGGCTGTGACGATCTCCAACGACAAACTATGCGAGGGAGTGACTGCACTACCGTACCTCACTATTCCCGGTACTGCGGATAGTATAATCGTTGAGGTGAAGAAAGATGGTAACCCGCATTTCGCACCTAAAGCATTCAAGAAACCTGCCAACAACCAAATCTCGCTGGCAGAAATCGGAATGTCAGCACCTGCCGGTTCGTATGCCGTAACGATTACTCCTAAGTCCGGCACCACTCCGGCATGTACAGGTGATCCGTATGCCACGGCTATCGGATTCACGGTATTCAAGTTGCCGACTGTTACGCTGACTCCAAAGGGAACATTGTGCCAGACGGATGACAATGAATTGACGGTTGAATATACCACCGAAAATGCAGCCACACGCTTTACCTACGAGCTCAAGAAAGGTTCAGAAAGTAGGTCGGGCGAGGTGAATCCGGCATCTGCATCCGGTGAGTTCACCATCGAAGGCCTCAGTTCGCTTTCGGCAGGAAAATACAAGCTCAAGGCGACTGTCTATTCCGCTAATTGCGAGAATACGTCGAGTGAGGAGGTGGATGTAGTCATCAATCCCAAGCCGACCATTACGGCTCTGGCGATGGCTTCGGGTAATACCGGCAAGTGTAAGTCGGATGCCGGTGCGTTCACCGTGACGTATAACCACACCGATGCCAACACTGTTTGCTACAAGGTGATGCGTGTGGATGTCGATCCCGCAACCGAGAAACAGGGCTGGACGGATGTTGCTATTACTGAAGGCAAGACGTTTGAAATCACCACCGCAAGCTGGGATCCGGGTACATACTCCGTAAAGGCCTATGTAAAGACCGATGCCGGCTGCAAGAGCGCATCGTTTGCCTCCAAGCCGCAGTTCATCATCCACCCGATGACCGACTTGACGCTTAACCCCGGTGGATTAGACCTGAACACCATCCAGGGAACGGCTTCCGTCAGCGTGCCTTATAAGTCAACCGAGGAATTGAGCAAATATGAGTTCACCTTTGTGAACAAGACGGACGCGAGCATCTATGCCACCCCGGGTTCAAAGAATAACCCCGGCAAGGAAGAATCGATCACCATCACAACCGGCACGCTGCCTGCAGGCGATTACCTGTTGACGGTAACCGCTACCACAAAGAACGGATGTACGACGACGGAGACTCTGGATATAACGATCTTCTATCCTACCAGTGTCAAGATCGATGAACTCAGCAAGACAGCTTTCTGCCCGGGTGAGGAAAAGATCACGGTAAAGATCAGTACGAACTACTCCAACCAGTACAAGTTCGAGGTACAGAAAGGCGGTACACGTGTCTATCCGACCACCGAGCCCGCATGGACAGATCTGACCAACGCAACCATTGACGGCACAGAGCGCACGGAGGAGTTTGACCTGCCTACCACTACGCTGAAGGGCGGCTCGTACACGCTGGTAGTATCTGTGCAGAACAAAGATGTGGCCAATAGCACGAAGAGCGAAAGTCAGACCTTCACTGTTTATCCCGAGCCTGTTATCCGCTTCAACCAACATGCTCCGATATGCGAGAAGGAGGAGACGAGCATAACGATCAAGTACACCAATGTGGATAATGTAGCCGGTACGCTCACCTATCATGTGAACCGTACAACCGCTCCTATAGCAATCGACATTATTGATCCTGTGGTAGATGCAACAGCAAATGGTTCGATTGTATTGGATCTATCTGACGCAAGCACTTGGGTTGCCGGTACGTACCAGATCAAGGCTCTCCCGACCTCAACCAACAGTTGCGTAGGCGGCGCAGACTCTGTTACAACGTTCGTAATCAACCCGCAGCCGTCTGTCAACCTGTCGGCGATAGACGCGAAGTGCGAAGAGGACGAGGCTGTGGAGGTTACGTACAGCTCGCCTGTGAATGCCGACTCACTGATCGTATCGGTAAGCAGGGGCAGCACAGCGGTGCTCGACACCATGATCAAGGTGAAGACTCCGAACACATTCACTATCCCGATGACCCCGAGCACGAAGTGGACGGCAGGAACATACACGGTGAAGGTGAACGCCCTGTCTGAGCACAAGTGCAAGGGCGTGGATAAAACGCAGAACTTCGTGATCAACCAAAGACCGACCGTCAAGATCACCAACTCGAGCCTGAACACCTGCAAAACCAATAAGATAACCGTTACCTACGACAAGAACGATGCAGCCGACTACTACGAGTTCTGCCTCTACAAGAAAGGTAACCCATCCGTATGTCTGCGGGAGGATGATCCGGATGAAGACGATGAGGCGGACGGTACGTTTGATGTGAATATCAACACGTTAGTTGCCGACGAGAACACACCGTACATCCTGCGCATCAGCACATATAGCGATGAGCTTTGCGAAAGCAAGCCTGACTCAATTGAGTTCTTCATCTGGCCGCTGCCTACCATCAACAGCCTGACCGCCACCGATGTGTGCGAGGGCGAGAACAAGGTGTATGTACCGTTCACCGCCAGCGATAACGCTCAGACCATCCGTTACACCCTGTCTGGTGCCGGTATCACTGACCGCGTGGTGGATAATGCGACCGTAGTGGACGGAACGATCGAGGTGGATATAGATGGTTTGACCACAGGAGATGATCCGATGAAAGCGCTCACCCTGACCGTTACCGCCAAGTCCGATCATGACTGCGAGAGCGCAGCACCGCACAAGACAACTACCATCACACTGAAGAAGAAACCTTCCGTTCAACTGGACAAGGTGACCGGTGTATGTGAGGGTAGTGAAGCTATCCCTGTGGAGTACAGCGGATTGACGTTCACGAAGAAGTTCCGCTACGAGGTTCGCAAGCAAGGTTCGGATGCTATCCTGATCTACGGCACGAAGAGCGAACAGGCGGCAAGCGGTTCGTTCAACATCGTGAACTGTGTTGCCGACCTGAAGGCCGGTGACTACGAGCTGGAGCTCATCGCCATGGGTACCAACGGATGCCCGAGCACAGGCGAAGGACGACTGAAGACCTTCACGATCTATGAGTTGCCGACAGCAACGGTGAAAGAAGAGCATCGGAAAGACTCCGTATGCTACAAAGCCTTCCCGAACGACGGCAAGTGGAACGTGACCTATTCAGCATCTGAGAACACTGACTCGCTGCACTACTGGCTGAAGAACGAGGATCTCACCGAGCTGACCCCGGCTAAGCATGCAGGTGTGCTCAAGAATGCACAGACCGCATTCGATGTAGATGGCATGAACAACCTGCCGGTAGGCACATACAAACTGATCCTACAAGCAGCAAACCGCACCACGAAGTGCGTTAGCGAGAAGAATGATACTGTGGATCTGGTAATCAAACCGCTGCCGACAATCACACCGAAAGCTGTAGCCAACTACCCGTGTGAGGAAGATGCAGTGCTGACCATCACCTACAATGCTTCCACCAATGCACGCAAGTATAACTACAAGTTGTGGGACAACGGCAATAACCCGGTTCGCGACTCTATCAACCAGATCATTTCCGAGCCGTTTGACGGTACTGACAAAACCTTCCTGATCAACTTGCAGAACTTGAAAGCTACCGGCAATCCGTACACACTGAAGGCGCAAGCTATCTCTGATCTGGATTGCCCGGGCGAGTGGTCGGATGCAATCACCTTCAACGTACTGCCCAAACCGATCATCTCGGATTCCGCAGTAGCCGACACCTGCTATGGTGTGGATAAGACCAAGCTGACCTTCAAGGTTAGCAATGTGGATGACTATTCGGTAGCTACCTTCAACTACTATATTGTTGGCAAGACAAGTCTGTTAGGCACACCGCTGCCGGTAGCTGCTGATGCTGACAACGAGGTAGATGTAGCCATCAATGATCCTTCGTTCTGGCCGGCAGGTGACTACACCCTTAAGCTGGTGGTTAGCTCTCCAACTTGCGTGAGTGACACGGCTCAGATTCCGTTTACCATCCGTCAGTTGCCTTCGGCTAAGGTCACCGAACCCGACCCGACCGGATGTATCACCGCTGTTCCTGCCACCGGTCTGAAGATAGCCTACTGGGTATCCGATAACGCTACGCAGATCGAGTGGACACTGACTCAGCCGGGTGGCACATTTGGCCCACAACCGCTGAATAAAGGTCAAGACCTGATCATCCCGAAGGCACAACTCAACGAGGCAGGTAACTATGAGTTGGAGATCACAAAAGTTCTGTCTGCTAACTGCGACTCGACGAACCTCGCTGCCGGTAAATTAGCATTCGTACTATACGATACGGCTCACATCGAACTGGATCGTATCGACAGTGTATGTACGTACGAGCAGATCCATGTAACTTATACCTCGAATGCTCCTGTAGCCGAGAAGTACAGTTACGTTGTACTGAACAGCAACGATGAGCCTGCGTTCACATCTCAGAGCGACAGCACGGCGCTTGCAGCTGGCGAGATCGTACTACCTATCCTGCAGGCCGGAACCTATACGCTTCGCGTAACGCCGAAGAACGGTAACTGCGGCGAGAACACGGCTGTAGAGCAGAAGTTCACCGTCAATCCTCTGCCGAAGTTGACGTTCCAGGCTTATGCGACCATCTGCGAGGATGCGACGATGGTGGATGTAACGTTTGAGACAACGAACACGGATACGATCTACTACCGCATCGAGACGGCTGACGGTTTGACGACCGTAGTTGCAGAGCAGAAGGTGAATCCGAATCCGGGCAAGGTTTCGTTCAACCCGAGCAGCACCGGTCTGAACCTGTTGGGCGCATACAAGCTGTTCGTTAAGCCGCAGTCGGAGCACGGCTGTATGGGCGACGAGCAGGTTTATCCGTTCTGGGTGAATGTGCAACCTACCATCACACTGGATCCGGTTGCAGACCTCTGTGCAGAGAGTGATACGATAGAGGTAACATACACTTGTGATGTTCCTTCACCGCATACGTACACATACAAATACACCTTATCCGATCCGAACGGAGATGAAACATCCTTCACCGGCACGGGCACGATCACAAGCGGCACCGGTACGTTTAAGATAGGCGGTGTACACACCTTAGAGGCAAACGAGACCCAGCAGTACACGCTGAATATTCAGGCGCAAACTGACAGCTTGTGCTGGAGTGAACCGAGTGAACAGAAGTTCTATGTACACACCAAGCCCAAGGTAAATACAGTAAGTGTTGTGGATACCTGCGAGAGCGCAGTGAATACACCTGTGAAGTTCACAGCATCGGATGCCGACTCTTATCAGTACTACATCTGGAGTAAGGGCGTTGCTACACTGTCTGATTGGACAGCTATCAATGAGGGTATATTCGACCTGCCGATCGTGGGTAACTTGTCGCACGGCATTGACTCGATCTTTATCGTGGTTAAGAACGATGCTACCTCTTGCGAGAGTGATACGTTCCGCTATGAGTTCCATGTATGGCAGTTGCCGAGCGTGAGCGGTGAGGTTACGGCACAAGACACCTGCGCCGACAAGTCGCATGTAGACGTGACGTTCACAGATGCCCACGCGGCAGACACTGATACACGTATCACCGGCTTCACCTATACGGTAACACGTGTTGGCGAAGGCGAGATCCGCAGCGCACAGGCTGTGGAGGTCGAGGCAGAGCAAACAACGTTCCTTATCCCTGTTGCAGACCCGGATGGTGATCCGGCACACGACCTGACCGCCGGTGATTACACCATCAACCTCACGCCGCAGTCCGTACATGCGTGCGAGGGCATCGAGATAACGGATGTAACCTTCACGATTCATCCGCTGCCGACGCTTACCGATCTGGCGTTCAGCGCTGACAGCATCTGCGAGAACACTCCGACCATCACGGCTACCTTCAACACCACGGGTGCTAACCGCTACAGTTACACACTGCGCAAGCGAGGCGCCACGGAGAGCGTACGCTCCGGCGACAGCCTGATCGTAGCTGACGGCACGTCAACCCTTGTACTTGATCTGCTGAAGGATGCTTCGTCTGAGCCGGATACGCTGGAGGCCGGCGTGATGTACATATTGGAAGTCGTTGACTCCTCTGAGTACCGCTGCGAGAAGACGGCTGTTGACTCGTTCTACATCCGCAAGAACCCTGTTGTTGCACTCACACCTGCCGAGCAGCGCATTTGCCAGCCGGTGGATACGGTTGCGTTCCACTACGTGAACACCGATGCTACTCAGTTTGAATATAAGGTGCTCAACGAGGCAAGCACGGAGATCATCTCCGGCACGATGAACGCCCTCGGCGCTGAGGCTGACTCCACCATCCGCTTCGCAGCACCGCTGCTGAAGGGTGAGTACAAGCTGCATGTAACGCCGAAGGATGCACATTGCGAAGGCTTAGAGCAGATCATCACCTTCCATGTTGACTCCATCGAACCGCTTAAGACCACGGCACGCCTCTGCTACGGCGAGACGTTCACATGGGATACGTACTTCGATACCGAGACGAACAGCAATAGGCCGATCGTCGACTGCAACAACCAGCCGATCATCCTGGCCAAGGGTCTGACTGCCACGACACACCAGTTGGATACGATCATCTGCCCGGGTAACTGCGACAAGATTTACGAGCTCGACCTCTACGTAGCTAAGGAGTACGCGCACGACGATGCACCGCGCATGATAGAGAAGGGTGAGACCTTCACATGGCGTGGTAACCAACTGATCGCCGAGGCCGGCACGTATGAGTACGTTAAGGCGGATTCCGTTGATGTATTCGATGATGGCTCGTTCTACTGCGACTCGATCTACCGCATCACGGTTAAGCAACATGAGCCGGAGCTGCAGATCTTCACGCAAAGCGTCTGCTACGGCGAGCCTGTCTTCTTCAACGATACATGGTACAACGACCTGCCCGTTGGACAGCAAGTGCTGCTTGACACGTTGCGCAGTAAGAACGACTTCGATAGCGTTTATCTGCAACTGAACCTGACGGTTGGTCAGCACTACTTCGACTCGATCAACGTAACATGGTGCGACTCGTACGAATGGGAGGTGAACGGTAACACGTACATCAAGTCAGGCATCTACCGTGACACCTTGGCAACAGTCAATGGTTGCGACTCGATCTTCGTACTGAACCTCACCATCAGTGAGAGCTACGAGTTCTACGAGACGCACGACATCCTCAACACCGAACTGCCATTCACTGATCCCGTACATCCTCACACTTATACGGAAGGTGGCGAGTACGTGCTTCAGTACGTTTCGGCAGGTGGCTGCGACAGCGTATATCACGTAACGATCAATGTGCATGAGCTACTGCTGCCGATGGATACCGCCGAGGTAACGATCTGCGACAACGTTGCTCCGTTCAACTGGTTGCATCAGGGCGTTGACTACGGTAACTTCTACCGCTCAGGCCTGTACAGTCATGCTGAGGCTGACTCGATCCACTACCTGCACCTGACGGTGAACAAGACCTACAGCGATACGACCTACGTACACGCTTGCGGCTCGTACACCTGGCAGGGTACGACCTACGATGCTTCGGGTATCTATCCGCAGGCTCTCCCCTCATCCTGCGGCTGTGACAGCACGGTAGTGCTCAAACTCACCATCGGTCAGGACAACGCCGGTGCCGAGACCATCAATGCTTGCCAGTACGATGCAGTAGTAGCCGGTAACCGCTCGTTCATTGCGAAGACCGCTGAGACGTTCACCGAGACCCTACGCAATGCTTCGGGCTGCGACTCTGTGGTGACCTACACCGTGAATGTCACACCGCGTACGACCGAGACCATCCAGGCGACCGAGTGCTTGCCGTACGTATGGAACAACGTCGGGAGCGGACATACGATCAATTGCGAGACTGCCGGCACGTACTTCGACTCAATCAAAGATGCCAACGGCTGCGCTACTAAGATCTTCACCCTCGAACTGACTGCCAAACCGCAGTTCCGCCTCGACGAGGATGTAGAGGTGGCCGAGCAGGCTCTGCCATACGCATGGACGGGACATAAGGCTGATACGCTGCTGAGCACCAACGGAGACTACTTCGATATCCGCGAAGGTGCAAACGGCGAGTGCGATAGTATCTACCACATCCACTTCCACGTGAACTTCGTAGAGCGTGACACCCTGCCCGGATCTGAGGCTACAGGTTGCGACAGCCTCGTATGGCATGATTCGACGTACTTCGTATCCGGTCTCGTCTCCGACACCGTCTTCACCGATGAGCCGGCTAACACGCAGTATGACGCTATCCACTACTGTGACGTGACTGTTCATCCGAGTTACCTGTCGGTTGAGCCCGACACTACCTTCTGCCAAGGTCTGACCTTCACATGGCACGGGGTAGAGCACAACCTGCCGGCAGGTGACACGCTGATGGAGCACAAGCTGGCTACCGCTCATGGTTGCGACTCGATCTATCAGCGCCTGGTACATGTTACCGTTTCGTTCCATAACGAGATGAGTTACACCGCTTGCCCGAATGAGCTGCCGTACGAGTGGCAAGGACAGCTCCTCACCGAGGAGGGAACATACACCGACGCATACATCTCTGCATCGGGCTGTGACTCGGTTTATACGCTGCACTTCAGCATCAACGACGAGAGTCTGCCCGAACCGATCGTCACCTCGCAGCAGATCTGCCATGAGGATACGATCGATGACTGGTACGGAATCATGATCCCTGCCAACGAGCCGGGCGAGTTCACGTATTATAAGTGGTACACGCCTGCAGGCGCGTGTGACACAGAGAAAGACTCCACCTACTACCAGCTCAACCTGACCGTAACCCCGACCTACCATCTTGACAGTGTAGCCGAAGGCCACTACTGCCTGGGCGGCTCGTTCCCGTGGTTCGGTATCGATCGTTCTGTTCCGCTGGATGCTGCACACAAGGTGGATGAGCATACGTATGTGGATACCATCTATCAGGATGTACCCACCGCCGCAGGCTGCGACTCGCTGAAGGCTACTTTGACGCTGTACTTGCACCTGCCGTACGACACGGTTAAACTGGCGGATACCATCGTCTGCAACACGCCGGTCAAGACCTTCGACTGGGACGGCTTGGCAATCACCGAGACGGGTGATTACAAGAAGGAGTATCAACTCAATGGCTGTCAAGACTCGATTGTAGTACGTCACTTCGAGGTATATAACAGCGATGACTACGTACTGCTGCCTGCTGAAACGGTTTGCGACTCGCTGCGCTGGCACGGGGTATATTACACCGAGTCCGACACGCTTGAGTACCACGTACAGCAGCCGGGGCAGAACTGCGATAGCGTTTATTACCTGCCGCTCACCGTCTACAAGACGATCCGTGATACCGTCACGCTGGATATCTGGTGCCCGACCTTCACATGGGGAGGCAGTGGTGAGACCTATGATCAGTCAGGTATCTACGAAGGTACGCATGTTCAGATGCCTACGGGTTGCGATTCGATACCGTTCCTGCGTCTGAACCTGAAGGACAGCGTAGTAACGCACGTAACAGAGCAGGCTTGTGATACATTCACCTGGAATGTAAACAATATGACCTACACGGGTGATGCTGAGGTAAGGTACGTACTGCAGACCGCATCCGGTTGCGATAGCGCGATCTACTACCTGCACCTCACCATCAACCACCCGTCGCCTGTGACCTACGACACGATCTGGGATGTATGCCGCGAGTTCGTGGACGGTGACCTCCGCTACACGGTAACCACTGATGATACCTTGTACCTCAAGAATGCCGTTGATTGCGACAGCATCGTTTACCGCCACATCGATATCCACCATCCGGTTACGATCAATGAAACGATCCGCACATGTAACCTGTACACACGTAACGGATTTGATTACCCGTACTCGTGCGACACCATACAAGAGTTTGCATGCGACTCGGTTATCCTGCTCAATATCACCATCGACCGCGACAGGGATACAGCTATCTTCGTTACGGCTTGGGACAGCTACACCTGGGAGGGTACGACCTACACGGAGATTGGCTTCACCACCGATACCATGGTGCTGACCTCGTCGTGCGGCTGCGACAGTACAGTTACGCTCAACCTGATCCTGAACAGCTCGCTCGATACAGTGGAGACACAACTTGCCTGCGAGACGTTCTATTGGGAGTGGAAGGATACTACCTACACAGAGACGATGGTTGACTCGTTGACCAAGCGCATAGATGTAGGTTTGGAAACCGAGCGAGACTCGACACGTATCCTGCACTTGACCATTGATACGACCAAGTACACATCGCGTGACTCTGCCCTGTGCGAGTACTGCGTATGGCACGGTAATACGTATGTAGTGCCCACCAACCAGTACCGCCTCGACACCACCGTCTGGTACCGTGTACCGGGCATCTGCGAGAGCTACGACACCTTGCACCTGACCCTGTTCGGCAAGACGGAGATTGAGTACTTCGACACGGTATGCGACGTCATTACCATCCTGGGTGAGACCTACTATAGCGATACGACCTTCACCGAGGCGCTGACCAGCGTACACGGCTGCGACTCGATAGTTAACTTCCACCTGAAGTTCAACTACCGACAGACACGTACGATCGACACCGTGGCTTGTGACTCGCTCACCTGGGAGGGTACGACCTATACACGTACCGGTAGCTACACCAAGGTGCTGACCGCATCCACGGGTTGCGATTCGATTGTAACACTCAACCTGAAGATACGTCCGTCGTACCGTCAGGAGTTCAGCGTAACGGATTGCCGTGGCTACTATGTATGGGACAACGTGATTTACGACCAGCCGGGCGACTACGACAGCATCTACACCACCGTCAGCGGTTGCGATAGCGTCGTAACGATGCATCTGAGTCTGCCGGAGGTGATCTATGGTGCATGGCTGGATACCACGGTCTGCGACGGTCTGCTCTGGAACGGACAGATGTACACCGAACCGGGCGAATATACCGAGACCCTGACCTCCGTTACGGGTTGTGACAGTATAGCTCGCCTCAACCTGAGCATCGCTCCTAACCCGAGAGATACCATCGAGTGGGAGGCTCGTGACCGCTTCGAGTGGCGCGGACAGACCTATTACGAGTCCGGCTTCTACGATCAGCGCTTCGCTCGTGAAGAGGGTTGTGACAGCATCGTAACGCTCAACCTGACCATCACCGATCCGCTGCCTATCACTCAGATAACCGACACCGCTTGCGATGCGTACACATGGGATACGGAGACGTTCTATGAGTCAGGCGTTTACACGCGTAACTTCCCGATCCTGGACGAGAACGACTCCATCGTCAGCGACTCGATTGTCAAACTATCGCTCGTTATTATGCACGATACGGCTACCAGCACAACCATGCAGCTCTGTGACTCTGTACAATGGGAAGGTGTATGGTACTATGAGACGGGCGTATATACGCAGGTACTCCAGCGTACCACGGGTTGCGATAGCGTGGTTACGATGACGCTCACCGTTTGCCAGCGCGACTCAATGTTCTTCGAGGTTGTAGGACGTGACATCTACGTCTGGGACGATTCGATCTACACCGAGTCGGGTATCTATACTCACCACTACCTCAACCAAACAGGTTGCGATAGTATAGTAACTATAGCGCTCACGATGTACCACAGCGTGGAGACCTCGTTCAGCGACACGGCTTGTACGCAGTACGTATGGGACGGCGAGATCTACGAGCACAGTACGATCCACACCAATGTCTATACTGCAGCCAACGGTTGCGACAGTATAGTCACGATGAACCTGATCGTGCATGAGCCCGTATTCGTTGACAGCTTTGCTAACGTCAGCGACTGCAGCGATCCGACGTACGTCTTCCCGTGGCGTGGACAGCTGATTAACCGTGCAGGCGTCTTCTTCGACACTATCCGCTCGGTAGTCACCGGCTGCGACAGCCTGATCACACGTATGCACCTGACCTGGTGTGACGAGGAGCCGTGCTTCGGCGAGCGGACGGACACCGTCAGCGACCTGTGTAGCGCATATACATGGCGTGGCGAGACCTTCGAGGCTACGGGCATCTACACGCGTCTGGAACACTTTGACGAGTCGGGATGCGACAGCCTGTTCACCTTGCGTCTGCTGATGAATGAGGTAGCACAGGAGTTCATCGACATCCAGGCTTGCGATACGCTGTTCTGGCAGGGCGATACGATCACCGAGTCGGGCGTATTCCGCTACAATGAGCTGACCGCTGCCGGCTGCGACAGCGTAGTCACGCTGCACGTACTGATCGGTCACTCGGCTGACAGCACGCTCAACGTCGTAACCTGCGATGGCTACACCATCAATGGCAAGACCTACTGGCAGAGCGGCACGTATGTGGATACACTCGCCACCATCACCGGCTGCGACTCGATACTGACCATCAACCTCAACGTCGTTCCGTCAGTGGATACAATCGTTGAAGCAACGGCTTGCGATACACTCATCGCCGACAACGGTGACACGATCACCGCATCGGGCTTCTATCCGATGGTGCTGCAGAAGACCGACAGCCTCGGCTGCGATAGTGTGGTTAACCTGCACCTGATCGTATATGAGAGCAAGCAGACCTTCGTGATCGATACAACCCACTGCGATTCGATCGTATGGGGTGACGAATATGCTGGCATTGACACGCTATTCATCGACAGCATCTACGTCAAGACCTTCCTCTCCGCTCTTGGCTGTGACTCGACCGTAACGCTCGATCTCCGACTCCTGCATCACGATACAGTCACCCTGACCGATACTGCGGCTTGCGACTCGTTCGTATGGAACGGTAAGGTTTACTTCGAGTCCGGTACGTATAGCGATATTGTACCATCAACGCGCACAACGTGCGACAGTATAACTACGCGCTTCATCCGGATCAATCCGACCGAGTACTACGAGTACGAAGACTCCGTACCGCCTCCATTCTGGATCTGGCCGCTCAATGGTGATACGCTGTGGCATACAGGCGACTATGTGGCTACCGTTCCCTCTATCCTCACCGGTTGCGACAGCATCGTTACCCTGCACCTGATTATGACCGATAGTATCATCCTTGACTCGATCGAGCCGGTATTCGTGGATACGTTCGGCTATTGCCCGGGCGACACTGCGGATCTGGTTTACAACCTGCTTAAGGGACATCCGACGCGCTACACACTCATCTGGGACAGCACATCAGTAGTACAGATCCCTGATCCGTCGCGCGACCTGATATCCGTCACCGACACGACTGATCTGCCGGAGCACGGCATGAACAACTCGTTCCGACTGATTATTCCGGCCTTCTGCACACCGGGCACGTATTGTGCTACGCTACAGTTGTATGATGATCTGTCTAGCAGCGAGGAGTATCAATTCTGCATCAACGTCAACGTCAAGGGCGTAGTAGTATCGATGTGGAGCGATGTGGTCGCGATCAACAACTTCCAGGAGGAGTACATCGGCTATCAGTGGTACAGACGTCCGTACGAGTCCACCGATGACTATGCTGTAATCCCGGGTGCTACCAAGCAGTACTACTCCGATGGCGAGGATCTGTTCGCATGCTACCGCACCGGTCTGCTGCTGGCAGATAGCGCAACGTGGATCTACACCTGCGAGGAGTGCTTCGACCTCCGTACCGACTCGCTTGAGCTCATCGCTTACCCGACACCGGCACCTGTAGGTCAGCCTGTCACCATCAAGGCGATGGGAATCTACCTGGAGAAGCTCGCAGGCGCAACCATCACCATCACCAATGTGCAAGGTGTTCCTCTGCAGGAGTTCACCCTCGAGGAAGGTCAGCGCAGCGTGGATGTAAGCCTGTCATCCGGTCTGTATATCGCTACACTCGTCACCGGCACGGCCGACGACAAGGGGGCACGAACAGCCAATGTCAAGTTCACCGTCTTCTAACCCGGAAGACGGCGAACCGGACAACGGACTGCCGAACAGCCGTTGCACCAACTGCAAACTACAGATTGCACTAATAGGTTCGATTTTTAAGGTTAATCTTAAAAACTGAATATCATGGGACACCGAAATACCACATTTCGGTGTCCTTGTCTTAAAAATTGTACTACTTTTCACAATGTATGCTATTGCATAATTGAAATATTTTTCGTACCTTTGTGTCGTAATTTGCATAACTGTGGAATTATATGTACAATACAATACAAATGAAGCAATTTATTACTAAAGTTTTGCCAATGGCAGTACTCGTGATGAGTACGCTTGTTGTATCCGCTCAGCAGCTCCCTGATCCGGGTTTTGAAGACTGGAGCGGTGGTCAGTTCAGTGGCGAAGACCAGCTCAAGAACTGGCACGCATCGAACGTTGAGCAAGTGGGTATGACCTTCAACTTCGAGCACCGCGAAAAAGGTCGCTCCGGCAACTACTGCGTCATGGTACAGGATCAGTCGGTAGGTGCTATGGGTATCACCGAAAACGCTCCGGGCTACGTGAGCCTGGGGCAGCCATGGCAGTACTTGCCCAGCATCACACAGGTGAGCAAGGCTACTGCCGGTACAGCCGGTGGTATCAAGTTCACCCACCGTCCCGACTCGATGGTGGTGTGGATCAAACGTACCGGCGACAACTGGAGCAAGGAGGATTTCCACCTGCTGTTCTACTCCTGGAAGGGTACGACCAAAGGTACGAAGTACAAGAACAAGAACAACGCTTGTACCGATTATGAGCGAACAAACGAGGAGTCAGATATCCGTCAGGCGCTCGACGGCAACGAGTGCGGTACGGACACTAAGGGCACACAGATAGCCGAAGGCTGGTGGCGTGAGCGCAAGGAGTACGGCAACTGGACGCGTATATCCGTGCCTATCTTCTACATGAGCGACGAGGTGCCGGAGATGTGTAACGTCATCTTCTCGGCCAGTAACTATCCTAACTTCCGCGCCAACAGCGGTCTGTATGTAGGCAACTCGCTGTACGTGGACGACGTTACGCTGGTGTATAGCTCCCAGATCCAGCAATTGTACATAGGTGGTAAGGAGTGGAAGGGCTTCAACCCCAACTCGTCTGAGGAGCAGGTCTATTCTGTAGGCCGTACGACCACCGTACCGGAGATCTACGCTGTGCGTGGCGTTGGTTCGCTCACTAACCCGAGGAACACGACCGTCAACTTCCCCGGTCGCCGATTGTCAGGTGATGAGATAAGCATCAAGTACGGCAAGGTGGATGGCGAGGCTACGGTCATCACCGTCAAGTCCGGCGACGGCAAGTCCACCACAACCTATAAGATCAAGATGATCCAAGCGCCGTCGGATAACGCTAAACTGGGCGACATCCTGGTGAACGGCACATCGATCAGCGGATTCAATCCGATGGTTGGTGTTTATAACGTAGCACTACCTTACGGTACTACCAAAGCTCCTGTCGTTTCTTACGTCATGGCGGAAGACGGACAAACTGTTACCGTTACGCAGGCTACATCGGCCAAGGGGACAGCTACCATTAACGTTACGGCACCCGACGGCACAACCACCAAAACTTACACCATCAACTTCTCCGTGGCTCAACTGGCGGATAATACCCTGGAGGGCATCAAGATCAACGGTGAGCTGCTGGCTAACTTCGTGCCGACACTTACTACGTATTCTGTCGAACTGCCGCTCGGTACGACCAAGATGCCTACCGTTGAGGCTGTGTCGGCTTATCCTGCCGGCGAGCAGACCATCGTCTATACCGCACCTGACAAGATCGACGGCGGACAGTACAAGATCAGCGTAACCACACCCGGTAATCAGACGGCTAAAGTGTATAAGCTCAACTTCAAGATCACCGCTTCCACCAACTGCAAGCTCCGCGACCTGAAGATGGGTGATTATATCCTGTTCAACCCCGACAGCCGCACGTACTACGTTACCCTGCCTATAGGCACAACCACATTGCCGGAGATCACCTACGTCAAGGGGGATGCCTACCAGAAGGTGGAGATCAAGGAGGGGGGAGTAGATGGCACAACATCCATCACCGTTACCGCCGCCAGTGGCGACCAGATGATCTATAAGATCATTTGCTCTACCGAGAAGTCCGAGGCTTCGCATCTGAACAACATCTACATCGGCGGCGTAGCGCTTGAGGGCTTTGATCCAAACGTTACCGCATATACCTACAACCTGCCTATCGGTACCACCGAACTGCCAACTATCACCTGGGATAAAGGTGATGATTATGAGACGGTTACCCTTACCGCAGGTAGCTTGAACGGAATGACACGTATCACCGTCACGGCGGGCAATGGTAACACCACGATCTACAAGATCACCTTCAGCCTCGAGACCTCATCCAACGCCACCCTCAAGGGTATCTCCGTTGGTGGTGAACCCCTGACTGACTTCGATCCGGCTACGCTCATCTATCTGATCAACCTGCCTAAGGGCACTACCGAGCTGCCGGCTATCACCTGGACGCAGTACGACGAGTGGCAGACCGTAACCGTGCGCTATGGTGGCGTGAATGGCGACACGAAGATTACCGTTCGCCCGCAGACAGGAGCTCCACAGACCTATACACTCCAGTTCCGCGTCGAGACCTCGTCCGTCAATTACCTGGAGATGATCACGCTCGATGGCAAACCGCTGGCTGGCTTCCATAAGGATACACTCAATTATATCGACTCCCTGCCCATTGGCGTGAGCACGATCCCTGCGATCGGCTACGTCGCTCCGGCGGATGTGAAGTACGTCAAGGTGCTTAACGCCGGTAACGTGCGTACTATTCGCGTTATTGCCGAAGATGGTGCACAGCGCGATTACGTCATCACCTTTATCATCACCAAACTCGAGAGCGCTTTCCCCAAGATGATCTACGTGGACGGCGAGCCGCTGCCCGGATTTGACAAAAATGTGCTCAACTACATCTATGATTTCGAGGGAGAGACGGCACCAATCATCACCGTTGATAAGGACGGCGACCAGCAGATCACCATCATCACACCGGTGCTCGAGGGTACAGCGCAAGTAATCGTCAAACCGCAAGGCGCAACCGATGGTAATACATACACCATCCTCTTCCGCCTGAAAATCAGCGAGGAAGTGATGCTGCGTGACATCCTGCTCAATGGTGAGCCGTACGCGAGCTTTGTGCCTGGTCAGCTGGATTATGCGCTCACCTACAGCGATCTTATCCCCACGGTAAGCTATGTGGCTAAAGAGGGACAGAACGTCAGCCTGCTGCAGGAGAAGAACATCGTTCGCTTGGTAGTTAAGAATGGGCTCAAATCGGCTACATATACTCTCACCTTCGACAAGCAGTTCTCCTCCGACAACACGCTCAGCTCTATCCTGCTCGATGGAAAACCCATGCTGGAGTACAAGTCAACAACCTACGACTATCAGCTCTCTCTCCCCGCTGGTAGCACCCTCCCCGAGATCACATATATCAAGCACCACGACGCACAGGTGGTATATATGGGACAGACCGGCGCCAGTGTATTCGCCATCAACGTGATTGCCGAGAACGGCAAGATGGCTACATATACGATCGATTTCACCATTGAGCCCTACACCTCCACCCGGCTGCTCAGCATCGAGCTCGACGGCAAGCCGCTCACGCTGGAGGAGGGAGTATATACATATACCCAGCAGTTGTACGAGGGTGCTGATCTGCCCGAACTGACATACACCAAGGATAACGGACAGACCGTGCTCGCACTCAACACCTCCGATGCGCAGCAGCAGATCATCGTCAAGGCGGAGAACGGCGAAACGGCTACATATACCATCAACTACAATGTGGTTCGCTCCGGTGACGCCCTGCTCAGCAACATACTGCTCAACGACAAACCGCTCGCAGGCTTTGATTCTCAGACATACAACTACACGTACGAGATGCCTTGGCGCAGTACCGTAGTGCCTGTCATCCAGCCTGTAAGCGCTACGCCCGGACAGACCATCACCATCGAGTACGGCGCAATAAACGCCACCACACATATTCATGTAGTGTCTGCTGATGGCGCAGCTACAACGGATTATTACATCGACTTCCCTGTTCGTCTGTCTAACAACACGAAGCTCGCAAGTGTGGATATCGAGGACGTAGATTTCGACTTCTCGCCCGAGACTAACAACTACACCGTTACCCTGCCGTATCAGACAACGGCTGTACCGATGATCTCGTACTCCCAGCAGGAGCCGGAGCAACACGTTGACTTTATCAGCGAACCGCTGTCCGGTACAACTCGGATCATCGTTACGGCTGAGAATGGCGACCAGCGAACCTACACCTTCAAGTTCGAAGTGCTCGATTCCGATAAGGCGAACGTACTCCGCTCGCTGATTGTAACAACCGACGTGCAGGCTGAGTTCACACGCGAACTGGCTGAGAACGAGTCCTATATAACCATCAATCTGCCTTATGGTACAACGGAGTTCAAGCTCAACTATGTAAAGAACTACCAGGAGCAGACCGTGCTCATGCAGCCGGGTGGCATCTTCAACCCGACCACAATTACCGTCAAGTCCAACCGCCCCAACGAAGAGGATAAGATCTACACCATTGTGCCCAATATAGAAGAGCAGAATCCTGCGGTGTTGGATGATATAATCCTCACCATCGATGACGTAGATAGATCCCTTCCTGGCTTTAGCCAGAACCGCTTCTCGTACGTCGTAAAGGTGGCTAATGCGCCTACCGTGATGCCTGTTGCCGGCGAAGGTGTGTATGCTACACCGATCATCGTCAACGACAAGCACTGGCAGTGTCGCGTCATCAAAGGTGTTTATGTTAATACCTACGATGTTTGGTTCTTCTATCCCTCCGATGTGGTGCCAAATGCGGAATTCAACGAGTGGACAGAAGCCGCTAACAACGGGGCTCCCAAACCCGCAAGCTGGAACTGCTTGGCTGACTACTTCACCAGTTCGGACGTGCTTGGAGACGGTGTAAGAATAACATCAGGTACGCATACTTTCGGTGCGCACGACGAGGTGAAGGAAATCACGGTTAGCGGCAGCAACAAGGCTGTTCAACTCAACTCCAACAAGAGTAACGGAAATGCTATTTCCGGTACATGGGGCGGACCATTAGGTGGAATCTTGCCCGCATGGATCACCTTGGGTACCATCAGCGGCAGCCTGCAGGAGGCCGGCGGTAGTTCGTTCTATGCACACGGAGGTATTCAGTTCCGTAACTCGCCCGATGTGATGCTCGTCAGAGCCCAAACAGGTGACCAAAGTAACGGCGCGAACAGAATCGTGTACCAACTCAGCGGTACGGGATACGCGGATGTGGCATACTCCACCGATGCCAACACGGATTTCAAAGAATATAAGTTCGATCTGAAACCTGCCAACGCTACTGTTTATGTTCCGCAAACGCTGAATATCATCCTTAACTCCTTCCATAAGGAGTCCATGAGTACCACCACTCAGGCATCGGTGGCATCGGCATCTATGACCATCGATTACATCCGCTTCAAGTACAATAGTTCTCTTGCCAAGATAAAAGTGAACGGAGAGGAAGCTACGCTAAGTGGCAAGAAGTTCACCTACACCCTGCCTTCGTCCGAGGATACACGTATACCCGAACTGACATTCGTAGGAGAGGTGGACGATCAGGCACAAATCGTCAAGTGGAACAAAGAGGATGCTAGTGGCGTACGTACCGCTGTGATCAAGAACTTCGCAGAGGATAGCACCTCTACATCCTACCAGCTTGAGGTGCGCCGCCCGCTGTCGCAGATCAATACCCTCTCCTCCCTCGAGGTGGATGGCGTAGAGCTCGATGACTGGGATCCTGAGAAAACGGACTACGTCGTACCTGTTCCCTTCGGACAGAAGCGCATAGGTGACGTGCGTGCCGTGCATGGTAGTAACCTGCAGACCGTCAACGTCATCAGTAGCGGTAGTACGGTGATCATCCGTGTTACTTCGGAAACAAAGGAAACCAAGACCTACACCGTCGCATTCGAGGAGCAGAAAGCCAGCGATGTGACCCTCGCCGGACTGCAAGTGGCTGACGTCGCGTACGACAAGACCCTCGAGAACGGCAAGCACTTGGTTAAGGTGTACAACGTATATACCGACAAGCTGCCCGAAATCCGTTACTACAAGGAGTCGGACGGTCAGACCGTTATCCAAGAGGGCGGACAACTGTTCATCACGGCGGAGGATGGTGTAACCAAAGATACCATCACTATCCAAAACATCGTGCTGCCTATTCCTACAACCGGCAAGCTCAGCGAGCTCTTGCTCGACGGCAACAACATGGAGGGATTCAACCCCAACGTGCTCACTTATACCAAGTCCAAACCCAATACCACCGCCTTTGTGCGCGAGTACGAAACGGATGCTGTAACGCAGATCATCACGCCGGACTCTATCACATGGCTCGTCAAGGGTACAGAGCAGAACACCTATTCGCTTGTTTATCCTACCGAAAAATCGGATGAGATAGCTATTGCCGGCATTCTGGTCAACGGCGAGCCGCTTAGCGACTTCAACATCGCCGAAACGGAATACACAATCCGCAGCAACGAGGCTGTCTCGATTGAGATCGTTCCGCAGAAGGGGCAGAAACTCTCTGTTGACCTTAAGGTGGAGACCCTTGCCGGCACAAGCGCACGCACAGCAGCTATGCAAAAAGCTGGCTTGCGATACACTATCCAGGTTACTGCCGAGGATGGTCGTACACAGGCACAATACAGCATCGACGTACTGCCTGAACTGTCGTCTGACGCTTCGCTCAGAATGATTCAACTCAACGGCGCGAACCTCGCAGGCTTCACGCCCGACAAGCATGAGTACGCCGTTGTACTGCCGACTGAAAATCCGAAAGTAGTGGAGCCCACGATGCCATCTATCACCTACGTGGCTGGCCACAGCGCACAGACTATTACCGTGGATACTGCCCACATCGGCGGCACATCGTACATCAACGTCACCTCGCAGGATGGCTACGAGATGGCTGTTTACGAACTGCTCATCACCACCGAGCCTTCGCATAACGCCGAACTCAACGGTCTGATGATCAACGGCAAGCCGCTCACCAATTTCCGCCCCGACCGCCACTACTACTCCGCTATCGTTGAGGATCTGGATGTTCAGGTAGGCTACAGTTCGCTCGATTACTTCCAGCGTGTAGAGTCCACGGTTACGGGCGACACGGTTACCGTCAGCGTGGTGGCACAGGATAGTGTTACCGTCAACCAGTACATCATCGAGTTGCTCGTCCAGTCACTCTCGTCCGACGTGATGCTCTCGGGTATCTTGCTCGACGGTAAGACGTTCACAGACTACGACCCGTCCATAATCCCGTTCTCGCCGATGAACAGCCACTATACGATACCTGTTCCTGTCGGCCAACGTTATCCGGACGTAGAGGCTGTGGAGCACAGCGTTGGACAAACCACCGAAACGATCACGCAGGGCGATAGCGCACTCATCATCGTCACGGCTGAGGATGGTAAACACACCAACGCATACGTCCTGTACTTCAAACCGGTTTATTCGACCAATACCGACCTGGCTAAGCTCGCTGTAGGCGATAGCCTGCTCACACTTATCCCCGGTAAGACGGAGTATCAGTTCGTACTGCCCGTAGGCGAAAAGACACCGAGGATTGTTGAATTCACGTTGGCGAATGACACCATCCAGGAGTATGATAACGAGCAGACCGATGGCCTCGTATGGTCGGTAGAGGTGATTGCGCAGGATAAATCCGTGCGTACTACCTATAGCATCCAGTTCATCCTCACCAAGTCGACATACTCCCAGCTTAGCGACATCTCGGTCAACGAGCAGACAATAGCCGGCTTCCGTCCTGACTCGACTGAATATTCCTTCACCTTGCCCATGGGCGAGCGAGAGGTACCCGTACCTACATTCGAGAAGGGCGATGAGTGGCAGTTCGACCCGATCGTCAAGACCACTACTACCGCCTACCGAACAGTCTATGAGTGCACCGTATTGGCTGAGGATAGTATAACGCGTAGCGTCTACACCCTTACCTTCGACATCCAACCGTCGGATGTGGATACGCTCCAGTCTATCAGCATCGTTACGGAGAGCGGCGTACGGCAGTTGGACGACTTCCGTGGGGATTCACTCAACTATACCTTTGACCTGCCCAAGGGGACAACCGAGTTCCCTGCTGTCGAACTCGAATTGGGTGATATGTACCAGGATACACTCGTCTCGCTTGTCGGTAATGTTTATTCCGCTACTGTCATCGCTGAGAATGGCAACAAGCGCACCTATACCGTCACCTTCATTATCGCCCGCGATGATGATGCCACGCTGCGCGAGATATCCTGCGCCGGAAGGCCGCTCGACGGCTTCGATCCTGAGACCTTCGACTATACTGTTACCCTGCCGTACGGCACAACGGATATCCCGTTCGTCTCCTACGTCAAGAACAGTCCCTTGCAGCAGGATCAGATGACCGTGCAGGACAATCAGGTTTCCATCACCGTTACGGCGGAGGATGGCACAATATCCGTCTACACGATCACCTTCATCACCAGCCTCTCGCCCGAGGCACGTCTGGCAACTATCACCCTGGACGGTGAGCCAATAGCCGACTTCAGCGCCGATCTGTTCGAATATACGATCACGCTGCCTTACGGCACAACCACGATGCCCGAGGTGAACGCAACCCTGCTGGACACAACGGCCGTAGTCGAACTCACGGTAGGCGAACATGCCGTAGTTATCAGCACAACAGCTGCTGACGGAGAGCACTACCTGGAGTACGTTGTCAACTTCGTCATCGAACGTTGCAACATCAACTGGCTCAGCGACCTGATGGTTGGTGGCACCACAATAGAAGGCTTCGACAAGGACTCGCTCTATTACATTCTTGAGTACCCCGTCGGAACAGACTCTACCGCGTTCGTCAAGGCTGACGACATCACGTGGACGCTGGCCGATACAACTGAAACGGTTACTTTAGTAGGTACCCAAACCGAGATACAGATCGTTGTTACTGCGCAAAATAATGATGTACGCGTGTACGTGATCTCGCAGGTTATCCTCATCAGCAGCAATAGCTTGCTTAGCGACCTTGCCGTCAACGGCAGTACGCTGCGCGGATTCAACGATTCGATATTCGAGTACTCGTATATCGTCATCGAGGGTGAGATACCTACTGTTGAGGCGTTGCCGCAAGACTCGCTTGCAGAGGTTTCTGTAACGCAAAGTACGGATGGCGACGTGCTCGTCTACTGCACTGCACCGGATGGATCAGAGTCGGTTTATGTGATCCACTTCATTCCGTCCACTATCCAAGAATCGCTGGAGCCCACAGCACAAGACGTGCTGTTCAAGCAGCTGCCCGGAACGGATCAGTTCGCGATTTACACCATCCGCATGAACACTTGGTTCGCCCTCTACGATCACTCCGGACACATCTACATGAACCTGATGTTGCCGCTGTCTAACCCCAATGATATCGAGGTCGCTACCGACTCGTCCGGCAGGGAGATCCTGACCGATTGCCGTGGCACAGGCACCGTATTCACGATACCCGCACACGGACAAACGTTCTTCTACCTGTTCTATACCGACAACAAACGTCTCCAGACCGGCAAGATCATGGTTAAGTAACGTCCCGCGACAGCCGAATCATTCGGCACAAAACAAGAGCCTCGCAGCAGTTGCGGGGCTCTCTGTTTTTTTGTGCAACTTCGTCGAGACATTCTCGAGACTACAACGAGGTTTTATCGAGGTTTTATCGAGGTTTTGTCGAGGCATAAGGAAAACGCTTTTTTACGCATGCAATCGTAGCGATATTCGCTTCCGTTCTCGGTCGATGCTCAGTACCTCTACCGTCACATGCTGGTGCAGTTGTACGCCGCCGCGTAGCTGCGACACATGGATCAGACCGTCCTTGTGTATCCCCAGATCTACAAATGCTCCGAAGTTGCTGATGTTCGTCACGATGCCCGGAAGCAGCATGCCCTCCTTCAGATCGTCGATCGTATGCACCTCGTCCGAGAAACGGAACTCCTCCAGCTGCTCGCGCGGGTCGCGAGAGGGTTTCTCCAGCTCACGCCATATATCCTGTAGCGTAGGCAGACCCACTTTGTCCGTCACATAATCCTCCAGCCTGACCTCGCCGCCTGCTGCCTTAGCCTGCTGCAGAACAGCCGCCACAGCATAACTCTCGGGATGTACCGCCGTGTTGTCCAGAGGGGTACTGCCGCCGGCTATACGCAGGAACCCCGCACATTGCTCAAACGTCTTCGCTCCCATCTTAGGCACCTGCATCAGTGACTTCCGGTCTGCAAACGCGCCATGCTCTGCGCGGTAGTTAACGATGTTCTGCGCCAGCACTTGCCCCACGCCCGAGATATACGTCAACAGGTGCTTGCTGGCCGTGTTTACATCTACGCCCACGTAGTTCACTACGCTCTCCACCGTCTGATCCAGGCTTTTCTTCAGCTCCGTCTGATCTACATCGTGCTGGTACTGACCTACGCCTATGCTCTTCGGGTCGATCTTCACCAGCTCTGCCAGCGGATCCATCAGTCGTCTGCCTATGCTTACCGCGCCGCGTACCGTCACATCCTCGTCGGGGAACTCCTCTCGCGCTATCTTCGATGCCGAATAGACCGAAGCCCCGTTCTCGCTCACCACAAATACCGCTATCTGGCTGCTGGCTGCGGATCGTACAAACGCTTCCGTCTCGCGGCTGGCAGTCCCGTTGCCGATGGCTATAGCCTCGATCTTATACTCCTCTATTGCTTTCCTGAGCACAGTCTCCGCCTCCGCACGTTTGTTCACAGGCGGGTGGGGGAAGATTGCCGTATGGTACAGCAGATCGCCCTGTGCCGAAAGGCACACGAGCTTGCAGCCCGTGCGGAATCCCGGATCAAGTGCCAGCACGCGTTTCTGCCCTAATGGACTCTCCAGCAGCAGTTGCCTCAGGTTTGTGGCAAACACTCGGATAGCCTCCTTGTCGGCTCTCTCCTTCGCCGTTGCGGCAAACTCCGTCTCTATCGCCGGCTTCAGCAGACGTTTGTAGCTGTCCTCCATTGCTTGTTCTACTTCGTACGCTGCAGCTGAGTTGTTCTTCAGCCACAACCGCGCTAACTTGTCCAGCGCCTTCTCCTGGTCACAACTTATATCCGCGCGCAGGAAGCCCTCGCTCTCTGCTCGGCGGATAGCCAGCAGCCTGTGTGACGAGATGCGCCTGAGCGGTTCATCCACGTGCATGTACTCGCGGTAATTGAGCGCCTCTTGGGCACGTTGCTCGGTCAGCTGCTTCACCTCCTTGGTGCGGATCATAGCCGTGTAACTGAACTCCCGACGCACGGCGTTACGCGAGTGCTCATCCATACTGATCTGCTCCGCCAGTATATCCCGCGCACCCTGTAACGCCTCATCCGTCTTGCCGTACTTCTGCGCCTCGCGACGGCAGTCGGTATGCGGATCTTGCCTAAGCAGCACATCAGCCAGCGGCTGCAGCCCCGCTTCGCGCGCCTTGTCAGCACGTGTCTTACGATGCGGCTTGTAGGGTAGGTAGATATCCTCCAGCTCTACGCCGTCCTCGCACGCCTCTATCCTTGCCCTGAGCTCATCCGTCAGTTGCCCTTGCTCCTCAATTGTCGATAGCACGGTCTGCTTCCTGGCCTCCAACTCCTCCAGCTTGCTGTTCTCCGACTGGATGGCGGCTATCTGCACCTCGTCCAGCGAACCCGTACGCTCCTTCCTGTATCGCGCAATAAACGGTATAGTCGCGCCCTCGCTGAGCAAGCCTACCACCGCCTGCACCTGTTTCTCACTCAGCCCCAATCGCCGACTGATGATGTTCACAATGTTCATAGTATATTTTATCTAAACTAATACTTCTACGTTGAGATGCGTGGAATTCGTACTCTTTAAAATCTCTTTCCGTTGATATCCGAGGAATCCGTACTCCACCTTTTCTTTCCAATTTTGCATGCAAAAATACGAAAATTTATGCAAATATACAAATATTTTGTAATAAAAGTAAAATATTTCAAAAAATATTTGCTAATTTGAATTATTTTTCGTATCTTTGTGGCGAAAATGCATTGGAGTAACCTTATCAGTTTTTATTGTATGCGAATTCGTACCACTCACATGCTTTTTATATGCCTCTTTTTGTTGGCATCCTCTGTTGTGTCTGCTCGCAGGCATGCTCCTGAGTTTCCGCCTGATCCGGGCAACCTGTATGCGCCCCCTGTTGTGGTTGTTATGGGTGATACCGTTCAGGTCGTCAACCCCGAGGACACTACCCAGTTGATCCCCGAGATTGATGTGCGTGGTGACTCCACCATCATCTATAACACGGAGGAGAACGTCCTCACGCTCAACGCGGCTTCCTTAGAGGTGGGCGACAGCCTCACGTCGGCTATCTCCTATACGGGTACGGACACCCTTGTCATCGTGCTTAACGACACATCGCACATCATAGCCGACACGGTTATTTCCTCGCAGTCGGATATCGTTATCCGAGGCGAAGGGGTGCTGCATGCCGAAGGTGATGTGCCTATCATCGGCGTTCCGTCGGCCTCGATCCTTTTCGACTCTGTCTCGATGTATGTCCGTTCGCTACGCGGTCCGGCAGCTGTACGCCGCCGTGTACGCGGTATACGCCTCATTGACGAGGATGGAGGACCTGCCCTGTCAGGCTTCGCCTCAGCTGATCGTAACAAGACATCTATCACGCCACCTGATGCCGAATATGGCGAGGTGGAGGTAGCCGGAGGGAGTGCCGAAATAGCGGCTCGTGTCATGAACGCACTCTATGTCAGCCGACCCGACGGAACGCGTGACGTGCTTACAGAGTTCACGCTCACGGCTATTGCCGACGTGCCGCAGGATGTTAGCAACACACCTGCACCCAAACCGCTCGATCCCACGCAACCGATGTACAACATCCTCGGCGTGCAGGTCGATCCATCCTTCCGCGGCATAGTCATACAGAACGGACGAAAATATATACTCCGCTAATTTGAATTCTGACTTCTGAATACTGACTTTTGAATACTGAATACTAACTAAAAACTCATAACTATTATGAAAAAGCTATTTACCTTAATTGCCGCATTAGGCATCATCGCCGGCACATCGATGCAGGCGCAGGAATTCCCAAGCGATCCGGGTGAACTGAAGGTCGACCTGATTATGTTTGCTATCGATGAGGAGTACGGTGACACCATCCAGGGCTTTGCTCCGGAAGGCGCAGGCACATACGACGCAGGCTACTCGCTTACCGTTACTGCTCGCGAGATCCCGGGTTACACCTTCCTCCGCTGGAGTGATGAGGTAGAGGATCAGTCGCGTCAACTCACGCTCAATGAGTCGCTCGAACTGAACGCAATCTACTCGCATGACCTGTACCAGATCACCTTCTTGGACGCGAATGGCGAAGAGTATAACACGACCGACTACCGCTACGGCGCAGTGATCGTTCTGCCGCAGGTTCCTCCTACCAAGGAGAGCCAGCCTGAACAGGGACTCAACTTCGTGTTCCGCGACTGGGATCCTACAATCCCCGAAGGTGCAACAGTAGTAGGCAATCAGACCTATGCTCCGCTGTTCGACACCATCATCAGCGTTTATGCAGTTCGCTTCTTGGATTGGAACGATACAGTACTCTACGAGGACTCCCTGCAACATGGCGCAGTTCCTGAGTACAAAGGCGAAGAACCCAAACGCGAGATGGATGAAGAAGGAAACATCTATACCTTTGCCGGCTGGGGTGTTGAGCAGTTCGTGGGAATCACAGGCGACAGAGAATTTTTCGCCCAGTACACCAGCACGAAGCAGATGTACACCATCACCATCATCTATGGCGCTGTAGAGCCTGAGACGCATAGTATAGCTCATGGTGCAGATACTATCCTTAATCCTCCCGTACGTACAGAGGAGCACTTCATCCGCTGGAGTGACGGTAATACCGATAACCCGCGTACCGTTGTTGTTACCAGCGATACTACCTTCATCGCCGAGTACGGCGCTTCGTTCGTGGATGTAGAGGTGGCTGCCAACCAGTGGACGTTCCTCACCCTGCCTATCCATCCTGAGTACAACCGCTGGACATCGGAGCAGTTCGCTTATCCGGGACTGACGGATGTAGCATGGGGTACCTATAACGGTGCTGTACGTGCACAAGCCAAGTCCGGATGGGAAGGTATAACCGATCCTGATTTCGCAGCTGCACAGGGATACATCCTCTGGAGTTCCACCGCCGGTACGTTCCGTCTGAATGTTTATCCTGAGAATCTGCAGAATGAAACGGCCTCTGTTCAACTCAACGCCTACGAGGCCGAGCATGCTGAGAACGCCAACTGGAACTTCATCGGTAACCCGCTCAACGCTGAGCTCTCCGGCTCGAACGTCGTTGTATCCGGCGCAGGCGAGCAACCCACGGCTACCGTTTGGAACGGAATAGGTTACGACAATATCCTCTTCAGCTCTGCTGATCTCAAGCTCCAGCCACTGCAGGCATTCTTCGTTCAGACTGCAGGCGAAGGCTCAATTTCGTTCCAGGTTGCTAACCAACCCGCTCCCGCACGTGCAAGAGCTATAGAAGATAACATCCGCATCGACATCAACGCTACCGCAGGTGGCTATACCGACAAGTCACGCGTCATCTTCCGCTCTAACTCCAAGCTGGAGTACGAGGCAGGTCGTGATGCTTCGAAGTTCATCACCTCGACCGCACCAATCCAGATGTACTTCCTGGACATCAATAACGTGAAGTGCGCACAGATGGTTCGTCCGGAGGGCGACGATAATATCCGCCTCGGATACACGTTGCTCAACGCAGGCGACATCACCATCGACATGCCGATCTACGCCGAGGATTATGTGCTCTACGATCGCTTGACCGGTAACACCTACGAGCTCAGCGAGCCCTGCACCATCTACTCCGAGAAGGGTAAGTTCGAGAGCCGTCTGGAGCTCCGTCCTGTACGCAAAGTTGTTACAGCCATCGACAACACCAATGCCGCTGCAGTTAGCACTACTAAGCTCATTATCAACGGACAGCTCTATCTGCTCCGCGACGGACAGATGTACACCATCCAGGGTCTGCAGCTCCGTTAAGCTATAACTTACTGCGTTGCCGTAGCAAAATGACGGCGTAGCCGTCGAACAAAAGCATCGTCTCTTTCGCGGGGACGATGCTTTTTTTGACGTCCTTACAATCAAAAAGAAAAAAAAACCTGCATTCTCTTGCAAATATGCAAAATTTTTTGTACCTTTGTAGTGCCAAATGTGCGCTAAATCATAAATCGCAAATTAGTAGAACGTTATGTCTTTTGTTCATCTGCATGTGCACTCGCACTACTCGACGCTGGATGGTATGTCCAAGGTGCCCGATATAGTGGATAAATGTATCCGTTGCGGCATGCCTGCCGTGGCGCTGACCGATCATGGCAACATGTACGGCATCAAGGAGCTCTTGGATTATTGCGGCAAGGTCAATAAGAAGAACGAGGAGAAGTGGGCAGAGACCCACGATGCCTCCGAGCCCTTCGTGCCGTTCAAGCCCATCGTGGGTATAGAGGCGTACTGTGCCTGGCGCACGCGGCGATCTATGACGAATGAGCAGTTCACCTGGCCGGACGGTAAGACCGAGCAGATGGACAAATCCGGCTGGCACCTGATCCTGCTGGCCAAGAACGAGCTGGGCTACCATAACCTATGCAAGCTCACCAGCGCCGGTTTCATGGACGATGCGTTCTATTCGCGCCCGCGTATAGATAAGGAGCTGCTCGAGCAGTACCACGAAGGCATCATCGCCTGCTCGGCTTGTCTGGGCGGCGAGCTGAGCCAGAAAGTGCTGCATGGCGATCTGGCGGGCGCGGAGGAGACTGTGCAATGGTTCAAGCGCGTGTTTGGCGACGACTATTACATCGAGCTCCAGCGCCATCAGACCGACAAACCCAACGGCAACCAGGAGACCTTCCAGGAGCAGCGGCGCGTCAACCCTGTACTGATCGAGCTGGCGCGGAAGTACGACGTCAAGATCATCTGCACCAACGATGCACACTTCCTCAACGAGGAGAACGCCGATGCCCATGAGCACCTGATCTGTATATCCACCAACAACAAGATCTCCGAGCCGCGCAAGATGATGTACACCAAGCAGGAGTGGCTCAAGACGCCCGAGGAGATGGAGCGCATCTTCGACGATCTGCCCGAGGCGCTCGCGAACACCCTGGAGGTAGCCGCCAAGGTTGAGACCTACAGCCTGGACAAAGACCCGATCATGCCGCTGTTCGATATACCTGAATCGTTCGGTACGGAGGAGCAGTGGCGGCAGAAGTTCACGCACGAGCAGCTGTACAACGAGTTCACGCGCAACGAGCATGGCGAGGTGATCATGACCGAGGAGGAGGCTGAGAAGCGCGTACACAAACTCGGCGGATACGACCGTCTGTACCGCATCAAGTTCGAGGCTGACTATCTGGAGTACCTCACCTACAAGGGCGCACACCAGCGCTACGGTGACACCTTGACCGAAGAGCAGGAGGAGCGTATACGCTTTGAACTACACACGATGAAGACCATGGGTTTCCCCGGTTACTTCCTGATCGTGATGGACTTTATCCGCGCCGCTCGCGAGGAGCTGGACGTGAGCGTTGGACCAGGTCGTGGTTCGGCGGCGGGATCAGTGGTCGCGTACTGCCTGAAGATAACCGATCTTGATCCGCTTAAGTACGATCTGCTGTTCGAGCGATTCTTGAACCCCGACCGAATCTCTCTGCCTGATATCGATACCGACTTCGAGGACTCGGGTCGCGGCAAGGTGCTGGACTGGGTGTCGCAGAAGTACGGAGCAACGCATGTGGCGCACATCATCACCTACGGCAAGATGGCTACGCGTTCGGCGCTTGCCGACGTGGCGCGTGTGCAGGGGGTGTCTATCCCCAAGAGCAACGAGCTCAAGTCATACGTTCCCGCACGTGACTTCCCTGATAGCATCAAGGATGACAAGGGAAAGAAACCTAAGGTGAACCTCAGAAACTGCTACAAGTACGTCGATGAGCTCCGTCAGATCTACGAGGGCGATGATCCAATCCTGCGCAACACGCTGGAGTACGCCGCGCAGCTCGAGGACACTATCCGCCAAGTTGGCATCCACGCCTGTGGCGTGATCATCGGCGCGGATGATCTGACCAAGTTCGCGCCGCTCGCCTCTGTGCTTGATCCCAAGACGCAGAAGCGTGTGCTTGTCACGCAGTACGACGGCCACGTGGTCGAGTCCGTAGGCCTGATCAAGATGGACTTCCTTGGCCTGATCACCCTCTCTATCATCAAGGAGTGCATTCGCACCATCAAGCGCACCAAGGGCATAGACATCGATATCGATCATATCCCATTGGACGACGAACTGACCTACAAGCTCTTCCAGGAAGGGCGGACGGTAGCCGTGTTCCAGTTTGAGTCGTCCGGCATGCGTAGTTACATGCGCCAGCTCAAACCCACCGTGATGGGCGATCTGATCGCCATGAACGCCCTCTACCGCCCCGGGCCGATGGATTACATCCCGCAGTTCATCCGCCGCAAGCACGGTGTAGAGCCTGTCACCTACGATATACCCGTCATGGAGAAGTACCTGAAGGATACGTATGGCGTCACGGTCTATCAGGAGCAGGTCATGCTGCTGTCGCGCCTGCTGGCGAACTTCACGCGTGGCGAGAGTGACAAGCTCCGTAAAGCGATGGGTAAGAAGCAAATGGCTATCCTGCAGGAGCTGAAAGGTAAGTTCATGGACGGCGGCAAGGCCAATGGTCATGACCCGAAGATACTGGAGAAGATCTGGACTGACTGGGAGAAGTTCGCCAGCTACGCATTCAACAAGTCGCATGCTGCCTGCTACTCATGGGTGGCGTACCAGACCGCCTACCTCAAAGCGCACTATCCCTCGGAGTTCATGGCGGCTAACCTCACCATCCTTAAGAACAGCACGAAGGATGTGACGCGCCTGATGGACGAGTGCACGGAGATGAACATCCGCGTTCTCGAACCCGACGTCAACGAGTCCGGACTGAACTTCATGGCTAACAGCCAGGGCGATATCCGCTTCGGTCTGGGTGGCGTGAAGGGAGTAGGTGAGGGCGCTGTGGAGGCGATCGTGTCCGAGCGTGAGCGCAACGGAAAGTACAAGGATATCTTCGACTTCGTCGAGCGCGTGAGCCTCGCAGCCTGCAACAAGAAAACGATAGAGAGCCTCGCCTACGCCGGAGCCTTCGACTGTTTCCCCGGGCTCTACCGCGAGCAGCTGCTGGGCATCAACTCCAAAGGCGAGACCGTCCTTGACAGCCTTATCCGCTACGGTAACCTCTACCAGCAGAACAAGGCGGAGAGCCAGTTCACCCTGTTCGGCGCAGCCGAGATGGAGGTGGATATACTCAAACCCGAGATGCCCAACGCACCACGCATGACGAACATCGAGCGCCTCAATAAGGAGAAGGAGATGATCGGCATCTACCTGTCCTCCCATCCGCTCGACGATTATGAGTTTGAGGTGCGTGAGCTCTGCACCGTTACCGCCGAGGAGCTCAAACGCTTCCGTGACTGGGAGAAGCCCGACCAGCGTGCATCGGCTATCCAGCAGTTCGCTCAGGGCGGCAACGACAGCGAGGAAGGGGATGAGACGGAGACCACCGTGGAGACCATCGTCACCAGCGACGCCGACGGCGAACCGGTAACCGAGGAGAAAGAGGTGGTCAGCGAGAGCACCCCCAAACCCGCACGTCTCTCGCCTGAGGAGTGGATACATGCTCACGAGAAGCGCCAGCTGACCGTCGGCGGCATCGTTACCGCCGCCGAGGAACGTACCTCGCAGAAGGGGTCGCTCTATGGCCGGTACACCATCGAGGATTATTCGGGCAGCTACGAGTTCGTGATCTTCGGTGAGGACTACAAGCGCTTTGCGCCGCTGCTGAAGAAAGATGTGTATGCCTACGTCTCCGTGCAGGTTCAGCCGCGCGGGTGGGGAGGTAAGTACTACCGCGAGCAACCCTTCGCCGAGGCGGAGTACGAGTGCCGCGTCAAGGATGTGCAGCTGCTACAAGATGCCCAGAAGAACCGCGTGCACGGACTGACGATCACGATGCCCGTCGATAAGCTCTCTGAGGCTTGGTCGTCCGACTTCCGCGAACAATGTCAGGCGGCGAGCGATAACGAAGGCCTCGTCATTCGCTTCCGCATAGAGGACTCGCTCCACCACAACGGCATCACACTCACCGCCCGCAACGTCCACATACGCGTCAGCAAACCTTTCTACCACTGGCTCACCACGCAGAAGAAGGATGAGATACTCAACTATCAGTTTAATTAGACCGCTACAAAGCACCCCACGCGAGCATAACTCTTTGGGGACCCCGCTGCGCTGAAAGAGAAAAGCCTATAATGTCATACAATGAAGCCATAAATTACCTGTACGCCATCGCGCCACCTTTCCATCAGGTGGGTGCTGCGGCGTATAAGCCCGGTCTGGACACCATGCGCCGGCTCATGGCTGAACTCACCCACTCATCCACTCACCCACTAACCCGTTCACCCTTTCCAGTTATTCACGTGGCGGGCACCAACGGCAAGGGCTCGACCTCCCATCTGATCGCCTCCTGTCTGGCGGCTGCGGGGTACAAGGTAGGTCTTTACACCTCGCCCCACCTCGTGTCGTTCTGCGAAAGGGTAAGAGTGATTGAAACATCACACATTACACATCAAACATCACCTTGTCTCATATCGGAGGACTACGTCGCCGACTTTGTTGCGCAGCACCAGACGCTGTTTGCAGAGTTGCAACCCTCGTTCTTTGAGCTTACCACAGCCATGGCTTTCTGCTGGCTGGCAGAGCAACAGGTGGATGTGGCGGTTATAGAGGTGGGCTTGGGCGGTCTGTTGGATGCCACGAACATCGTTCTTCCTGCCCTGACAGTCATAACCAATATTGGTTATGATCACACCGATCTGCTTGGCACGACGCTTGCCGAGATAGCCACCCAGAAAGCCGGCATCATGAAGCCCGGCGTACCCTGCGTGATAGGCGAGTCGCACCCTGAGACCGATCCCGTGTTCCTCGATCGCGCGCGTGCATGTAATATATTAGGTGAAGGACTTGAGACCACCGACTGCCGAATATGGTTTGCTGACCAGTGTGGCTTTATGCGCCGTCAGCGCCTGCGCCTCGCGCCCGACTGCGAACTTAAAGGTGACTACCAGCAGAAGAACATGCAGACCGCCTATGTCGCCCTGCAAGTCCTCAGGAACTACACTTCTTTCAATTTTCACCTTTCACCTATCAATTTGCAGGAAGGTTTTGCAAATGTGGTGCGCTATACAGGCTTACGTGGTCGTTGGGAGACGCTCGCTACGCATCCTCTCACCATCTGCGACACCGGCCACAACAGCCACGGCGTCAGCACCTATGTGCAGCAACTGCAAGCACTCACACATCACACATCACACATCACACATCTTCACATTGTGTTTGGCATGGTTGCGGATAAGGATATCGATGCCGTGCTTCGGCTCTTGCCGGCGGATGCGCACTATTACTTCACGCAGCCTGCCAGCCATCGCGCCTTGCCTGCCGATGAGTTGCTCATGAAGTGGCAGCTCCTCCACCCCGACGTCCCCGCGCAGGCGTTCAGTAGTATAGCAGAGGCACTCGCTCATGCGCAGCAGGCTGCTCAACCCGATGATATCATCTTCATCGGTGGCAGCAACTACCTCATCGGTGAAACCATACGCTACTACGAAAAATAAATATCAATTATCAATTGTCAATTATCAATTGTCAATTATTAGTGCTGTTGCGATAAAATTAGACAAAAACAAATAAAACCACTTTTTAATGATTTAGAGCTACGCTCAACACGATCTTTGCTGCTAAAAACTCCTCATAAATGAATTTATGGATAGTTTTTACCACCAAATCTCGTCTCTTGCAGAGAAAATCATTAAAAAGAAAAAACACAAAAAACATTGTCTGATCAAATCAAAAAATCAAAATATGCTTATAATGTACTATATATCAGCAAGATATAAGAGTATGCAATAAAGTTAACGCACCACTAGTAGTCAATTATCAATTAAATAATGGATTTACTATCAATCATCCTTCTGGCTATCGGTCTTGCCATGGACTGCTTCGCGGTTTCCATCGCGCAGGGCATGCAGGGCGGTCGTTGGCGTCCGATGATTGTTATGGCTATCCTGTTCGGCCTGTTCCAAGGCGGCATGCCGCTCATCGCTTACTTCTCCGGATTGCTCTTCGCAGATTTCTTCACTCGCTGGAGCCCGTGGATAGCCCTCATCCTGCTCGCCTTCATCGGCGGCAAGATGCTCCTCGAGGCCTACAAAGAGAGTCGAGAGACGAGAGATGAGAGTGAAGAGCAGCCGCAGGCTCTAACCCTCAGCACGATGCTCATCCTTGCTATCGCCACCAGCATCGACGCCCTGTCCGTCGGCGTGCTGTTCATCCCTGTGCCCGAGGTGCTATGGCTTTCGGTCAGCATCATCGCCATGACCAGCACCCTGTTCTCGCTCATCGGATTCTGGCTCGGACGAACACTCGGACGGCATCTACCCTTCAACGCCAATATCCTCGGCGGATGTATATTGATCGCTATCGGATTGAAGATCTTTATCGAAGGAGTGCTTCTGTAATAACAAGAAGTCATGCAAAATAAAACCCATATGAAACAGTCAAACATTATGAGCGCACACGCAGCGCGCAGACTATCTCTCGTCGTTCTGGTAGTGTTTTCCGTTAGCGCGTTGATGGCTCAGCAACCGGATCCCCTCGCAACCGGCTTAGGTGGCGTTGCAACGGTTATCGGCGAGACGAAGACCCCCGAAACCTCGCAGGACAGCACCTCAGTAGTGCTGCCTGCACCGGAGATACCCGTATGGAAGCAGAAGCTCTACTACGGTTATAACTTCGACATCTATTACCACAACGACACTCGCTCGCTTCGCAAGGAGAACGGCTTCTCCGTCAGCTTGACGCCGGAGATAGGCTGGCGACTCAAGGAGCGTGTCTATCTGGGTCTGCGTATAGGCGGTAGTTACCAGAACACTGTCACCACCTACAGCATGTCGGGCTTGAACGCTGCAGGCGTCGATACCGTCTTCTCCACCGATCTGCGTGTGCATCAGGGCAGCTGGGAGGTAACGCCCTACGTTCGCTACCGACTCAAAACGATGTTCGACGGCAAGGTCGGCATTTGGCTCGAGGGACACCTGTACACCGGTATGGAGTTCCCGACAGTGGATGCGACGCAGGCCAAAGGCACGGATTATGAAGGTCTGCGCCACAGCATAACCTACGGCTTCCAGATCTCGCCCGTCATCACCTATCAGTTCAACAAGAAGAGCACCTTCCAAATCTTCTTCTCCATTCTCTCGCTCGGCTACAGCGGCACAGCGTTCCGCTACTCCGATCCGGAGGAAGGCAACTACACCGAGTACACCAACGATGTCATCATCTTCTCCGGCAAGCTGCGAAACATGCTGGCCAACCAGTTCACGCCCGGCCTGTACGGCCTTAAGTTCGGCGTGCAGAAGAGCTTCTGAACCAACGAGAGTGCCCCAAAAGGACACTCCGTTTTTTTATACACGAGTGGTGATCACCCCACGTTATCAAGTCCTGCCTTTTCGGGCGGAGTAAGATTCGCTATTAAAAAGTGCGGTTGCCCGCACTTTTCTTTCAATTTCAACGCCTCGGCGGTCAGTACAGCCGTTTCGTTGCGTCGTAGGATTCGACCGTTTTGCTCTGGATAATCACCGTTGTGTCGCCACGCTGGATGCTCGATGAGGTCGTGGT
>DBXI01000016.1:0-154 GCA_002309255.1 Bacteroidales bacterium UBA1216 | reverse complement strand
ATTTGTCATTTGTCAATTGTCAATTGTCATTTGTCATTTGTCAATTGTCAATTAGTGGTTCTGGTCGTACGTCGCCAGCTCCAAGCTCCACAGGTAGCTCTTCATGGTTTTCTTGCCGCCGGGGAGGTCTTTCTGCGCGTTGAAGTTCGCCTGA
>DBXI01000047.1 GCA_002309255.1 Bacteroidales bacterium UBA1216 | reverse complement strand
GACACGTTCTTTGAGGAGTTGGGTATTCCGGCTCCGGATGTGAACTTGGGGTGCGGCGGTGGTACGCAAGCCGAACAAACGGCTGCGATCATGATTGCGTTTGAGAAGGAACTGATGGCGCATCCGACGGATGTGGTGCTGGTCGTGGGCGATGTGACGAGCACGATGGCTTGCTCGATTGTGGCGAAGAAGTTGAACACGAAAGTTTGCCACGTGGAGGCTGGTATACGCAGTTGGGACTTGACGATGCCGGAGGAGATCAACCGTATGGTGACGGACAGTCTGGCGGATTATATGTTCACGACATCAGACGTCGCGAATGCGAACTTGGTTCGCATGGGAGCGACGCTGATGAATGATGGAATGAGCGAGGCAAAGCCTCTCAATGATGAAATGATGCGTCAACGTGTATGGTTTGTGGGGAATGTGATGATAGATACGCTGTTGGCGAACAGGGCGCGGTTTAGGAAGCCGGAAGTGTGGGACTCGTTGGAGCTGAAAGAAAAGCAGTATATCGTTATGACGATGCACAGGCCTGCGAATGTGGATGAGGAGAACCATTTGCGTGCGATGATGGAACAAATCGTAGATAACGCACATGGATTTCCGATTATTTTCCCGATACACCCTCGTACCGCTAAACTATTCCATGGCTTGTGGGGAAGTGAGGAAGCGTTACAGAAACGGATGCCGAACTTGCACATCGTGGAGCCGATGGGGTATCTGGAGTTTAATTACTTGGTGGAACGTGCGAAAGCGGTTGTGACGGATAGCGGTGGTATCACCGAAGAGACAACGGTGATGGGTGTGCCGTGTATCACGCTGCGCGATAATACCGAGCGGCCGGAGACGTGCACGATAGGCACGAATGAACTCATCGGAACGAACCCAGATGCTGTGGCTCCGGCGCTGAAGAAGTTGTTTGCCGGCGAGTGGAAGAAAGGTGCGATACCTCCGCTCTGGGATGGTCACACCTCCGAACGAATCGTAGATATTTTGTTGAGTTTGTGATCTGTAATAGTTCTGTTGTTTTTTCCGTCATCAATGAGACAATAGATACTCGGCAATCTGGATGGCGTTGAGGGCGGCGCCTTTGCGGATCTGGTCGCCAACGCAGAAGAAGGTCAGGGCGTTGTCATCAGCAAGATCCTTTCGGATGCGGCCGACCGCCACATTGTCCAGACCGCTGCGGAACAATGGCATCGGGTAGGGAAAACCCTGCTCGGCCGGCTTACCGCATAGCGACAGGTCGTCAATCAGTTCGCATCCATCGGCATGCGCTATGGCGTGGCGGATGGCGTTGAGGTCAACGGGACGGTCAAGTTCCGCCCATACGGCTTCGGAGTGGGCGCGCAGAGTCGGAACACGCACACACGTAGCACTCACGCGAATGTCGGAGTGCATGATCTTGCGCGTCTCGTTGAACATCTTCAGCTCCTCTTTCGTATAATCGCCATCGGCAAAGACGTCGATATGCGGAATTAGGTTGTATGCCAACTGGTATGCGAACTTGTTGATTGTAGGTTGCTCGCCGCTGAGGAGTTGGCGGTATTGCTCTTCCAATTCAAGCATCGCTTGTGCGCCTGCGCCGGAGGCGGATTGATAGGTTGCCACATGCACGCGACGGATATGTGCTAACTTCTCGATAGCTTGCAGCACAACAGCCAGGATGATGGTTGTGCAGTTGGGGTTAGCTATGATGTGCCGGCTACCGGATTGGAGCGCGGCCAGTGCATCCTCTGGATTGATTTCGGGCACAACGAGAGGCACATCCTCATCCATGCGGAACGCGGAGGAGTTGTCGATAAGGACTGTTCCGTGCTTCGTTATCTGCTCTGCAAAGCGGCGCGAAGTCCCAGCTCCGGCAGAGGCAAAGGCGATGTCGATGCCTTCAAACGACACTTCAGGTGTCAGTTCTTCCACCTTATAGGATAAGCCGTTAAACTCATACGACGTGCCTGCGCTACGGCTGGAACCGAAGAGCCTTAACGAGTCGCACGGGAACTTGCGCTCCTGTAATATTTTAAGCAGTTCTTGTCCTACTGCGCCCGAGGCGCCGATGATTGCTATATTCATAGGTAATTGATAATTGACAATTGATAATTGACATTTTATAGATACTGAGCAGTTATTGAATTTCCTTTCTGCTCTCGCATTTGTGCCACGGTGCCTTCGGCGATGATGCGGCCACCGGCGTTGCCGCCCTCGGGACCAAGATCGATGAGGTAGTCGCAGGTGCGGATGACGTCGAGGTTATGCTCGATGATGATGACCGTATTTCCTTTGTCCACGAGTTTGCGCAGCACGCCCATCAGTACACGCACATCGTCGAAATGCAGACCTGTGGTCGGTTCGTCGAGGATATACACGGTTTTGCCGGTAGATGGGCGCGCCAGCTCTGTAGCGAGCTTCACACGCTGGCTCTCGCCGCCGGAAAGGGTGGTGGATGACTGCCCGAGTTTGATGTAACCGAGCCCGACCTCCTGCAGGGATTTAATCTTGCGGAGGATGTAGGGTTGCGCCTCGAAGAACTCCACCGCCTGGTTGACGGTCATGTTCAGTACGTCGCTGATGGTCTTTCCCTTGAAGCGCACCTCGAGCGTCTGATGGTTGTACCGCGCACCGCCGCACACATCGCATGGCGTGTAGATGTCCGGCATAAAGTGCATCCGAAGCGTCTTGTAGCCGTTACCTGCGCATTCTTCGCATCGTCCGCCCTTGGCGTTGAACGAGAAACGGTTCTGCTTCCAACCGCGAATCTTTGATTCGGGCAAAGAGGCAAAGAGCTCGCGGATGTCCGTAAAGACGTTCGTATAAGTGGCAGGATTGGAGCGTGGTGTGCGACCGATAGGGCTCTGATCGACGCTGATGACCTTGTCAATATGTTCGAGGCCGTTGATGCTCTTGTAGGGCATGGGGGCTGTCAGACTGCGATAGAAATGCTGCGAAAGGATGGGGTAGAGCGTGTGGTTGATGAGCGTGGATTTGCCCGAACCAGAGACGCCTGTGATGCATACCATCTTGCCTAATGGGATGCGCAGCGTGACATCCTTGAGGTTGTTTCCGGTGCAGCCGGTGAGTGTCAGCCAAGATTGGCTGACGCTGTTGGATGTTAGAGCGCCTTCGGCTGTTAAAGTGCCTTCGGCTGTGAGAGCGCTGGCGCTATTAGAGGCGACGGTCTTTTCGCCACGGAGGTACTGGGCGGTGAGGGTATCGGCTTTGAGCAGTTCGGCGGGTGTACCTGAGAAAATCAGTTCGCCGCCCAGACGACCGGCACGAGGGCCTATGTCAAGGATATAATCCGCCTCGCGCATCATCTGCTCGTCGTGCTCGACGACGATGACCGTGTTACCCATGTCGCGCAGCTGCTTGAGCGAGTTGATGAGCCTCTGATTGTCACGCTGATGCAGTCCGATAGACGGTTCGTCGAGGATGTACAGCACATTCACCAGCTTTGAGCCGATCTGCGTAGCGAGACGTATGCGTTGGCTCTCGCCGCCGGAGAGTGAATCCGATGGGCGGGAAAGAGACAGATATGTCAGTCCGACCTGCTGCATGAATCTGAGGCGCGTCTCTATCTCGCGGAGGATTGGCTGTGCCACGGCTTGTTGACGCGTGGTTAGTCGGATCGTGGAGTTCTCGCCTTGCAGCGAGACGATGAAGTCCAATAACAGATTGATGTCCATGTCCGCCAGCGCGGCAATGTTGTAGTCGCCGAGGCGGTAGGATAGGGATTCTTTGCTCAGGCGTTTGCCACCGCAGACCGGGCAGATGATGTCCTGCTCCTGTTTGGGGGTATCGTCGTCCTCGTCCTTGGCTTGGTCGATATAGGCGAGCATTCGCTTGTACCAGTCGCTGTCGTCATGAACGATGTCGTTGAGTTCGTCGCTGTTGTCCGTCGGGGCGTTGAGTTCGGATGCTTTGATGTGTCCGAGACCTTTGCAGCGCGGACACCAGCCTTGCGGCGAGTTGAAGGAGAACGTGTGCGGCGCAGGTTCTCGGTAACTCATGCCCGTTGTCGGACACATGAGGTTGCGCGACAGGAACCGTGCGTTCTGACCATCCGCCTCGCACACCATGATCATGCCGCCGCCCTGCTGCATGGCTTTGTCAAGTGACTGATAGATACGTTTCTGCGTGTCATCTGTCTGCTCAACGGATAGTTTGAGCTTGTCGATGACGATTTCGATAGTGTGGTTCTTGTAGCGGTCGAGCTTCATGCCCTGCGTTATCTCTACGAGTTCGCCATCCACACGCGCCTGAATGAAGCCTTTGTGGCGTATCTGCTCGAAGAGTTCCTTGTAATGACCTTTGCGGTTCTGAACAACGGGTGCCAGCATCAGCACGCGTTTGCCGGCATAGTTATCGAAGATGAGCGAGACGATCTGTTCGTCCGTGTAATGAACCATCTTCTCGCCGGTGATGTAAGAGTAGGCATCGGCAGCCCGGGCGTACAGAAGTCGCAGAAAATCATATATCTCGGTGATTGTCCCGACCGTGGAACGCGGATTGCGTACCGTGGTGCGCTGGTCGATGCTGATGACGGGCGAGAGACCGGTGATCTTATCCACATCCGGGCGTTGCATGTTGCCTATGTACGAGCGCGCGTACGCAGAAAAAGTCTCCATATACCGCCGTTGTCCCTCGGCGTAGATCGTGTCGAACGCCAGCGACGACTTACCCGAACCGCTCAGTCCGGTGATGACAGTGAGCGCATAGCGCGGGATGCGCGCGTTGATATTCTTCAGGTTATGTTCGCGTGCGCCGCGAATTTCTATATATCCGGTATTAGCCATGATGCGTGTGCTACTCAGTGTTTTACCAGTTGCCCGAGTTGTTCGCCCATGAGCTGATGGGAGTAGGTGTCAGGCGTGAGGAAGAAGTAGACATCCTTTGGGAAGAGGATGACGAAGTCGCTACCGCCAAAGAGGAAGAATCCGAGTTCTTGTCCCTTGGTGACCTGAGCACCGACTTTGACCTCGGGTGCCCAGTTGATGCTGGTGACTGGCATCATGCCGATAGGCAGTAGTGCCACGACGCCGAACTCGGGCGTATCGAGTATGACGCAGCCGCGCGTCTCGATGGACTGCCAGTCGGGGGTGTCGCAGTACAGGTCGTAGGTGTTACTGTACGCGTTCCAGACGATGCTACCTCCCACCGCATAATCCGCCTCGATGATGCTGACTTCCCGGATCGTACCGGAGAGAGGGAAGTGGTAGCGATGGTAGTCATACATATTGAGGAAGGAGTGAGTGAGTGTGCCGCCATTGAAAGCGTTGCTGTATTGGCTGTTAGGTCCTAACAGCTCGGATATGCTGCTGAACTTATGTGACTTAATCTGCACACCGGGTTCGTCTTCGATCTGGATGTATCCATCCTCGGTGATCATCCACACGCCCTGCGTGCATGCGTCGGCGGGTGATACGACGATGCTGTTGTCGGTGGGTGCAGCGATAGGTCGCACTGCGGGTGAGCTGAGTCGGCGGGCGAAGAACTGATTGAAGGTCCTCCAGTTAGATGGATCCTCGTACCAGCCTTTCGCCAAGCCGAATATATCCTCTTTGGCAACGATATCGTAGTACTCCGGCTTCCATGAGTCCTCGGTGTCGAGGTACGCTCCCCAGGCTTTGGCGAACGATTTGAGCCATGTGCGGTAGGGTTCGTAGTACTGCAGGGAGTTGTTGTACAGCGACTTACCTTCGAGCTCCTCCAGGGGGATGTCGTTGATGAAGAAGAAGTAGATCAGGCTCTGGTCGATGCGGGTGAAGATATCCGCACCTTCAGGCTGATAGATAACCGACCAGGGCATAGAGTGTGCCGCCCACTCCACAAAATCGTAGTACTTGGTGAGCGATTGAGCGGGATTGGTCAGGGTGTCGGGGTTGAGTTCAGCACCTTTCGCAATAGCCTTCTCCAGCAGCGTTTTGAGCTGCGGGTTGCTGTTGACGAGGGCAATGAGCTCGTTGGTTGCTGCGGAGTAGTTGTTATCCGGTGTAGGGGTGTCGGTTGGCTTGCAGGCCGAAAGAATTGTGCCGCACAGGAAGACGACGATGAGTAAGCATATGAATGATCGTTTCATATTACAGAGTTTGTTCAAGTAATTCGATATATCCGATAGCCGGATGATGGAAGTAACAGATGCGTATATTGCCAAGTGCCTGTACGTGCACGGGGCTGAACAGTCGCTCGTATCCGCGTGCGTCGAGGTCGGCGCAGTCGGCATCAAAATCCGTTGCCTCGTATGCCATGTGGTAGGGCATGACACCGTTGGTGTCGAGCAGCTTAGCCTCGAGCGAGTCGGTGCTGTACTGGTGGATGAGTTCAATGGTAGTAGCCCCATTAATAGTGAGGTAACAGATGTCCACCTGCAGTGCTTGATCATGCAGGATGGTTCCGGGCTGATAGCCGAAGAGGGCGAACTGCCGTATGGTGGCTTGCATATCGGCTACCGTGTAACCTATGTGATGTAGATGAAGCATATTTAACTGATTTTCAAGCATAGCAATTGAGGTCGTCGTTGGGCGCATGCAAGCTAAGGTAACGATTGATTTTCATGCCAATCAAAATCGACTGCAAAGATACAAAAAAAAAATGATTTTTGCAAATTTTTCTAAAAAAAAAGTACAGTTTCCGAGGGCACTGAAAAAGGTTGCTTATTTGTAGTGCACTCATAACATGAGAAAGGATTGCAGCGATTAACGTTGCAATCCTTTTTTTATGATTAGTAGCGGCTACTT
>DBXI01000076.1:111048-112672 GCA_002309255.1 Bacteroidales bacterium UBA1216 | reverse complement strand
GACTCGCTCAACCAGACCAACCAGCGTCTGACCGCCGAGAACCGTCAGGTACGCGAACAGTACGCCGTTGTTCAACAGCAGGCAGAAGAACTGCAGCAGCAGAACACCCATCTGAGCGAAAAAGTGACGCGTGCGTCCATGCTGGAGATAACGGCTTTCAAGGTTACACCGCTGAACAAGAATGACCGCAAGACGTCGAACCTCAACCAGATGCAGAAAATTCAGTTTGACTTCACTATCGGCAAGAACATCACCAGCGACCGCGGCATAAAGCAGGTATATGTACGTATCGTACGTCCTGACGGCGAGTTGATCAGTCTGCCTAACCCTGTACAACGGATGTTCGCTTTCGAGAACAGCGAGATCGAATACTCACTGTCGAAAGAGTTTGAGTATGGCGGCGAGGCTATTGACGAGACGCTTTACTGGAACGTAGGAGAAATCCTGTACAAGGGTACCTATAATGCCGATTTCTTCATCGACGGCGCACTCATCGCCTCGTTCCCCTTCGAGCTGAAGCGTTGACAGACAATCTTTTATCGTAAGTATAAAACTAACAAAGCACCCCGGATTGAGGTGCTTTGCTTTTTGGTGAATAGCGAGCCTGCTTAGCGCACGCCAGTCAGGTGACGGATATGCTCGTTGAAGTCGTTCTTCTTCATCAGATCCTCGATGCTGATGTGCATGCGGTAGTTCCAGAAGTGACGCGGGTTCGACGGCAGGTTGATACGCTCGGCGTGTGCATCGGGCAGACGAACCTCGCCATCGACAGCCAGCCAGTCTTGCAGCGGGAGGATGACCCACATAGCGGGGCTGTACATGTGCTGCTTGACGATGAAGTCGGCAATCTCGGGCGTCATCTCACGGGGTGCTTCGCCCCACCAGCCCATCTGGTCGTTGTAAAACTTCTGTGTTACCTGGCGATCCTCTTCCCACCACGCGCGCAACGGATTGGTGTCGTGTGTGCCGGTAGTGCAAACGCTCAGATACGGAGCATCGGCAGGATGAGCAAACGCGCGCTTCGGATCCTTTGGCATACGCTGAATCTCAAGACTGAGGATCTGCAGCTCGTGCATGACTTGCGGAACGCAATCGGGCACCATGCCCAGATCTTCGCCGCAGCAGAGCATACCGGTAGAACTGATCAAGGTCGGCAGCTTGCGCATTGCGCTCTGGCGCCAGAACTCGGTGTGACGACGGAAGAAGTAGTCATTGTAGATGTTCATGATGATACGCTTCTGATCGTCGTAGAGCTCGGTGTAGGAGTGCGACTGATAGATGCTGATACGGGGGTGGAGCAGATCGGGATTCTTCTGGTCGCGCACGAACAGCACCTCGCAATGCAGGTAGAACAATCCCTCACGCAGATTGATTGCCTGATCCTTGTTCATGAAGCCTGCTTCGTGGAGTTTGTCTTCATCTGCCAGCACGGCGTCGAAGTAGTCCTGCACCTTGATCTGGGTGTCGAACTCATCCTTGAACCAGAAGACATAACCATCGTTGGTATTGAGGAAGCGCTGCTTGGCTATCTCAGTGTCGAAGCCAAAGACATCGCCGAGGAAGTTACCGCGGATATAGGGTTTGGTCATGCGATCGATATCGAGGCATACGCCCATGTTCCACA
>DBXI01000076.1:101493-111025 GCA_002309255.1 Bacteroidales bacterium UBA1216 | reverse complement strand
TCTTGCGCATCTGCCATATACGGAAGAAGCCCAGAATGTGGTCAATACGATAGGCATCGAAGTAATCCTGCATCTTCGTGAAGCGACGACGCCACCAGTCGTAACCGTCCTTAGCCATCTCGTCCCAGTTGTAGGTCGGGAAGCCCCAGTTCTGACCGCTGATGGAGAAATCATCGGGCGGTGCACCTGCCGAGGCATTGAGGTTGAACAGTTCGGGTTCAACGGCTGCATCAACCGAGTCTGGACTGATACCGATAGGTATATCGCCCTTCATAGCTACGCCAATGGAGTGTGCATAAGCCACTGCATCACTGAGTTGTTTGTCGGCATGGAACTGCAGGAAGTAGTAGAAGCCCTGTTCCTTCTTGTCGCGCTTAGCCAGGAACTTGGCATACGGTTCGAGCCAGCTCTTGTTCTTCTTGAAGAACGCCTTGTACTCGTCGCTGGCGAAGCAGTCAACGGCTTCGGATTTGTAGAGTGCCTCGAAGTACTTCATCTTCTCGTCATAGACGCACTGGTAGTCGGCGATGGATTTGGCATTGAACTCCTTCTTGGTGGCCTCGTACTTCTTCTTGAGCGCCGGTGTGAGGCGACCGATCTTCTCTATATTAATGTATATAGGATGGAGCGCGAAGACGCTGACAGCGTTGTATGGGTAGGAGTCGAGGTTGGTGTGGGTGAGCGTAGTGTCGTTGATCGGCAGTGTTTGGATCATCTTCTGTCCGGTGAGCGCCGCCCAGTCGGCGAGCTTTTTCAGATCCTGGAACTCACCTATACCGAATCCCTCTTCTGTGCGTAGGCTGAACACAGGCACAGCTACGCCGGCTCCGCGGAAGCGCGGCTGCGTGCGGCGGAACGAGCGGTCGTTGACGCGCAGGCGCGAGCCCTTCTCAGGCAGACCCCAGGCGTGGCGGTTCTCGCCCCACTCCATGTCCACCGCGTTGCCGCTCTTAAGATCGTAGATGACGTACTTGTACTCGAATGTATTCACTCCGCTGACCTCTATATCGGCTTTCCATACGGGGAACTCGGCGTCGTTCATCGGGAGCTTGCGATCCACATTCCACTCGCCGAGTTGGGGTATGCTGCCCACGATGGCTACGCCCTGTGACGGCAGGATCTGAGGCAGATCGATGGTGAAGGTGATATTAGCCTTGGCGTTGGCTTTGGCTTTCTTGGCGCCATGGCGGGCGAAGAGAGACTTTAGGAACGCAGTGGTGTAGAAGGCTTTCTCGTAGTCCACTGCCTGCCAGAAGTCGCGCATCACAACCTTCTTGTCGGTTGCACGGATAGTGAGGTGACGATCCAAACCCGACTCATAGATGTAGCCACCCTCCTGCAGACGGATAGAGTACTTGTAGGTGATGGCACCGGTGGTATCCAGTTGCACGGTGGTCGTCCAGAAATCCTCACCCTGGCAGGTGAGCATGAGCGGGTGTTCTTCCGTCCAGCCGGCGAGGCTCGAACCGGTCTCTACGATGCATAACTCTTGGCCGTACACCGTACGATAGTTAATTTGAAAAGATAGAATCATAGGTATAAAAGATATTAGATTATTTTAACTTTCTGATGTAGGGTTATTTAAACAAAAACAACATTAAAAACATTTCGGAGAACAATCTTTTGTTCTAAAACGGCTACAAAGATACGAAAAAAAAATGATATTTGCAAGCGTAAGTTAAAAAAAATGCAAAAAGTAGCGGAAAATTTGCAAATATGCAAAAATTTTCGTATATTTGCACGCTTTTACGTGCACACAAAATTGACAATATAAACAATGAAACATTTTTCTGAGTACAAACAACTGGATTTACCCCAGGTGAGCCGTGAGGTGTTGGGGCAATGGGAAGCGGAAGATCTGTTCCATCAGAGCATCTCCACGCGCGAGGGGCATAAGCCATTTCTGTTCTTCGAAGGTCCTCCTTCGGCGAACGGCATGCCGGGAATACACCACGTGTTAGCGCGCACGATCAAGGATACGTTCTGCCGCTACAAGACGATGCAGGGCTATCAGGTGCAGCGCAAGGCCGGCTGGGATACGCACGGACTGCCGGTGGAGTTAGGTGTGGAGAAGAAGTTAGGCATCACCAAGGAGGATATCGGCAAGAAGATCAGCGTGGATGAGTACAACGCTGCCTGCCGCGAGGAGGTGATGAAATATACTCGCGAGTGGACTAACCTGACAAAGCAGATGGGCTACTGGGTCGATCTGGAGCACCCGTATATCACCTACGACAACAAGTATATCGAGACCCTCTGGTACCTCTTGAAGCAGCTCTACAAGAAGGGCTACCTGTACAAGGGCTATACGATCCAACCCTACTCGCCGATGGCAGGCACAGGACTAAGTTCGCACGAGCTGAACCAGCCGGGGTGCTACAGGGATACGAAGGATACAACTTGCACTGCCAAGTTCCGCCTTGCCGACGGACGGTTTATCATAGCTTGGACTACTACGCCTTGGACACTGCCATCGAACACCGCACTGTGCGTTGGGCCAAAGATCGACTACGTGGAGGTTGTTACCCCTGCCGGCGACCATGTTATCCTCGCTGAGGCACGACTGGATGCGTATAAGAAAGAGCTGTGCGGCGTGGACGAAGAGGGCAATCTGTTAGCGCCTCAGATCGTAGCACGCTACAAAGGTGCTGACCTCGTCGGCCTCAAATACGAGCAGCTCTTCCCCTGGGTAAAGCCGGTGGACTACAACAAGGAGCAGGATCAGATTATCGACCGCAGCGCCGATGCGTTCCGCGTGATCAGTGGCGACTATGTAACCACCGAGGATGGTACAGGTATCGTACATATCGCGCCGACCTTTGGCGCGGACGACAAACGCGTAGCCGAAGCAGCCGGTGTGCCGGCACTCTACATGATCACCAAGAACGGCGAGACACGCCCGATGGTGGACTTCACCGGTAAGTACTGGCTGACCGATGAACTGCACGAGGAGTTTGTGAAGGGATTTGTGAACACCGAGCTCTATGGAGTGTGGGCAGGGCAGTATGTGAAGAACGCCTACGACAAGGTGAACTTCTGGACGGACAGCAAGTACGACGAGCAGAAGGCATTGAAGACGGAGAACATCGATATACGTCTGTGTATGCAGATGAAGCAAGAAGGCAAGGTGGTGAAGATAGAGAAGCACGTGCACAACTATCCGCACTGCTGGCGCACCGACACGCCTATCCTATATTACCCGCTGGACTCATGGTTCATCCGCTCCACCGCGGCGCGCGACGAGATGATCGCCCTGAACAAGACCATCAACTGGCAACCCGAATCAACGGGCACAGGGCGCTTCGGCAAGTGGCTGGAGAACCTCAACGACTGGAACCTCTCACGCTCGCGCTACTGGGGCACACCGCTGCCNNTGCCCATCTGGCGCACCGAGGACGGACAAGAGGAACTGTGCATCGGTTCGATCGAAGAGCTGTTTGCCGAGATAGAGAAATCAGTGACGGCAGGCTTCATGAAGGCTAATCCTTGGCCTAACTTCAAGGTTGGCGACTACTCGTCCGAGAACTACAGACCAACCAACATCGACCTGCATCGTCCGTATGTAGACAGCATCATCCTTGTATCACCCAGCGGCAAACCGATGAAGCGCGAGCTTGACCTGATCGACGTGTGGTTCGACTCTGGCGCAATGCCTTATGCACAGAACCACTACCCGTTCGAGAACCAGGATGCACCCCGCACCGCCGACTTCATCTCAGAGGGTGTGGATCAGACACGCGGATGGTTCTTCACGCTGCATGCCATCCACACGATGATAGAGAACAAGGTGGCATTCAAGAACGTAATAAGCAATGGCCTCGTGCTTGACAAAGTAGGTGCGAAGATGTCCAAACGTCTGGGCAACGCTGTTGACCCCTTCGGTACGATGGACACCTACGGCGCAGATGCTGTCCGATGGTACATGCTCACCAACTCCGCACCTTGGGACAACCTGAAGTTCGATCCGGAGGGCGTGGCGGAAGTACGCAGGAAGTTCTTCGGCACGCTGTACAACACCTACGCATTCTTTGCCTTGTATGCGAATGTCGATAGCTGGATACCAGCGGAGAATACCGACGGTCAACCTGCGGAGTCCCCGCAAACAGCGTGCAGTGGGGTGCTCTCGACGGTCAACCGACAGTCAACCCTAACGTCAGGCTACTCAGAAATTGACAAGTGGATACTCTCCAAGCTCAATTCGCTGATCAAAGAGGTGACCGAAGCCTACGAGGCCTACGAGCCCACAAAAGCAGGTCGTGCTATCTCCGATTTCGTGCAGGATGACCTCTCGAACTGGTACGTGCGCCTTAACCGCAAACGTTTCTGGGGCGGTGAGATGGATGCCGACAAGCAGGCGGCTTATAGTACGCTCTACACCTGCCTTCGTACCGTTGCCCAACTCATGGCACCCAACGCACCATTCTATGCCGACCGCCTCTACCGCGACCTCGTTGGCACAAGCGTGCACCTGAGCGACTGGCCTGTAGCCGACGAGGCGATGATCGATACCGATTTAGAGCGCTCGATGTACCTGGCAAGTCAGGCAACCTCGATGATCCTGTCGCTGAGGAAGAAAGCGGAGAAGAACGTCCGCCAGCCGCTGCAGAAAGCGGTTATCCCCGTGCAGGACGAGCAGACCTTGCAAGCGCTGCAGCATGTAGCCGACCTGATCCGCGCCGAGGTGAACGTGAAGGAGCTGGTGATCGTGCCGGCAGACAAGTCAGAGATCCGACTGGTGAAGAAGATCAAGCCGCAGTTCAAGGTGTTAGGTAAGAAAGTAGGCGCTCAGATGAAAGCCGTAGCCGCAGAGATCGCTTCCATGACGCAGGAGCAAATTGCACAGATGGAGTCCGAAGGCAACTATCAACTGTCAACTGTCAACTATCAGCTCATCGCCGAAGACGTGGAGATCCTGACCGAAGATATGCCGGGTTGGTTGGTGCAGAACAACGGCGTGCTGACCATCGCGCTGGATATAGAGCTGACGCCTTCACTTGTTGAAGAGGGCGTAGCGCGCGAGCTGATCAACCGATTGCAGAACCTGCGCAAATCCAGCGGTTTGGATATCACCGACCGCATCCATGTGCAGATCGTCCGCGACGACGCCATCAACGCCGCCGTGGAGCATTGCGGCGAGTACATCGCATCGCAGGTGCTGGCTAACAGCATCACACTGGTGGACAGCCTGCAGGACGGCACACTGATTGAGGACATGAATGCAACAGTTAAAATTTCTAAAGCATAACGATATGAAAATGAAAAAGATCTATTATTTGGCGCTGGCCGCAGTGGTAGGCCTTGTATTGAGTAGTTGTTCGTTGTTAGGTGGCGGAGGTAGCAGCAATACTCCAACCTTCAACGTAAGCGACCTACAGAGTTACTGGCAGGAGAACGGAACGGAGCACTACGTGCGCTTCACCTCGGAGCGTTCGGAGGAGTATCCATACTACTTGGGCTACGAGTGGGATGACAGCGAGTGGGAAGATCCGGAGATGACCTTCGAGGAGTACCTGCTGTGGAACAGAGAGAAGCTGGGGCATCCGGGTAACGGTTGGTTCAAGTACGAATTGAAGACCAGCGGTACACTCACCGAGATCCACCTGATGGATAACGAAGGTGCGGAGAACCCGAAGGTGTATGTGGTTTCCAAGCTAACCGACACCGATCTGGTATATTACGAGAAAGATCATTCGTCAATCAAATTCTACTTCTCTAAAATTGTTAGTCCTAAATGAGACGTGCACTAAAGATCATAGGTTGGACGATAGGCGGCTTGTTGCTGACGCTGGTGGCGGTAGTGTGCATCGCTGTGTATGTGGTGTTCACGCCTGCTCGTCTGACACCTATCGCCCGTGAGGCCGCCGGCAAGTTCATCACTTGCCAGTACGAGATAGGTGAGGTCGATCTGACGTTCTTCTCCACCTTCCCGCGGTTTGGATTGCGTGCCGACGGGTTGCTGCTGGTTAATCCGATGACGGGTGCGCAGAACGACACGGTGGTGGAAGCCCGTCACGTGGTGGCTACGGTGGATGTGCAGGAGTTCCTAACGAACAAGAACCTGCATGTGCACGAGTTGGCACTGGAGGGTGCAAGCGTGAACTTCTTCATCAACGCCGGCGGCGAGAACAACCTTGCTGTATTCGTCAGTAGTCCGGACACGACGGAGGAGGACACGACAGCGTTCAGTCTGCCATTCAAGGAGCTGAAGGTGGACGGATTGCATCTGCAGGCACGCGGCATCACCTTTGTGGATGCCAAGGACACCATCAACGCGTCGTTCGGAGCTACAGAGCTGAGCGCCAAGGCGGAGAGTTGGGACGATATGCTCATCGCGCTGGATGCCCATGATGTATGCGCTCAACTGAAGGGTGATACCTACGCCGACAAGCTGCACCTGGAGCTGATTGCACCCATGGCGATGAACCTGGAAAAGATGCATTTCGCCTTTGACGGTCTGCGTCTGGCGCTCAATGAGTTCAACCTGCGTGCAGAGGGCGAGGTGACACTCGGTGACGCTATCGACCTCAACGCCACAATCAGCACAGGTAAGTGGCAGATCAAACCGCTATTGGCACTCGTGCCGGCTACCTTCACCGCCGGACTGAAAGATATAGATATCGACGGCGTGGTCAGCCTGGATGCCACAGCGCGCGGCGCGTACAGCGAGCAGCAGATGCCGCTCGTGACAGCACACCTCACGCTGGATGAGGCAGAGGGAAGCTACAAACCCTTTCCGTACACCCTGCGCAAGCTCGCGCTCAACGTCGATGCCGATCTCAACCTCAACAAAGGGCAGATCTCGAACGTAGTAATCAACAGCCTGTCGGCCGAGACCAAGCAGAGCCGTTTGGCAGCCAAAGGCAAGGTCAATGATCTGTTGGGAAAGATGATGCTTGACCTGCAGATCGACTTGGACGCCCACCTGACGGACTTCGACTACTTCCTGCCCAAACAGATGGATCTGCAAGGCCGCACGCGCGGTACACTCAGCGCGAAGATCAGCCTGGATGACCTGACGAAGATGAACCTGCAGAAGGGGCAGATAGCAGCCGACCTGACGCTCACGGATATCCACTACCGGATGGACTCGATGGTAGCCAACCTGGGCAAGACCCACGCAACCGTTCAGTTGCCTAACGCCCACCCCACTCAGCCCAAGGTGAACTGGGCGCGCATAGACCTGAACACCGACCGCGTGGACTTCGCGATGGCTACACCGCTCACCGCCAAGCTGCAGCGCTCTGCTATCCGTCTGGAGGCGGGGGATGTGCTATCCGACGACCCGGTGCTGTACGCAGCCGTAGGAGTGCAATCCGCACAGCCGATAGAGGTGCAGATGGATTCGATGGGAGGCGTGATTGATGCGCCCAGACTGTCGGCTTATGCCGAATATAACACAAAGGATACAACGGTGATGCCTGTGGTTAGAGCCACGCTCGACTGCCAATCACTGGACGGGTTCTTCAAGGACATAAGCGGCCAACTACAAGCCACTCAGCTCGAGGCGGCTATCAGCGGAGGACGGAAAGACAAATCCGCTCCGCGCCTGAAGGCGAAGATCAACACCCAAGCCTTGCAGGCTAAGGTGGGCAACGAGTTAGCTGCCACGACAGGCACACTGGCGCTGGAAGCCGCAGCACGCTATAACGCCAAGGGGAAGAATGTGCTGCTGCAATGGAACCCGCGCCTGAAGGTAGATCTGAAGAACGGTGAGCTCAACATGCCGGAGCGCATACCCGAGCCGGTGGTGATCCCGTCGATCGACTTCAACTACTCCAACCGCGAGATGAACATCGACAACTCACGCATCGAGTTAGGCCAATCCGACCTGAGCCTGAAAGGATACGTACGGAACATAGGCAAGTGGTTCCGCCACGATACGATCCTGGAAGGTGTGCTGGAGATCGAATCCGAGCACTGCGACGCCAACCAGCTACTGATGTGGTTCAGCGACGACAGCGGCAGCGAGGAGACGGCGGCAGGCGAAAGTCAAAAGTCGAAAGTCGAAAGCACTGATTCCGTTGCCGGGGGCGAGGAGAAGAAAGAGATCGAGCCTTTCCTGGTGCCAACGGATGTCAACTTGGCGCTAAACACACATATGCGCGAGGTGGAGATATTTAACCAGGTGGCTAAGAACCTGCAAGGCGGCATCTATGTGAACGACGGCACGCTGGTGCTGGATGAGGTGGGCTTTGTGTGCCGTGCAGCCAAGCTGCAACTGACAGCTATGTACCGCACGCCGCGCCGTAACCACCTGTACATGGGTCTGGACTATCACATGCTGGATGTGGATCTGGATGAGTTGACCAGCATCATCCCCGACCTGGAGAGCATGATGCCTATGCTGAGTTCGTTCAAGGGCGCTGCGGAGTTCCACCTGGCGGCCGAAACCTACCTGAACAGCCAGTACAAGCCGAAGATGAGCACCCTGCGCGGTGCGGCTTCGCTGACAGGCAAGGATCTGGTGGTGCTGGATGGCGAGACGTTCTCCGAGATCAGCCGACTGCTGCTATTCAACAAGAAGACAGAGAACAAGATCGACTCCATCAATGCCGAGATCACGATCTACAAGAACGAGATAGACGTCTATCCGCTCTGCGTGCAGATGGACAACTACATGGTGGCGCTGGGCGGACGGCATAATACGAACATGACCTTCGACTACGATATCAACGTACTCAGTCCGATCTACCTGGGCGTGAACGTGAGCGGCTCGATGGATAACCTGAGCATCAAGCTCGCCAAGTGCAAGTTCGCACAGGACTTCCGCCCGCACTGGTACCAGAAAGCCGATACGCAGTCGCTTGAACTCAGACAGCGCATCAAACAATCGATGGAGAAAAACGTTAGAATAAAATAGAGTTGAAAAGGGCGCCCCAATCCTGTCGAGATGACGATATCACGTGATCACGACATCACGAAGGGCGCAAAAAAAAAGAACAACAATGAAGAAAATTTTATTATTAGGAGCAATTGCTATGACAGTATTAGCATGCAACAAGAGTAATCCGTTGCTTGATCAGCCTCAGACGCCTTATGGTGTGCCGGCGTTTGATCAGGTTAAGTTAGAGCACTACATGCCTGCCTTTGAGGAGGCTATCCGCCAGAACAAAGCCGAGGTAGATGCCATCATCGCCAACGAGGAGGCGCCGACCTTCGAGAACACTATCGTAGCACTTGACCGTTGCGGTCTGCTACTCGACCGTGTGGTGGGCGTATTCTTCAATGTGCTCGAAGCCGATGGCAACGATGAGATGAACGATATAGCCGAGAAGGTGTCGCCAATGCTGAGCGAGCTGAGTGACGGCATCATTCTGAACGAGGAGCTGTTCGCCCGCGTGAAGGCTGTTTATGACCAGCGCGAGAGCCTGGATCTGACGCCCGAGCAGATGCGTCTCTTGACCGAGACCTACAAGGGTTTTGCCGACAATGGTGCTAACCTGCCGGCAGACAAGAAGGAACGATTGAAGGAAATCAACCAAGAGTTAGGGTTGCTGTCGCTTAAGTTCGGCAACAACGTGGTAGCCGAGAC
>DBXI01000076.1:26033-101393 GCA_002309255.1 Bacteroidales bacterium UBA1216 | reverse complement strand
TTCACGCCCAAGCGCACATCGTTCACACCGGTGCTACAGTACTGCGAGAACAGAGAACTGCGTCGCCAGCTGCTGATGGACTACACCACCCGCGGCAACCATGACAACGCCAATGACAACAAGGGCGTTATCCTGCGCGAAATGGAGCTACGCATCGAGCGTGCCAAGCTATTCGGATTCGATAATCCCGCCGATTATATCCTGACTGATTGCATGGCTAAGGATCATCAGATAGTGGATGCGTTCCTGCAATCCGTTTGGGCGCCTTCACTGGCTGCTGCCAAGCGCGAAGCCGCTGAACTGCAGAAATTGCTCGACCAAGACCTGCCGGGCGAGAAACTGCAACCGTGGGATTGGTGGTTCTATGCAGAGAAACTGCGTAAGGCCAAATATGCGCTGGACGAAGAGGAGATCAAGCCGTACTTCGAGCTGAGCAATGTGCGCAAGGGTGCTTTTGGTGTAGCAACAAAGCTATATGGCTTGCAGTTCGAGAAGCTGGAAGGTATGCCAGTGTATAACAAAGAGGTGGAGGTATTCAAGGTAACCGATGCCGATGGCAGTCTGATCGGCATCCTCTACACCGACTACTTCCCTCGCGCGGGTAAGCGTCCGGGCGCATGGATGAACCAGATCCTGCCACAGTACATCGACGAAAACGGTGTGGATCATCGTCCGGTGATCATCAATGTGGGTAACTTCAACAAACCCGCTGCCGGCAACCCATCGCTGCTGTCGATGGACGATGTGGAGACCCTATTCCACGAGTTCGGTCATGCGCTGCACGGCCTATTGAGCAAGGCGCACTACAAGAGCCTGAGCGGCACGAACACACCGCGCGACTTCGTGGAGCTGCCCAGTCAGTTCATGGAGAACTACGCGTACGAGCCCGAGGTACTTAAGACCTATGCGTTCCACTACAAGACAGGCGAGGTGATCCCCGACGAGCTGATAGAGAAGATCAATGCTGCCGGCAAGTTCAACCAGGGCTTTGTGACCACCGAACTGCTGTCTGCTTCTATACTGGATATGGATTTCCACGAGTTAACCAGCGCCGAGGGACTGGACGTGAACGCATTTGAGGCTGAGAGCTTGAAGAAAATGGGCATGATTGACGAGATCATCGTTCGCTATCGTCCTACGTTCTACAATCACATCTTCACCACCGGCTACGAGGCGGGCTACTACAGTTACACTTGGTCGGCCGTGCTGGATGCTGATGCGTTTGCTGCCTTCAGGGAGACAGGCAACCTGTTCGAGCCTGAGACCGCAGCCCGCTTCCGCCACCTGCTGGAGCAAGGTGGTACGCGCGACTCGCACGAACTCTACCTCGAGTTCCGCGGCAAAGAGGCTGACCCGCAGCACCTGCTCCGCCGCAAGGGATTCATTGAATAGTTGATAATTGACAATTGATCGTTTGAAAGAGTGAGGTACTTCCTGCGCCAAATTACTCAGATGCCCCTATCGGTAGCACTGTTGCTGCTGATAGCGGCATTGTGTATGTGGGTGCCGGATTATGTGCGTGCCCCTGAGCTCTGGCCAACCACGCTCCTGGCACAGTTGCTTATTCTACTGAACGGTGTGCTACTATGCACCACGCTCTACCGCGCCAAAGCCGCGCCGCACTTCTCCCTACTGCCTGCCGTACTATATGTGCTGGCAACAGCGGTCTTCCCGCTTCTGCGCATGCACTGGCAGCCCCAACTGCCAATAGTTATCCTGCTATTCTTCTTGTACATCACGCGCGACATGTCCGACACGCACGAGCCCAGCGGCTTGGTATTCTTTGTCACGCTACTGCTCTGCCTGGCGGCGCTGTTGGTTCCCGATGCCTTGTGGTGCATCAGTTTCCTGTGGATCGTAGTGCTGCTACAGGGTACGTTCACGCTGCGTAGCATCTTAGCATCGCTGCTGGCTGTAGCACTGGTGGGCGTGTACTATGTGTTAGCGATGTACATCGGCTGGGCAGATGCATGGGATTACGGCCAGTTGCTTGACCGCCGGTGGTTCGGCTTGGATCAGCCGGCATGTATCATCACCGCGGTGGCTGTGATGCTATCGGCCTTCATCGTGATTGGAATCAGTGCGTTCCAGCGAAGCACGTACGATCTGGTGAGCACACGCATGCTTCTCTACCACGTGGTGCTCATGGGTTTGCTATCATCACCGCTTATCCTGCTCTCCGCCAGTCGACAGGACTGCTGGGCACTACTACCGTGCGCGCTGACCGCAACAACCGGGATCTACCTGATGCAGAAGGAGACAGAATCCCGGGGAATCACTCTACTCATCTATATCATCGGCGCTATAGCCTTGTATGGCGTGGTGCTGAGCACAATGTAAGACATGAACAGGATAATTGAAGAACAAGTGCGTCTGCTGCTCTGCGAGGACGACGTGGCGTTAGGCTCGCTGCTGGCTGACTACCTGCGCAGGTTGAACTTCGAGGCCGATTTGTGTGAGAACGGCGAAGAAGGAGCCAACTGCTTCCGCAAGCGCCACTACGACCTCTGTCTGCTGGACATCAACATGCCGCAGAAGAACGGCTTTGAGATGCTGGAAGAGATCCGCGAGGCGGGCAGCGAGGTGCCGGTGATCTTCCTGACCGAGCGCAAATCGATAGAGGATGTAGTGCGCGCGTACGAGCTCGGTTGCGACGACTACCTGACCAAGCCTTGCCCGATGGATATCCTGCTGTGCAAGATCCGCGCTATCCTGCGCCGCTGCCAGCTGAGCAAGAAGAATACCGAGGTGGCATTTGACCTGGGCAACGGCGTACATTTCGACTCCGTAAGGCAGATGTTAGGTGAGATGCACCTGTCTGCCCGCGAGAGCGATCTGCTGCTCATCTTGTGCCGAAACATCAACCATACGGTGGAGCGCAATCTGATCTTGCGCACGCTGTGGCGGCAGGAGTCATACTTCGCCAGCAGAAGTCTAAGCGTGTACATTAATCATCTGCGCAAACACCTGGATGGCACCAAAGCACAGGTAGTAGGAGTGCATGGCAAGGGCTACAAACTCATCATGTAATCTTTCAGCGAAGCGGTCTTTGCTCTTTTAGCGAAGCGACCTTTTATCTATAAATTATGAAACGAATATTAGTCATACTCACCGGCGGCACGATAACGATGGTACGTAACGCGCAGTCAGGAGCGTTGCATCCGGCGGATGTGGATACGTTCAAGGCCTTTGTACCCGAACTGTTTGCCGGCAACATGGAGGTAGAGATGCTACCGTTCAGTCCGCTCATTGACTCATCGGACATCAGCCCGACCAACTGGGTGAAGATGGCTAAGGCGGTAGCGGAGAACTACAACCGCTACGACGGGTTTGTTATCCTGCACGGCACAGACACGATGTCATACTCCGCCTCAGCCCTGTCGTTCATGTTGGAGAACGTAGGCAAACCTATCGTATTCACCGGTTCGCAGCTGCCTGTAGGCGTGTTGCGCTCCGATGCCAAGGAGAACCTGCTATCCGCTATCGAGATAGCCGCAGAGACGGGAGCTGACGGCAAGCCAATGGTGCCGGAGGTGACGATCTACTTCGAGGGTAGCCTGTTCCGCGCCAACCGCACAACGAAGAAGAACGCCGAGCACTTCGAGGCATTTGATTCGTATAACTACCCCTCACTCGCTAAGGTAGGCGTACATATCCAGTACCGCCCTAACTTTATCCTTTACCCCGAGGCGAACATGCCTCTGTTCACCCATCTGCATACCTGCACCGATGTAGCCATTCTCAAGCTCTTCCCTGGCATCAACGAGACCGTTGTGCGTGCGGTGCTCAGTGCCCCCGGGTTGCGCGGCGTGGTGTTGGAGACCTACGGTTCGGGCAATGCGCCTTCGGCACGCTGGCTCTACGAGGCACTCAAGCAGGCAGTGGACAAGGGCGTGATCATCGTAAACAAGACGCAATGCTCTACCGGCACAGTGGATATGGGGCAATACGATGTGGCACGTAACCTGCTGAAGGCCGGCGTCATCTCCGGCTACGACATAACAACAGAAGCGCTGCTGACCAAGATGATGACCCTGTTCGGCGAGTTCCCCAATGAGCCGGACAAAGTGCGCCATCTGCTCAGTATACCTATCTGCGGCGAGATGACAACAACAAGTAATAACCTTTAAATCCAAAATAAGTATGAATGATCTTCAACCACAGGGCATTTGGCAGAACTTTGCCAAGCTCACACAGATCCCCCGTCCGTCGGGCAAGAAAGAGCAGATCTCACAGTTCCTCGTTGAATATGGCAAGAGTCTCGGACTGGAGACGCTGACCGATGCTATCGGCAACGTGCTGATTCGCAAACCTGCTTCGCCGGGCTACGAGAACCACCCGGGCGTTATCCTGCAGGGGCACATGGATATGGTGCCACAGAAGAACTCCGATAAAGAGTTTGACTTCCAGAACGATCCTATCGAGGCTTATGTGGAGGACAACGGCGAGTGGGTGACCGCCAACGGTACGACGTTGGGTGCGGACAATGGCATCGGCGTGGCTACAGCCATGGCTATCTTGGCTGACAAGAACGTTGTTCACCCGCCGCTGGAGGCTTTCTTCACTGTGGACGAAGAGACAGGCATGTATGGCGCGTTCGCGTTGGAGGGGGGCTGGCTTAAGGGCAAGACGTTGCTCAACCTCGACTCGGAGACTGAGGGTGAATTGTACATGGGTTGCGCTGGTGGCGTAGATACAACAGCCACGTTCCACTATCTGCCTGTGCCGGTAGAGAAGGGCGATATAGCAGTGCGCGTACGCGTGTCAGGCTGCAAGGGCGGACACTCGGGCTGCGATATTCATCTGCAGCGCGCGAATGCCAACAAGCTGCTCTTCCGTTTCCTAAAGGAGGCTGTGACGAACTACGAGGCACGTCTGGCACGTGTAGAAGGAGGCTCGCTGCGCAATGCTATACCGCGCGAGGCAGAGGCCGTGATCACAATCCCTGCCGATGCACTGGACGATGTACTCAATCTCGTTGATGAGTTCGAGACGCTGTTCGTGACCGAGTTCCAAGGCATAGAAGACGCTATCAGCCTCAACGCCGAGCAAGTGGATTGCCCGAAGGTAGAGATGCCGGAGGATGTGCAGGACTTCCTGATCCACGCCATCACTATATGCCCACACGGCGTATATAGGATGATGGCCGAGATGCCCGATATCGTGGAGACATCGAACAACCTGGCAATGATCGAGTTCAGCGAGCAGGGCGAGGAACACGTTATCACCGTGTGCTGCCTGACACGCTCGGCTGTTGAGAGTCGCAAGCGCGAACTGAGAGAGGTGATCCACTCGGCGTTCTCAATAGCCGGTGCAGATGTGGAGTTCTCGGGTGACTACCCAGGATGGAAACCGAACATCAACAGCCCTATCATGCACACGATGAAGCGCATCTACGAGCGCGAGTTCGGCAATGAGCCAAGGATAGTAATCATTCACGCCGGACTGGAGTGCGGTATTATCGGACGCAACTACCCGGGAATGGATATGATCTCGTTCGGACCGACGATCGAGCACCCTCACAGCCCAGACGAGCGCGTGAACATCGCTACCGTGCAGAAGTTCTACCACTTCCTGCTCGCTACGCTGCGAGAGCTATAGAACATGAGCATTTGTATTCTGACTGATAGTCTGCACAAGATCGCCTACTCCACCGATGCGAGCGTGTATCGTGAGGTTCCTTATGGTGTGGCTTATCCCGCCGACGAGGATGATATCCGCACACTGATAGCCGAGGCACACAGGCGTGGCACCAGCATCATCCCTCGCGCCGGCGGCACATCGATCGCCGGACAAGTGGTGGGTAGCGGTATTGTAGCAGACATCAGCCGGAACATGAATCATATCATAGAGATCAACCCCGAGGAGCACTACGCATGGGTGGAACCCGGCGTTGTTCGCGACGAACTGAACATCGCTTGCCGTCCTCACGGGCTGTTCTTCAGTCCGGAAACATCCACCTCCAACCGCTGCTGTATAGGTGGCATGTTCGGCAACAACAGCTGTGGCACGCACTCAATTATATATGGTAGTACGCGCCCGCACGTGTGCGAGGCAATAGGCGTGCTGGCTGACGGCTCAACCGAGCACTTTGCCGAATACACCGTTTCCCAACTGGAGGAACGTTTCGGTGCTATGTTCTGGCATGAGGATCGTGCCGGAGATAGTTTGATAAAGCGCATCTATGCCCAACTCATCCGCTTCGCTCTGGACAACGACACACGTCTGTTGATAGAGAACACGTACCCCGACCCTGCCCTCACGCGCCGCAGTTGCGGCTATGCAATCGATGAGGTGATCAGCGATCTGTACAACAGCCATAAGCCACTATCCGACCGAACGATCAACCTCTGTCGTCTGTTAGCCGGCAGCGAAGGGACATTGGCGTTCATCACGCGTATCAAGGTGTCGCTTGATACGCTTCCGCCCAAACATGTGATGGTGGTTTGCGCCCATTGCTTCAGTTTGGATGCGGCGTTTGAGGCTAACCTCATCGCGCTGAAGCACCGACCTATGGCTATCGAGCTAATGGATGGAGAGATCCTTGAACTCAGCAAGGGCAATGTATCAGTAGAGCGCTTCTTCGTGAGCGGTGATCCGGCCGCGCTGCTCATCACCGAACTGCGGCACGATGACCGCGGTGCATTGGATAAGATGGCAGATGCGTTGGAGAAAGACCTGCTTGACAGCGACCTGATCACACATTGCACACGCGTATATGGTAACGATGTAAGCAAGGTTTGGAACTTGCGCAAGGCAGGCTTGGGGATACTTAACGGGATGAGAGGGGATGCTAAACCCACCGGAGTGATTGAAGATACGGCAGTGGCTGCATACCGGCTTCCGGCGTACATGAAAGACTTCCGTGCGATGCTGACGCGCTTGGGAACCTCCTGCGTCTTCTATGGTCATATCAGTACCGGTGAGTTGCATCTGCGACCTATACTTAACCTCAAGACCGAAGAGGGGAAGCAGCTCTTCCGCACCATAGCACGCGAGACCACCTTGATTGTACGCAAGCACCGCGGTACGATCAGCGGTGAGCACGGCGACGGAAGGCTGCGCGGTGAGTTCATACCGCTGCAATATGGCGAGGCAACATACGAATTGATGCGACAGGTCAAATACTGCTGGGATGCCGATAATTTGTTCAATCCGCACAAAATTGTTGATACACCGCGCATGGATGCCTCGCTGCGTGCAGATCGATCTCATTCGGATGATGCACTACTATGCAGCGTAGAGCAATGCAACGGCTCAGGCGATTGCCGCAAGTCGGCAGTAATCGGTGGCACGATGTGTCCGGCATACAAGGTCAGTCGTGATGAGCTGCATACCACCCGTGCACGTGCTAATATCATGCGTGAGTGGCTGGAGCATGGGGAGGTGAGCAATGATGATCTAAAGGAAGTGCTATCCTCCTGCCTGGCCTGCAAGGCGTGCAAGCGCGAATGTCCGTCAGGAGTAGATATGACTCGTCTGCGTGCCGAGGTGCTACAAGCGCTCTACGATAGAGAGGGAACACCCCTCCGCACATGGATGGTAGCACACAACGCTGATGTGCAACGTATAGGCGCATATATGCCGCACGTGTACAACTTCTTTGCATCCAACCACCTGACATCAGCACTTATCAAACGAATCGTGGGTTTCGCGCCCGAACGAAAGATTCCGTGTATATCATCTTTCAGCAGCAGTTCTTGTTCCTTAAACGGAAGCGGGCAATCCAAGCGCATCGTCTATCTCTTCCTGGATGAGTTCACACGGTATCAAGAGCCGGAGTTGGCAGATACGTTCATCCGTCTGCTGGATCGTTTGGGGTATGCCGTGGTTATTCCCAAGCACGTGGAGAGCGGCCGTGCGGCTATCTCCAAGGGCTTCCTGCGGCTGGCACGCAAGTATGCTACGGCGAACGTGAACTTACTGAAGGATCTTGTTACGGCTGATACGCCACTGGTAGGCCTTGAGCCGTCGTGCATCCTTACGCTGCGCGACGAGTACCACGACCTTGTGCCGTCTGAACTGCATGCAGCAGCCTCTGAACTGGCACAGAATAGCTTGTTGTACGATGAGTTCTTGATGCGTGAGGTGCGCGCAGGACATATCACATCCGAGCAGTTCAGCGATCTTCGTGCCGAGATTTGGTTACATGGTCATTGCCATCAGAAGGCGCTGGTGGGCGTTGAGCAGACAGCCGCCTTGCTAGGCCTGCCTAAGAACACCATGGTACACATCATCCCCTCTGGATGCTGCGGCATGGCCGGCTCCTTTGGCTATGAAAGAGAACACTACAAGACCTCACTCGCCATCGGTGAGATGGTTCTGTTCCCTGCTATCCGACAAGCTATGGCCGGCAGCGAGCGAGCGGTGACAGATGGGGCACAGGCACTGACTCTGATAGCCGCACCCGGTATATCCTGCCGCACACAAATCAGCGACGGTACAGGCTACAAGGCTCATCACCCGATAGAGATCCTGTACCGACTGCTCAAATAATCAAAATAGGCGAGATTCCTTAACGAAGCCTTATCCCTCCAACTGAATCTCCGGAACATCTTCGTAAGAATCAGAGCGCGATTGTTCGATCTGCGCCTGCATCTCGTTTTGCTCACGGCTCACGCACATCAGTATGGCGAAGTACAGACTGGTGACCAGCACCGATGTACCTCCGCGAGATACCATCGGCAGCGGCTGACCTGTCACAGGCCCCACACCTACTGCAACCGCCATCGATACAAACGCCTGGCTGGTGAGCATTAGAGCCAAACCCATCACCATGAGCATGGCACCATAGTCGGCATATTTAGATGATGTATTGCACGCTCGGAAGAGCACCACTACATACAGCACGATAAGAACCAGCGCCCCAATGATTCCGGTCTCCTCAACGATGATGGCGAAGATATAATCCGCATACGCCAGCGGCAGGAAGTTTCGCTCGACACTGTTGCCAGGCAGCACGCCAAGAGGCGAAACCCCACCGCGTGCGATAGCCATGGTAGCATGAGTGCGTTGGTAGTCGTCATCGGCGTCAGGAACATCGTCGTCAGCAAGGAACTTGTCAATACGTCCCACCCAGGTGATCGCACGTTTGAAAGGTCCGCCTAAGGGACGATGAGCGCGCACAAAGCCGAACTCCACGATGAAGTATCCTGATACCAGCAGGATGATAGCAATGGCCAAAATGCCACCTAAGTACTTGAGAGGAACGCGTGCCAGGAACCACATCAGGAACACCACACCAGAAAGCAGCAGTGCTGTGGAGAGGTTTCCGATTAGAATGGGGAAGATCACGATAGCCGATAGTGCCAAGGTCTGGTAGAACAGCTTGACCAATTCCTCCTCGCTATGCGCCTGCGACAGACGGTCAGCCACCACGATGATCAGACCAAGCTTGGCTAATTCCGATGGTTGAAAACTGAATCCGAAGATCTTGAACCATCGCTCGGCGTCATTGATGTTACTCACGAAGGGGTTGCCCGGGATGATCATCAGGTACAAGCAGATCAGAGCCAAGCCAAGCAGCGCATAACCACCGAAGCGCACAATCTTGGAAGGCAGCAGCTGCACCACAAACCCAATGGCTGCGCCAACAAGTATGAAACGCACTTGATGCCACACTGGTCCCAACAGGCTGCCAGACTTGAAAGCCAGCGTACTCGATGCCGAGAAGAGCTCCAGCACAGCAAACGCTACCAGCAGGATGAACACCGTCCAGTACGTCTTGTCGATATACTTGAGTTTCTGCTTGATTAGATCTAAACCTCGTCCTTTGTCCATTGTTGCATGAATTACAAGTTCTTTACCGCCTTCATGAATTGCTCGCCGCGATCCTCATATGACTTGAACAGATCAAAGCTGGCACAACAGGGTGAGAGCAGCACGGTATCTCCGTCTCGCGCTACATCATAACAGGCCTGCACGGCATCGGCAAGGGTGTGAGTATCGATATACCGCCGCTCACCATCGGGCGAATAGCCAAGAGCGGAGAAGTGCTCGATGAGTTTCTCGTTATGTAGCCCCATGAACACCAATGTGTGACATTTCTGTTTCACCAGTTCATCAATCTCGCTGTAGTCGTTACCTTTATCCTTGCCGCCGAGGATGAGTACTATAGATGTGGTCATTGCCTCAAGCGCGTACCAGCAGGAGTTGACGTTCGTAGCCTTGCTGTCGTTAATCCAGCGCACACCGCGCACCGTGGCTACATATTGCAGACGGTGCTCCACCCCTTCAAACTTGGTCAGGCTCTCGCGGATCACATCGTTCTTGATATGCAGCAATTGTGCGGTGATCGCTGCTGCCATGGAGTTGTACTGGTTGTGCTTGCCCTTGAGTGAGAGTAGTTCAACAGGTAGCTCCAGCGGCGTGAATGCCTTGACTACCATCTGTCCGCGCTCCACGTAGGCTACATTCTGCGCGACCTCTTCGCCGAACGGATAAAGGGTGGCAGTCGGTCGGAGCTTCTCTATCTCGCGGTCGAGCACAGGGTCACCACTCCAGTAGATGAGCGCATCCTCGTGGCGCTGGTTGCGTATGATGCGCATCTTGGCGTCGATGTAGTTCTGGAACTCGAAGTTGTAGCGGTCGAGGTGGTCGGGGGTGATATTGAGCAAGATAGCCACATCAGCACGGAAGTCGTACATGTTATCCAGTTGGAAGGATGAGAGCTCGATCACGTAGTACTGCCTATCATGTTGCGCCACCTGCAGGGCGAGTGAATTGCCTATGTTCCCCGCCAAGCCGACATCCAGTCCGGCGCGACGGAGCATGTCGAAGATGAGCGAGGTTGTTGTTGTCTTGCCGTTCGATCCTGTGATGCAGATCATCTTCGCATGCGTATAGCGAGCAGCGAACTCAATCTCGGAGATAATCGGCGTTCCTTGCTCTATAAGTGCTTTGACCATCGGAGCACTATCCGGTATCCCTGGCGATTTGACAACCTCGTCGGCATTTAGAATCAGTTCGGCTGTATGTTTGCCGCTCTCGTAAGGTAAGCCGTGCTGGTCGAGCAGCGCAGCATAGTGTGGCTTGATCTCACCCATGTCGCTCACAAACACCTCGTAGCCTTTCTCCTTGGCAAGGATAGCAGCACCTACGCCGCTTTCGCCGGCACCCAGAACAACCATTCGTTTCATTGTTAACGGATTTTTAGGGTTAGTATTGTAAATGCAGCCAACAGGAGTGTTACGATGCAGAAGCGGAGGACGATCTTCGTCTCATGGTGCAGTTCACTCTTGCCTTTGCACAGGATGCGACAGGTAGGATCATTCTTGAGCACCTGCTCCACCGAGGTGCGGAAATGGTCGTGCAGCGGCGCGCGCTTGAACACGCGCACACGTTGGCCGCGACGCTTGCTGAACTTATATACCTGCGTCTGCAGAATGACTGATACACTCTCCATCAGGAATACACCGCATAGGATAGGAACGAGCAGTTCTTTGTGGATGATCACGGCGCACACGCCAATGATGCCACCGATGGTCAGGCTGCCCGTGTCGCCCATGAAGATCTGTGCAGGGAAGCCGTTGAACCACAGGAAGCCTACCAGCGCGCCTACGAATGCTCCGAGGAACACCACCAGTTCTTCGCTGCCCGGTATATACATTACATCGAAGTAATCGGCCAGCATCGTGTTACCCGACACATAGGCCAGCACAATGAGTGCAACACCAATGAGTGCACTATTACCCGCACACATGCCGTCCATCCCGTCGTTCAGGTTTGCGCCGTTGCTCACCGCCGCTACCACGAACACTGTTAGCAGCACAAAGAAGATCCAACCGGCACGATACTTCATCTCGTCACCGAGGAAAGAGAACATATCCGCATAGTTGGCGTTATGGTTCTTAACAAAAGGAATAGTAGTCCTTGTGGATTTTACTTCCGGAGACTTCTCCACCACGCGGACGTTATTTTCGTAGTGCACGGTAACAGTCTCGTTCATCGTTGTCATCGGTGCGTAACGCAGCGTGAGGCCGACAATCAGTCCCAATGTCACCTGTCCGATGATCTTCACCCAGCCGTTCAGTCCCTCCTTGTTATGCTTGAAGGTCTTGATGTAGTCATCTGCAAATCCCAATGCGCCAAGAATTAGGGTGGTGATAAGCATCAACCAGAGGTAGATGTTACTCAGGTTGCCCATGATCAGCACAGGCACTACGGTCGCCACGATCAGCACCACGCCGCCCATGGTGGGTACTCCTTTCTTAGCCACATTGAACGGATCGATCTTCTCGTCGCGCTGCTGTTCTGAGATGTTCTGGCGTTTAAGCAGTGCGATGAAGAATTTCCCGAACCACACGCTCACAACGAAGGCAATCACCGCCACCATAATCGCGCGGAAAGAGATGTACGTGAACAAACGTGCACCAAGCACGTCGCTAAAATGTGTAAAAAGTGAATATAACATAAAGTAATTTACAATTTAGTCATTTACCATTTGGCCATTTATTTAATCATTTGGCTATGTAATCAGATGTATTTGCGTACTTGTTCGTGGTCGTCGAAGTGGTGTTTCACGCCCTTGATGATCTGATAGTCCTCATGTCCCTTGCCGGCAACAAGGATCACATCGCCTGCCTGCGCCAGGGTGCAGGCAGTCTGAATAGCCGCAGCACGATCTTCTATCACCAATGTGCTGTGCAGCTCCTCTTCGGTGAGACCGGCTTTCATGTCATTCAATATGTCTCGAGGTTCTTCGTCGCGGGGGTTATCGCTCGTCAAAATCAACTGCTCGCTACCGCGCTTGGCGATCTGTGCCATCATTGGGCGCTTGCCTTTGTCGCGGTTACCGCCGCAACCTACTACAGTTATGAGTTTAGTGCCCGCTTTCTTTATCTCGCGTATGGTGCGGATGACGTTGTCCACGGCATCAGGTGTGTGGGCGTAATCAACGATGGCTGTCCAGCCTTTGGGGGAGCGGATGGTCTCAAAGCGACCGTTGACAGGCTTGAGGGCACTGAGTACGCGCAGGACGTCAAGTTTGTCGAAACCGAGGCAGAGTGCAGCGCTGTAAATACAGAGCAGGTTGGATACATTAAATCGGCCAACAAGGGGGACGAACACCTCCTGGTTGTCAATACTGAGCAACATACCATCGAAGCCTTCCTCGAGTATCTTGCCGTGGTGGTCAGCCATGCTCTGCGTGGAGTACGTATAGACCTTAGCGCGGGTGTTCTGCGTCATAATAAGGCCGTTCTTGTCATCGGCATTGGTGATAGCAAAAGCGCTCTTGGGCAGGTTGTCGAATAGGCGTTTCTTCGTGTCGCGGTAGTTGTCGAAGGTCTTATGGTAGTCTATATGGTCGCGCGTGAGGTTGGTGAACAATGCGCCATTGAACTGTAGTCCGGCTATGCGCTCCTGTGCGATAGAGTGACTGCTTACCTCCATGAAGGCATATTCGCAGCCCACCTCTACCATCTGTGCGAGCAGAGCATTCAGGGCGAGTGCGTCAGGCGTGGTGTGGGTGGATGGAAAAGCCTGTCCATCAACGTAGTAGATAACCGTGGAGAGCAATCCGGCCTTATAGCCCATGGCACGCACCAGATTATAGAGAAGAGTGGCGATGGTTGTCTTACCGTTGGTGCCGGTGACACCTACGAGCGTGAGTTTCTCACTCGGGCAGCCGTACCACTGATGCGCCAAGCGACCGAGTGCCTCATCGGAACTCTTGACCAAGACATAAGTTACGCCCAGTTTAGTCTCGTTTAAGTACGCTATATTGTCTAGGATTACCACGGAGACGCCTCTGTTTATGCAGGACTCAATGAAGGTGTGGCCATCAACCGCTGTGCCGACTTGGGCAACAAAGAGGTCACCGGGCTCGACCTTGCGGGAGTCAAACTGGATAGCGTGAACATCAACATCCGTACGACCTATGACGCGTAGCGGCTCAATGGCTTGAAGGAGGTTAGATAGTAGCATATGTGTGTTGTTTGATCAGCCAATAATAGCTGATGGATTATTTATTCTTTTCGTAAACTAATGAGTCACCTTTTATCACATAGTGTCCGGAGTAGACGATGGTCTTCTCGGCAATCTGGCGGACTACCAATCCGCAATCCATACCAGCATCGTAATAGCCATAGTTCTTCGGGAACTCAACCATACAGATGCAGGAATACAGCGGTTTGTCCTCGGGGAAATATCCGACGAAAGTCATCCGGTGTTCGCGTGTCTGGTACTTGCCGTTACGTAGGATCTGCGCTGTACCTGTCTTTCCGGCTATGGGAACGAGCTTCGACTGCGCTTTGGGCGCGCCCCAAGGCTGTCGGGACGCGGTACCGAGCTTGTTGTCCCACACTACATCGTGCAAAGCCACCTTTACATCCTCCAGTGTGCTTTTGCTGCACATACTGCTCTTGATTGTCTCGGTGTCAAAGCGGCGGATGACCTCGTCGCCATCCATGACCTTTTCTACCAAATAGGGGCGAATCATTCGGCCGTTGTTGGCAATCCCATTGTAAAACGTGAGAATCTGCATTGGGGTGAGCTCGACGTAGTAGCCGTACGCCATCTTTGAAAGTGTTACGGCATCCTTTGGCACGTCAACACGCGGCTTTTGAGCGCCCGGGATCTCCGAATAGACACTATCGCAGATGCCCATCGACTGGAGTTTATCCACGAACTTCGATGCTTTCTTGTCGTAACTTTGAGTAACCATCTTAGCGAAGGCAATATTGGACGACACAGCCAGTGCACTGCGCAACGTGAATACCGTGTCGAACTTATGGGCGTCGGTGTGCGAGGAACTGAGGTACGTCCAGCCTTTCTTATATACCTCAAAACTGTCTGTCAGATTCACCTTGCCGTCATCGAGTGCCGCCATCATCGAGATCGTCTTGAACGTTGATCCCGGCTCAACGCGCGTAACGGCGTGGTTGGCTCTCTCGTTGTATGTGCCATCCGAACTGCGGTCGAGGTTACAGATAGCACGGATCTTTCCGCTGTTTGCCTCCATGAGTATGCAGCAGCCCCAGTCAGCTTGTGTGCGCTCTAGGCATCCGCGCAGGGCGGTCTCGGTTATATCCAGCAGGTTGGCATCGAGCGTAGTGACCAGATCGTAGCCGTTGATAGCCTCGCGCACCGGCACGTTCTCCCACTTGCCGCCCATGCGTTCGCGCACCGCTAAACCGTCTATGCCATGCAAGTCATCCTCAAAGGTCTTCTCCAACCCGGTGTTACCTTTTCCGTTGCTGAGGATATTACCTATGGTACGCGATGCGAGCGAACCGAACGGTTTCTTACGCTGCGGAGCATCCTTAAAGTGCAGGCCGGACTTGTAGTACCCCCTATTGAACAGCGGGATCTTCTCTATTTCCCTTTTCTGGATATACGACACACGGTTGGGGCAGAGCTTGAGAACCGTACCATTTTCCAGTTTCACCCCCCGCAGATTCTTGCCATTCTTATGGTTGAACGACTTGATCATCTTCCTCTTGTACCCGGCCGCACCGTCTGCATCGGGCAAGATGCGGTTCAGGCCGATAGCCACACTATCGACATATCGGTAGAAGAGTGTGTCTCCGCCTTGATGGAGTGCGGGCACACGTGTATCCATATACACATAGTACCCGGGTATGCTGCCGGCGAGCAGACGACCTTCGTGGTCAAGGATGTTACCGCGCTGGGGCGCAATTACGGTTACATTGGGCTTGCGGCTGGAGTCCGTACCCAGCCACTTGTCACGTTCAAACCACTGGATGCGGATGATGTAAGCCAGCACAATCACAAAGCCTGCTGCGATAAGCAGGAACACCAGCGCGAAACGGAAGACAGTATTTTGTCGGTTATCAGGCACAATATATTTACTATTTAGTCATTTACGACAATCACAGGTGTATTTGCTTCGCGGAGCTTGCTGCCATTGTCTTTGAGTGCACGCAGCACGGCCGACTGCCGCGTACTGTTCACCAGCTCCGAGCTGATGGTCAGTTCCTCGTTGCGAGTATCTTGCAACTCTTTCTTCAGCGCGCCGATACGCACGTACTGCCATTCGGACACGAAGCCCATCAGTATGCTCAGGAAGATGTATATACCAATCAGCGCCAGCAGTCGATAGTGGCGCGAAACCCGTTCGGCGCGGAAGATGTCACCGTTCAGGATCTTTTGTAGCAAACTTAATCGTTTATCCATTCCTCATTTAGACATTTACTATTTTATCATGTATTTGACCATTTAGTCATTTAAGCGTTCTGCTACGCGGAGCTTGGCAGATCGTGCGCGAGGATTTCGCTCCACCTCATCGGCAGAGGCGCTGCGTCCTTTCTCTATCACCTTGAAGGGGGTCAGTATATTCCCGTAGAAGTCTTTCTCTATTGATCCTTCGGTGTTACCCGAGCGCATAAAGTTCTTGACGATGCGATCCTCCAATGAGTGGTATGTCAGGATCACCAGTCGTCCGCCAGGCGCGAGCAGTTGTGTTGCGGCCTGCAGGAGTTCGCGCAGGGCGCCGAGCTCATCGTTAACCTCTATGCGCAGGGCTTGGAAGAGTCGTGCTGCATCTTGTTTGTCCTTTAGACGGACACTATCGAGCAACTGCTGCGTGGTGAGAATCGCCTGCAGAGTGCGGCGGCTGACGATCTGCCGCGCCATGGCGTGTGAGTCGCGGAACTCACCGTATAGATACATTACGCGCGCCAAATCTTCCTCGCTGTAGTTATTAATAACATCGGCTGCCGATAGTTTCTGTCGCCTGTTCATGCGCATATCAAGCGGCGCATCGAAGCGGAAAGAGAAGCCTCGTTCGCCAGCATCGAAGTGATGAAAACTTACACCCAAGTCAGCCAATATACCATCCACCTGCTCTACGCCATAGTAATCCATGAAGTTAGCAATGTAGCGGAAGTTACTTCTCACGAACGTGAACCGCTCATCGCTGATGCAGTTGGCGTAAGCATCCAGATCCTGATCTATACCGAAGAGCCGCGAACGACTGCTCATGCGCTCTATGATGCCCCGGCTATGTCCGCCGCCGCCAAACGTGGCATCAACGAACACCTGCTCGCGGTCGGCATCGATATGCAGGCCATCAAGCACCTCATTCAGCATCGCAGGAATATGATACACAACCTCTTCCACCTTTCAATTTTCACCTTTCAACTTTCACCTTTCTATACTTTAAATTGTAAAGCATGATGGATACAATGCACCTCACATGGTCCCATCACATTCTGCAATATGCCATCAGCCTCAAAGAGCAAATGTTCTTCGGTCTCCATACGGATATCCTTGCCCACATAGGCATGGATGAACGGAAGTTCGGTCAGTTTGCCATTGAATAGGTTAGGCAATGCACGGATGATTTGTATGAGTGTAGGCTTGCACACGAACATCCCATGGAATACGCCGTCCTGTGGGTCGGCATCAGGATTCTGCTTGATACCACCTCCTGAATATGGGCCATTGCCTACATTCATGGTGAACAAGGCTTCGTGCACCAGCACCTCTCCATCCACCACCAGTTGCATGGGTATCGGTTTCTGCTCCATGATAGCTCCGATCAATCCGAACAGGTAGTTCACGTGATGTGAGCCGAGGTAGTACTTGAGTTTCTCAGCTTTCTGGCAACACAGCGGATCGACACCGAATCCTACGGAGTTGATGAAGTAGCGATGGTGCTCAATATGATTGCGCCAGTACGTGACGCATCCCACATCCAGCGGATGGCCTTCGCCCGACAGGAAACGCTCAATAGCATCACGGTAGTTCTTCGTCAGGTTCCAGTACCTGCCCCAATCGTTGCCTGTGCCACGAGGCATCAGACCGAGTTGGATCTTCCTACGTTGCTCTGCAGAGATCTTGGCGCGCATGATTCCGTTCAGTGTTTCTGACAATGTGCCATCGCCGCCTATAACAAGGATCTCGTCGCAGCCAAAATCCTCTACCAGTTCGCGCGCCAACTCCGTAGCATGAGCAGCATATTTGGTTACGCGGAACTCATAAGGTATATGGCGCTCGCGCAATAGGTTCCACAGGTACATTCGTTGCCGACGGTAAGCTTTTTTACCCGATTTGGGATTGATAATTACTCCTAACATAATTCTTCTGCAAATCGTTCGGCTTCGCCGAGTTGTTCAATCTTTCCCACATCCATCATCTTATAATCTTGCGGCACGTAGGCTCGGATGACGCCTGCCTGCCGGCTTACTACTGACAAATATGCATCAATGAGCGAGAACTTATCCCCTTTCTCCTCTCTCACTTTCCGTAGTTCTCTAAAGAAGGCCGGTGATACTATCTGCATACCGGAGAATGCTAACATCGTCAGCCCACTCACCGTTAATCCATCCGGTCTCACTTCACCTGTTTTCTTGTTCGTCCACCCTTGCAGTTTCCCCTCCTCATCAAACAGCAAGTACCGCTGTGTCTCGCGATTGGATACAACGATCGTAGCCAGTTCGTCGGCTTGATGCGCGGCGATGAATGCCCCTAGGTCGACGTTGGACAATATATCCACATTGCACACCAGCACCGGTTCATCCTCTTCAAGCAGTTCTGCCGCCTTCAGCAATCCGCCCCCCGTCTCAAGCAACACCTCGCGTTCGTCGCTGATCTGCAGCCTGCTGCCGAAGCCGCTGTTTGACAGCAGATATTCGACGATCTGATCGGCAAAGTGGTGCACATTCACCACTATATCCGTCACCCCTACCGCAAGCAACTTATCTATTTGCCATTGCAGCAAGGTCTTTCCTGCCAGCGGCAACAGCGCCTTAGGATGGTTATCGGTGAAAGGCTTGAGCCGCGTACCCAGCCCCGCCGCAAAAATCATCGACTTCATTTACAATTTAATCATTTGCAATTTTGTCATTTTTCTTTCTCCGGGAGTGTGCGTTCCACGTTCTGTTCGCGGTGAATGAGGCGCACCTCGACGCCGAATTTCTCGTTGATGTGTTCTGCCATCTTCTCGGCGGCATAAACAGAGCGGTGCTGTCCGCCCGTGCAGCCGAAGCTGACCATGAGACTGGTGAACCCACGATCCTTGTAGCGCTTGACGCTGGCATCCACCAATCGGTAGGCTGCATCCAGGAAGGGGAAGATCTCGCCATCCTCCTCCAGGAACTTGATTACCGGCTCATCCATACCGGTGTAGTGGTTATAGCGCTCGTACTTACCGGGGTTGTTCACCGCACGGCAATCGAACACAAAGCCGCCACCATTGCCGCTATCATCCGCAGGGATTCCTTTCTTGAACGAGAACGAATAGGCCTTCACCACCAGCGGTTTCCTAACATTCACCTCCTTGAACTGTTTCATCTCGGTCATCTCGTGCAGCACCTCGATCAGGTAAGGGTAGTCATCCGCTGCGTCTTTGAGCAGACGGCGGAGATTCTCGATAGCAAAGGGTATAGATTGCAAGAAGTGGGGTTTCTTCTCAAAGTAGCCGCGGAAGCCATAAGCACCGAGCACCTGCATCGTCCGGAAGAGCACGAAGTGCCGGAGCGTGGCGTAGAACTCCTTCTTGTCAACCTCTATGTACTTACATAGTTCATCTAGATATTCCTCGATGAGTTCGTGGCGCAGCTCATCGTGGAAGTTCGCCTTAGCTTGCCACAGGAACGAGGCGACATCGTAGTATATGGGGCCACGCCTTCCGCCCTGGAAGTCGATGAAGTACGGCTCCAACTCTCTATCGCTTTCGACTTTCGACTTTTGACTTTCAACAACCATCACGTTACGGCTCTGAAAGTCACGGTACATGAATGCATTCATCTGCTTCTGCTGAAGCAGGATATATGCCAGGCGCTCAAACTCATTTTCCAGTTTATCCTCCTGGAACTCAAGCCCCGTTGCTTTAAGGAAGCAGTACTTGAAGTAGTTCAGATCCCAGCGGATACTCCTCAAGTTGAACTCCGGCTGCGGGTAGCATACGTTGAAGTCAAAATTCTCTGCCGCCTTCAGTTGAAAGCGTGCTAACGCACGTATGGTTTTTCTGAGCATCACTTTCTCACGTTCGCAGAACACACCGGTTTTTCGCCCCTCGGCTATGTAGTCAAATAGCAGCGTATTACCCAGGTCTTCCTGCACATATAGCATCTCGTCTTCACTGACAGCGAGCACGCGTGGAACATTCAGTTCCTGGCCGGCAAAGTGCGCAGCCATCATAAGGAAAGCATGATTCTCGTCATGCGACGTACCTTCTACGCCGATGAGCGTCACCTGCTTATCCTCGCTCCATATACGAAAATAACGCCGGTTGCTCCCTGATGCGGTCAGAGAAGTCTGCTCGCCTGCCGGCTTGCCCGTGGCTTGTGTGAAAAGTTCTGATAGTTGCATGGATTAAACTGCCAATAATTATAAATAATACATTTCACAAAAAACGTACAAAGTTACAAAAAATATTTGACATTTGCAAATAATTTCATATTTTTTTGCAATATTTTTTATCAAGCGTCAGAGTCGGATGAATTCAATTGAATATTTCAATGAGTATATCCAAAGATTTAGGCATACGGAAAGACTCGATGTGTTCTGAGTAATAGCCACATAGTTGGTACAATAGGTCTTGTCGAGTTGTGCGCGACAGCGATGCAGTGGTGAAAGTCGGGTTTTCGATATTAGCGTAGACACTTACATCGGATAGTTTCGGCACGCCGATACCCAACAACTCTGCCAGTCTAATCATGAAGATAATATGAAGATTCTCTGGAGTAGAAGTTCCGTTGAGTTCGCGAACGAAAGCACCGAGAAAATCGTAGATTGTCTCATCGCGCATCGGATGCGTCACTGTGAGCATCAGTATCTCCGCGACAAACAGAGCGACAGTCTGTTTACGTATATCCTCATATACCTGTTCTGACAAAAAGACCGGATCGACGGATGAAGCGACAACAAAAGGACGTGCCGGAAGAGCATCGTAGGTGACTTCAACGATAGATAATGGTTGGTAAGCTGCCTGCATCTTGCGCTTACCGTGAACGCCATACACCTGTAGGGCAAGACGTCCTTCGGTCTTGGTATACACGTGTAGCACCGACATCTTGTCGGAGTGCTTGCGCAACCCTAATACTATGGCTTCAGTTGTTATCTTCATTGTTATTATCGTTGCGTAGCATGGATGAATCGTTGCTTGTCGTACATATCGCGGAAGCACTGCGCCTCATAGCCGGACTGCCGCATCAGCAAGAGCATCTCGTCACCGAGATTCTCGTTGATCTCAAACCACAGTTCGGGTGCTCGGTGCAGTTGCGCCATACGCCGATAGAAAAGTAGTGGATCGGCTTCGGGCACAAACAGCGCGCTGGACGGCTCGTAGATGAGTGCATTCTGCGTCATCGCACCTCGCTCCGATGGACGGATATACGGTGGATTGGAGACGATAAGGTCGTACTGCGATATATCATCGCGCAGTATATCCGCAAGGATGAACGTGACATCTATTCCTAGCCGTTGTGCATTGGTTTGTGCGATGGTCAGTGCCTCAATGCTGTTATCCATCGCATGTACAGTCCAATTGGGATGCCGCTGCTTGAGCGCGAGCGCAATACATCCGCTGCCGGTGCCTACATCCAGCACGCGGATGCGTGGCTGGCTACCAGAGACAAGGCTGATGAGCTCGGCTGTTTCCGGACGGGGGATGAGAGTGGCAGGACTGACTTGCAGATTCATACCCAGCCATTCTGTATGACCGAAAACATACTGAATGGGCACATTGTTGCGCAATTGCTCGATGATTACGTCAAGATCAGGTATCTCTATCGCCCCCGGATGCATATGCGCTTGAAAGCGATTGAGTCCCGTCTTCTCCTCTATAATCCAATACGCCATTGCACGCGCCTCGCCGGGCGGGTAACACGGCGTCAGGGCGGACACAATATATTCTACTAACTCATGCATTGTTCTATCGATGCAAGTTACGGAAGAGCCAGCGGAAGCGGAGGTGGAAAGCAATGGCGGCAATGGTGAGTGCCACAACAAAACTGATCCACATACCTACAGCACCTAAATCGGCGGGGAACATAAGTATATATCCGAGCGGAAGTGCTACCACCACGTAGGTGAAGACCGTTATCCACATCGGAGCCTTCACATCCGTCACACCACGTAGCATCCCAGCACCAACACATTGCAGGCCATCAGCATACTGGAGCAGGCCGGCGAAGATCAGTAGCTGCGAAGCAAGTGCCACCACCACTTCGTCATTAGTGAAGAGATAGGGCAAGTAGTGCCTCAAGCTGATCATCAGCAACGCACCTATGGTATTCATCAGCAGGATGAGATGAACACTGGCGTTTGCCGCCATCTTGGTGGCATGCATATCCCTCAAGCCGTATTGGTGCGATACGCGTATGGTGGTGGCAGAGCTGATGCCCAGCGAGAGCATGAATGCAAAATCAGCTATCTGGTTCGTGACTTGATGGGCTGCCAGAGCTTCCTTGTTGATCCACCCCACCATGATGAACGACAAGGTGAAGAGCACCGTTTCCATCGTGGTCTGCAAGCCGATGGGTGTACCTACCCGAAAGAGCTCGCGCACCATGACGCGATCGGATAATCCGTCACGACATAGCACCAGATACTTACGCCACTTTTCACGGCGCAAGATGCATATAAGGTACACTATTGGCAGCAGTATCCATGCAACCATCGTAGCCAAACCTGCGCCCGCCGCCCCCATAGCCTGCGCACCCCAATGACCGAAGATAAACACCCAGTTAAGCAATATATTCAGCAGATTGATGCCCGCGGTGACGATCATTGCTACGATAGTATTACCCAAACCCTCCATGAACTGCTTCTCTAGGCAGAACAGCAAGAAAGGCAGCATACCTATGATGCGCGTTATCAGGTACGGACGTGCAGCCTTCACCACTTCAGGATCTTGTCCCATATTGTCCATCAGCGGCACACATATACCCAGCACCGCGCAGGTCACTCCTCCTACAAGCAACGTGAACCACAACCCATTAAGCAGCAGTGCCGCCACGCGTTCATCTTTGTGCTGTACATAGGCTTGTCCCACCAGTGGCGTCACGCCCATCACAGCACCCATAGCAAACACCATGATAGTAAAGAACACACCATTAGCAAAACTCACCGCGGCCAGATCAGTCGTACTGTAGTGACCTACCATGATCGTATCAATCAGGCCGACCAATGCAGCGCCAAGCTGCGTGAGCATGACGGGAAAAGCCACAATAAGATTCCGACGATAGTATGGTAAGTACTCCCGCAGGATAGTTGTGTTTATATGCAGCTTTACATTCATGAACTTACATCGGGTCAACATCCGGCTGAACAATCACACCTTTGCAATTAGGCAGCGACTGCACCAGTTGCACGTGCTGCATAACAAGGCTCTTGGCCTGTGCAAAGGATGCAGCAGTCTCTACACGCAAGCGGATAGTACGGATGTGCATGTTTTGCACGCGCGATACAGACGGAATAATCACACCTGAACAGCGGTTGCCGAATACAGCTTGCAACCGCTGACTCAGCTCGCGTGCCGCTGTATCCAGTCGCGAATAGTCTCGGTGTTTGAGAGTAAGGACAATCAGCCTGTAGAAGGGCGGAAAACGGAACATGCGGCGCTCCTTGACCTGTTCGGCATAGAACACGGAGTAATCGTGATTTTGCAGGTAGGTATATAACGGATTATCCGGCTGAAACGATTGGATGACCACTTCGCCCTGCGCTCCTGTTCTGCCTGCACGACCAGCCACCTGCTCCAGCATCTGAAAGGCTCGCTCATAGCTGCGGAAGTCCGGCGACTGCATCATCGTGTCGGCATTCAGCACTGCAACGAGCGATACGTCATTGAAATGCAGACCTTTAGTCACCATCTGCGTACCGATCAGTATATCTACCTCATGGCGTGCAAAGGTATTGATCAGACGCTGGTGGCTTTTCTTGTTGCGCGTTGTATCCAGATCCATACGCGCCACACGCGCACCAGGGAAAATGCCGATTACTTCGTCCTCTACGCGCTCGGTACCAACGCCAAATTCATGCCATTCGCCACCGCAATTGGGGCAACAATCCGGTGCGCTGATCGTGTGACCACAATAGTGACACACCAGCGAGCGCGCACGCTTATGATACGTGAGGCTCACATCGCAATTTCCGCACTTGGGCACAAATCCGCAGTGCCTGCAACTGATATACGGCGCATACCCACGCCTATTCTGGAAGATGATGATTTGTTTACCTAGCGCCAACTGCTCACGCATTCGTTCCACCAGCGGATCAGAGAAATGCTCGTACATCTCTTTGCGGTGATACTGTTGCTTGAGATCCACCATGGTGATATGCGGCAGACTGAGTCCTGCATACCGTTCATGCATCTCTACCAGTCGGTACTTGCTATTCTTAGCGTTATAATAGGTCTCTATTGCCGGCGTAGCTGTACCCAACAAGACGTTCGCCGCAGCGGCTTTAGCCATCACAACCGCTACAGAACGCGCATGATACCGTGGTGCAGGATCCTGTTGTTTGTACGAGCTGTCATGCTCCTCATCAACAATCACCAAACCCAGATGGCTAAACGGCAGGAACACTCCCGAGCGGGCGCTGAGAATAACCTTGGCCTCCTGAGAGGTAAGCAGATCCTTGTATATCTCCACGCGCTCCATATCACTGAAGCGCGAATGATATACTCCCAATTGCTTACCGAAGACCCGCTTCAGTCTGTCGGTCAATTGTGTGGTCAAAGCGATCTCTGGTACAAGGTACAGCACTTGTTTTCCTTGATCCAGCATTTGACGGATCAGGTGGATATACACCTCAGTCTTGCCGCTGGATGTAACACCGTGCAGCAGGCAAACCTTCGCATCAGCAAAGCCCGTATCTATCTCTTCTGCAGCACGCTGCTGTTGAGGTGTCAGCGGATGAGCCGATTCAATATCAGTGTCATAGGAGGGTATGCGGCTCACAACCTCGTGAGAGGCGCAGAGAATGTTTTTCTCTATCAGTGTGCGCAGCACAGCTGTGGATTCGCCGGATTGTTCGATGAGTTGCCGCTGATCGACCGGATGCGGCGCGTTGTCGAACGCATCGGATAAATCGAGGAAATACTCCAGTAACTTGAGTTGCTTGGGGGCGCGGTGAAGCGAATTGAAAATGGGTTGCAACTGCTCCACATCCGTGAAGCGTGGATGGAGGGAGATATACACCTCAGTACGCGCTATATAGTCGTTATCCAACAGCCGTGCCGGCAGAGCAGCCGCCATCACCTCGCCCAGGGTGCAGAGGTAGTAATCCGCCATCCAACGCCATAGCGACAGTTGCGATGGCAGTACTATCGGCTGCTCATCCAGCACCTCAATGATATCCCTGAGAGCAACATGTATTTGCCCGGAAGCAGTACTGTCGTCAAGGTGCTGACGATACACCACCCCCGTGATCGTCTTGCGAGCCAAGGGCACCAAGACACGTACGCCCACCGGCGGACATAACATACCTTCGGGAACACTATACGTATAGATGTCCGCGATGGCAAGGGGCAGAATAACGTCAACCGTTACCACAGAATGATTGGGATATTAAGCGTTAGACTGTTGCGCAGTAGCCTGTTCGTAGCAGCGTCGGCAAAGCGGTTCATAACTATCCGTTTCGCCAAGCAGCACCCGCTTCTCGTTAGCCACCAGTCGGTGGCTGACATATGCCAGGTCGCCGCAGCGCACACAGATAGCATGCGTCTTATACACATCTTCGGCTATAGCCATCAGAGCAGGCATCGGACCAAAAGGCACACCTTTGAAGTCCATGTCAAGCCCCGCGCATATGACACGTATGCCGCGACGAGCCAGTTCGGAGCATACGTCCACTATACCCATGTCGAAGAACTGCGCTTCGTCAATGCCCACCACATCAATATCATTTGCCAGCAACAGAATGGTTTGGCTGGATTCTACGGGAGTAGACTGAATGACGTTATGATCATGAGATACTACATCCTGCTCACTATAGCGCACATCTATAGCAGGCTTGAAAATCTCTACGCGTTGCTTGGCAAACTGTGCACGCTTCATCCTACGGATGAGTTCTTCGGTCTTACCGGAAAACATACTGCCGCATACTACCTCAATGCTGCCTCGCTTAAGCACTGGGCCTTGGGTGTCTCTTTCGCTAAACATATATATGAGTTTTCTATTATGCATGCAAAGGTACAAAAATTATTTGACATTTGCAAGCAGAACGGTCGTTTTTTTTCTTTAACGTGCTTGCTTTTCGTAAAACGAAAGATAGAGAATACAGCCCTCACTCGGCAGAAGATACATGCAAAGCATTGTTAATCACCAGCGAAGCGAGCATATTTCCGAAGACGGCCGTTATATGCGCCATGGTGCCGTTAGCGCGATCATCTGTTTCGTGAGCGTTCGGTAAAATCTCATCGCTATATACGCACATGAACTTACGCGCGGGGAAAACGCCTATTTGCTTGAGCTTGCGGCGCAAAGTGCGCGCCAGAGGATCCCCCTGCACCTTGTTGAACTCGGCTATACGAATGCGCGTGGGATCAAGTTTGCGCGCAGCGCCCATACTTGAATAGAGTTGCACGTTCGGAAGACGGGTTACCGTATTAATGAGCAACGCTTTATCATTGAACGAGTCGATAGCATCGACCACATAGTCATAATCCGCGAGGCAGAAACTATCCGCCGTATCCGCATTGTAGCGCGTGGCGATTGCAGTGATGTCGGCCTCGGGATTGATCAGCAGCAGCCGTTCGCGCATCACTTCCACCTTAGGTCGACCGATAGTAGCGGTGGTAGCCATGAGCTGGCGATTGATGTTAGATGGTACTACCTCATCGCTATCCACCATTGTTAGATGCCTTATGCCCGAGCGAACGAGTGTCTCGGCGCACCACGAGCCTACGCCGCCCACGCCGAACAAGATAACGCGAACAGTTGCCACGCGAGCCATGCCTGACTCGCCTATCAGCAGTTCTGTGCGCTGAAATATGTCACTTTGATTTATTGTTGCCATAATAGGCTATTTTACATAATACCCGTATTTTTGTCCGACTTTGTCGAGACAATATCGAGACTTCATCGAGACATCATCGAGAGTAACTCCACTTTTTGCTACTGCCACTTGCTGAGTCGTTCGGCATCCAAACGGAGAAGAATTGCCAGCAACAGCGTGAAACTGATCATCGATGAACCGCCGTAACTGAAGAACGGCAGTGGAATACCTATCACGGGCAACAAACCAAGCACCATCCCCACATTAATCGTCAAATGGAAGAAGAAGATACCCGCCACACAATAAGCATAGATTCGTGAGTAGTTGTCGCGCTGACGTTCTGCTATATAAATCAGTCGCAAGATAAAGATCAGATACACAATTAGTAAACCTGCTGACCCCAAGAAGCCCCACTCTTCGCCTACGGTACAGAAGATGAAGTCAGTGTCCTGCTCAGGCACAAAGCGAAGCTTGGTTTGTGTTCCCTTCAAGAAACCCTTTCCGGTGAACTGTCCCGAACCGATAGCTATGAGTGACTGATTGACGTTATAGCCGGCACCTGCAGGATCATCCTTCAGGCCAAGCAGCACCTCTATACGCGTGCGTTGGTGGGGCTGCAGCACCTTGTTGAACACAATCGTACATGCCTCGCAGAACAGCAACGCAAGCACCGTGTATCCTGTTACAAGTAACATGATAAAACGGCGGCGGTAGAGTACAACTCCCGTGAAGTACAGAAGGATAAGCACCAGGGCGATGAGAGAAACAAGGTTGAAATTCACAGTCCACCATATATTAACAATCAGCCCTGCTGCATAGGCCAAAATAACAACACAGCAAAGGATAAGTGTGCTCTTCAAATCCCGCTCATGTAGTAACATGAATCCCACGATCACTGCCAGAAGTACCAAATAGCACAACAGCACGCCCACACTACCCGAGCCCCATGGCAAAGGTACCTCGCCGAAACGTATAGATAGGATGAACAGTAGCGCAAACGACAATCCACCTGTCAGCACATACCCTGACATTCCGAAGCGGTAGAACATGATCAGGAACGAAGCAAACACCAGTGCTGAACCTGTTTCGCTCTGCCAGATCATGATGATTCCCGCAGGCAAAGCCAGCAGCACAAACGGAACCACCAAGTCGCGCCATGAGCGCACACGATAATCAAAACGCCCCATGTACTTAGCTAAAGCCAAGGCGGTGATCATCTTAGCCAACTCCGCAGGCTGGAACTTAAGCGGCCCAAGATCAATCCAAGACATTGATCCCTTGGTGTCATGCGCCAAGAAAGGCGTAATAAGCAGCACCACTATCCAGAACGCATACAGTAGATACGCAATAACCTCATGCGTTCGTCCCTCTATGAACAGCACAGCGAGCCCCAGCACGCATGCTATTCCGAACCACAAGAACTGCTTGCCGGCGCGGTTACTCAGGTCGAACGGCGAAGTCTGATCAAAGGTGTAACTGGCACCATACACGTTCAGCCAGCCGAATAGGGCAATAACAAGAAAGAGGGCTATCGTCCACCAATCTATACCGGATATAATACTGTTTCTGGTCATTGTTGTTCGCTTGGGTGTTCGAGGACGGCATTAACCATCTTGTTGTATATATGCTTGCGGCGGATAGTGTCGGTGAGGTACTGTTCTATCATCAGCGAAGCAACCGGTGCCGCCCATGTAGCGCCAAATCCGGCGTTTTCCACCACTACCGCTACGGCAATCTTCGGTGCATCCATCGGCGCAAAACCGATGAAGATAGCATGATCCTTGCCATGCGGGTTCTGCACAGTACCAGTCTTGCCACACATCTGCAGCGAGTCGATGTTGTACCATCGGCCTGTACCGGCGGTCATCACCTGATGCATACCTTGCGCCACAAGATTGAACCACGTAGAATCCATATCTGTCTCATGGCGCAGCTCGGGGCTATTCGTCAATTCGGTGTTCAAATGAGGTGTGATATAATAGCCGCGGTTTGCCAACGTTGCGGCCTGATTTGCCAATTGCAGCGGCGTGACGAGGATTTCGCCCTGACCTATACTGAGCGAGCGGATGGTGATGGCTTTCCAGCCTTTCTCGCCATACGTGCGGTTGAACTCTCGCTCAAGAGGGATCTTTCCAGCTGACTGTTCGCCAAGATCCGTATTCTCAAATCGTTGACCTAATCCGAACTTCATCACATCGTCGCGCCAAAGGTTAAAACGCTTGCGAAAGACCGCATTGTTGTCGCCGTATCCCTCTTTCTGAAGCATGTCGCGGAACGCACACCAGAAGTAGGGGTTGCAACTTTGCTCTATGGCGTTAAGCAGACTAACCGGTGAACCATGGTGGTGTGTGCACTTGATAGGCGAAGATCCGGGACCCGAGCAAGGATAGGTCGTGCGCGGTGTGATCCCCCCTTCTTGCAGGCACACAACGGACTGAATCGTTTTGAACGTTGATCCAGGCGGGTAGGTGGCTTGTGTGGCGCGGTTGAAGAGCGGCTTGGTGGGGTCGTTGAGCAGAATATTGTACTGCGTGGAACGTTGCTTGCCCACCAGTATCTCCGGATTCCAGGTCGGCGAAGATGCCAGGGCAAGGATCTCGCCGGTGGCAGGTTCAAGTGCCACTACACTGCCTACTTTGCCATGCAGACACTCTTCTGCTAACTGCTGCAGGCGTATGTCGAGCGACAAATGCAGATCGGTACCTGTGATGGCATCTACATCCTCCGCGCCGTCATGGTAGGACCCCTGAATGCGTCCGCGCGAATCGCGCATGATTACCTCCACACCTTTCTCGCCACGCAAGCGCTGCTCATAGGTACGCTCCAAGCCGTCGCGACCGGAATAATCGCCCGCCTGGTAATACTTGTCTCGATCAATGTCTGCCTGCGACACCTCCCCCACCGATCCTAAGATATGCGCGGCATAAGGATATGTGTAACCGCGGAGCGTGCGCTTGCGGATACCTACGCCGGGAAACTTGTACGACACCTCACGAAGCGATGCCACATCCTGCTTGCTGAGTTGAGCCATGAAGATCTGCGGCGTATAGGTCGAGAAACCGCGGTTGCGCTTGCGGTCGCGGATAGCGCTGATGCGTTGCTCGAATTCCAGGCTGTCTATACCCAGACACTGGCAGAACGCAATCGTGTCAAAGCCGTGGCGCATCTCTTGGAAAATAAGGGTGACCTCGTAGATAGGTTGATTGAATACAAGCAGTTCGCCATTACGATCGTATATCAATCCGCGCGAAGGATAAATAACTTGTCGAAGCAGTGCATTGCTGTCTGCCTTGGCTTTCTGCGATTGGTCAATGACCTGCAACCAGAACAGTCGGCTGATAAACACCAGCACAACAAGCACCACGGATCCCATGATGATAATTGATCTTCGGCTGTGCGGATCGTTAGTCATGATCACAGGCAATTAACAGAAAGACAAGCATCTATACGGTCAAGTATTCTTCCGTACGTATTCAAGCATCAGGATGAACGCAAAGCTGAATACTCCGCTCAACAGGATCTGCAGTAAGGTGTAACCCAGATGATAAAACGTGAACGCCTCCAGCATGAATACAATCGAATGATGTACCACAATCAGAATGGCCAGCAGGCGCAGATAGTTACCCAACCCCAGCACATTGATGGTGATAGCCCCCTTCAGGCGATCAACATCCTGCACATAGTTTGCCACAAGTTGCGGTCTGAGGAATGCAATCATCACACAACCGGCCATGTGTATGCCGGGTGAGTGTGTGAACCAGTCTATCAACATTCCGATGGTAGCACCTAAGAGCATCTGCATCCAGCGCGGCAACTCCATCGGCAGGAGCAGGATAGCCCACAGATAGACATAAGGATGCACCAACCCCAGCCAGTGTAAATTATCCAGCAGGAACACCTGCATGAACAGGAGTAACAGTAAAATCCCTATGTACTTAAACCACTGAGCCATTTCCTTTCTCTTTGTTGTGCTGTACGCTATCGGTTTGCAATGGAGTCCAGTTCATTGCGGTGCGCGAACTGCAAGATATGCACTGTGCGCAGGCTGTGGAAGTCGGTTGCAAGCTGCACATCAATATCGTAATACGAATCACCTTCGCCCAGCGACAATTTAGACACTACGCCTACCGGCATATTGGCGGGGAAGATCGCACTTAGGCCACTTGTAACAATTGTGTCACCAACCGCAACATTTACGTGTCGCGCCACATCCTCAAGTTCAGCATGGCGGATATCAGGTACGTGCCAGTGCAATGTTGCCACATAGTTGTTCTTGCTGATCATCGAGGATATATATATTCCCTCATGTATCACCGGTGCCACGACGGAAAAGTGCGTACTAACCGTCTGAACCACACCGACAATTCCATCCTTGCCAATCACTCCCATGTCGGGCGTTATGCCGTCGCGGCTGCCTTTATTAAGGGTGAGGTAGTTGTGATGTCGGTCGTTGCTATAAGCAATGACATGTGCCGGTATGAATGTATAGTCCAAATCGGAGGATACATATGCGCCTTGTCCTTCGCTATTGCTTCGAAAACGGCTCGTAGATGACTCGTAAACGGCTCGACAAACATTGGTGTCGTTTTCCTGCATGTTGAGCAAGTGCATTATCTCGGCATTGAGCTTTGCATTTTCCTCAAGGAGTTGCGCATTGTCGGCGCGCAGACGGAAGTAGGAGTTCACATTGTCCTGCATGAGTTGTATGCTACCCGTTACAGCATTGGCTGCGCCGGAAGCTGCCACCTGCTGGTATCTATTTCCGCGTACAACAAAGATAAACGCAACAACCTCCAGCCCCAGCAGGAGCAGGAAGTTGCTGTAGCGTACTATCAGTTGTAGCAGGTTACGCATAAGTGTCTGTTGTTACAACGTGGCAGGCTCTATATGCTATATTAGCGAATCAGGAAGCCGAACTTGTCGTAGTTCTTCAGAGCGATTCCAGCACCGCGAGCAACGGACAACAGCGGATCTTCCGCAACATGGAAGGGAATCGTTATCTTATCCTGCAGACGCTTAGCCAATCCGTGCAGTTGGGCACCACCGCCGGCAAGGAAGATACCACTCTCAACAATGTCGGCATAAAGTTCTGACGGTGTGGACTCCAGGGCAGCCAACACTGCCTGCTCGATACGCGAGATTGATTTCTCCAGGCAGTGGGCAATCTCCTGATAGCTTACCATCACTTTCATCGGCAGAGCGGTCACCTTATTCGGGCCAGTTACCATATAATCCTCCGGAGCATCCTCCAACTCGGGCAGTGCTGCACCTACGGCTATCTTGATACGCTCGGCTGTCGGCTCGTCGATACGCATATTGTGCATGCGGCTCATGAAGTCAATGATGTCACGGTTGAAGTCGTCACCGGCAGTCTTGATGGACTTGTTGGCAACGATTCCGCCGAGTGAGATCACAGCAATCTCCGTTGTGCCACCACCTATATCCACGATCATGCAGCCACGCGGAGCCTCTACATCCACGCCGATACCAATAGCCGCAGCCATCGGTTCGTACAACATGTAGATCTCACGTCCGCCCGCGTGTTCGCAACTGTCGCGCACAGCACGGATCTCCACCTCGGTGCAACCCGAAGGTATACCAACCACCATGCGGATGGCAGGAGTGAACAGACGATTCTTCTGCGGAATCATCTTGATCAGTCCGCGGATCATCATCTCACAAGCCTGGAAGTCGGCAATCACACCTTCCTTGAGCGGACGTACGGTGCGTATCTGCTGACTGCCGCGACCTATCATCTGTTGTGCTTTGCGGCCTACGGCCAGACACTTGTTATCCGCCACCGAAATGGCTACCACACTGGGCTCGTTAACTACTATCTGATCCTCATACATGATGAGGGTATTAGCGGTTCCAAGGTCTATTGCAATCTCTTGCGTAAAGGATAAAAAAGCCATAATAAATTCCTTTCAAATAATCGTGCCCGTTAGGGCTAAGAACTTTCAATTTTCAATATTCAACTATCACACCGGGTCAATAGCCTGCGCGATGGAGTTCGCTATCTGCGCCATTTCCTCAGCGGGGAGCTGGAGCTTGGGATTGGTAAACAACATATCTTTTTCCGAGTTCATCGGCACGAGATGAATATGCACATGATTTACTTCCATCCCGAGTACGGCTACACCTACGCGCTTGCATCCCGTAGCTTGCTTGATACCGACAGCTACCTGCTTGGCAAACGCCATAAGATGCGCATAGGTATCGTCATCAAGGTCGAAGATGTAATCAGCCTCGGGTTCGGGGAGCTTGGGAATAACTAAGGTGTGTCCTTTTACAAGCGGATTGATGTCAAGGAAAGCATAGCAATGCTCGTTTTCTGCTACCTTGAAGCTTGGGATCTCGCCGTTGATGATCTTTGTGAAAATCGTCATAATCTTTCAATTTTCAGTTTTCAACTTTCTATTCTTAGAGGCTTATCTCCATCACTTCCAACTCAAGTATGCCGGCCGGCACGCTCACTTGTGCCACCTCGCCCACTCTCTTGCCCAACAAACCTTTGGCAATAGGTGTGGTGGACGCAATCTTGCCCTCAGCGATGTTTGCCTCTCCCTCGGTTACGATCTGGTACACTTTTTCAGCATTATTCCTCTTATTACGTACTCGCACGCGTGTGAGAATCTGCACCTCATCGGTGTTGATAGAGCTCTCATCAATAATTCGTGCATCTACGATCTTGCTTTTGAGGATAGCAATGCGTGTTTCCAGATGTCCTTGTTCTTCTTTCGCAGCGTCGTACTCGGCATTCTCACTCAGGTCGCCCTTGTCGCGTGCCTCAGCGATTGCCGCAATCACTCGTGGGCGTTCTACGCTCTCGAGGAACGACAGCTCTTCTTTTAGTTTTTGCAGACCTTCTGCAGTCATGTAAGTTGTTGCCATATATTTATTTTATTTATTTTCTTCCTACATCTCCTTTTATCTTTCAATTTTCACCTTTCACATTTCAACAGTATTTCCTACCCAATATCTCTGAGGCAATAAAGGCTTTGCGAAACTCATCGGGATTGCTCAGGTCGAACAACTCTTCTTCCACTTCCGGTACAGGCATCGGTTGTTGTACCACCTGCGGAAGAACAGGGACATTTTTCTTTGACTTCTTCTTAGCCATAAATTTAAAACATTAAAGCGATGCAATTGCTTGCATCGTTGTATATTTTTGCCTCAAAATAGCAAAACAAAAAAGTCTTCACAGCAAGGTTTTTTCTCTTGGTTTTAAAAACAACAGGAAACTTCCCAGCCTCCTGTTGCCATTAAACCTAAACCTTAACTATGAAAATTTTATTTGTTTTCGAGTGCAAAGATAATACTTTTATTTCAAATATGCAAATATTTTTGCAAAAAAATGCACTTTCATGGTGTTTTTTTTCATTTTTTGCCCAAAATCGTCATTTTTGAGTACAAAATTCAGCAAAAAATCATCTTTTTTTCTCCGTTTTCTTTCAACTCTCCACTATCTCGCCTTTCAAAGTTGCAGCCGACACGGAGCTGATTTTGACCATCACAAACTCGCCGATATGTCGTCCTTGTCGTGGAAAGACCACCGTCTTGTACTGCGACGTACGTCCGTACATATCATCATGGCTGCGCTTGGAGTAACCTTCCACCAGCACCTCAACCGTTTTGCCTATCTCGCGCTGATTGCTCTCCAGTGACAGGGTGTTCTGCAAAGCTATTATCTCGTTCAGTCGTCTTACTTTTTCCTCCTCGCTGATATTATCAGGCAGGTGTTTGTGGGCATATGTACCCGGACGCTCGGAATACTTGAACATGAACGCCGTGTCAAACCCCACCTCCCGCATCAGACTAAGGGTCTGCGCATGATCCTCCAGTGTCTCATCATGGAAGCCGCAGAACACATCAGTACCTATCGTGGCCTCAGGCACAATGCGACGGATAGCTGCGATGCGCTCCAGGTACCACTCGCGCGTGTACTTGCGGTTCATGAGTTTGAGGATCTTGTTGCTGCCGCTTTGTACCGGCAAGTGGATAAACTTGCAGATATTCTTGTTGGCTGCAATCACCTCTAATGTCTTATCGCTCATATCCTTCGGATGCGAAGTAGTGAAACGGATACGCATTCCTGGCACCGTTTTGGCAACAGTTTGCAGCAGGTCGGCGAAATCAATCACTTGGCCATCTTTCTCCCAGCGATAGGAGTTAACATTCTGTCCAAGCAAGTTAACCTCCTTATAACCGCGGCGCTCAAGATCGAGCACCTCAGTACATATACTATTTATATCGCGCGAGCGTTCGCGTCCGCGCGTGAATGGTACAACGCAATAGGAGCAGAAGTTGTTGCAACCGCGCATGATACTCACAAATCCCGATATCTGTTTGCCTATGCGCGCCGGAAGCACATCCGCATAGGTCTCGGTGGTGCTGAGTTGCACATTGATGGCTTGGTGCCCTTGCTCACATTGAGCGATGAGGTTAGGCAGGTCAAGATAGGCATCCGGTCCAGATACAAAATCCACCTTGTAATCACGTAGCAACTCTTCACCCATGCGTTCCGCCATGCAACCGATAACACCCACCATGCGTTGTTTGGCATGTTTGCCGCCCGCCAGTTCCCGCAGGCGGTGCTGCACGCGTTGCTCTGCATTGTCGCGGATAGAGCAGGTGTTCAGCAACACAATGTCCGCCTCATTCAAATCATCCGTATATTCGGCATCGGTGGTCTGCATGATTGCAGCCACCACCTCACTGTCCGCCACGTTCATCTGGCAGCCGTAAGTCTCTATATAGAATTTCTTTGGCATCTTTCACCTTTCACTTTTCTTATCTCGTTACACTCGAACGACTACTTCACTTTTCACTTTCCGCTACACCATCAACCTGTATGCCTTGGGGGTCACCCCTGCATGTGTCTTAAAGAATCGGTTGAAGAACGCCACATTATCGAAACCAAGAGATAGCGCTATCTCCTTCACCTGCAAGTTCGTCAGTTTGAGCTTGGCTTTGGCATCGGTGATAATGGCCTCAACGATCAGATCGCCAGCCGTCTTGTCACTCACCTGTTTGATGGTGGCACACAAATGCGGAAGAGTAAGGTGCATCATGTCAGCGTACTTCGATACATGATGCCACTCGTGATAGTGCTTGAGTACAAGGTTGCAGTATTCGTAATATATCTCGTTCTTCCTATCCTGCGGACGAAGAGTCGTCTCGGATTGCTGACGGAAGAATCCGTTGAATGTCATCTGGAAGATGTTGTACACATTCACCATCTTTTCGGTGTTCAGCAGCGACGGAGTGCAGTTCAGCGCATCAATCAGCAGTTTACAGGTGTTAACCATGATTTCGGACTGCTCAGCTGTGAGCGTAACAATAGGCGAATGCATATGCATCGCATTGGCAGTAAGGCGAGTCTGGAACGTGTTCTTTTCCATGAACGATGAGCTGAACAGTACGTAGTACACCAACGCATCCTCCGAGAACTCGTGAATCAGCAGAAACGAACCAGACTCCAGCAACAGTGCATCGTTCTGATGGAAATCGTACTGTGTGACATTGATGGTCGCCTTGGCTGTACCTCGAGCCAAAAAAGCAAAAACCGTACATTGTATCTTACACGGAAAACGGCCGTATTCGTTCATGATCTTGCCGCTGGCATCACCAATCAGGTAATCTTTCGGGCAGTCTAACAGGGGAATCGTATTATCTTGCATATGTATAATATTGTGTGGGTTTGCTTATGCGTTTTTATTCGAGACTGCAAAGATAATAAAAAGTTTTCGATTTTAAGAATATTCTTAAAAAAAAGTTCACTTTTGTGCATGAAAATATACTTTTTGCAAGATAATTCTTAAAAAATACATCGTTTTTTTGTAATGTGTGGCAGTTGGCAGGAAGTTGTAAACTGGTATCGTCCGTATAGTTCCAGAGCAGTTTACAGGAGGTTACCTGAATATATTTGGCACACAATTTGTTTGTATGTAAGTAAAAAAAACGAGTATGAAAAGAATATCATTTATAATTTTTGCTTTATTGTTATGCACAGGCTTTGCGCATGCTTGTTCCAAACGAAATCTTCCTTCGTCAGAAACGCGTACTCGGCCGCTTACGGTCATTGTTATGGATACCACACAAGCCCTGTTGCCCGGGGCTGTTGTGAGGGTAGGCAAATCGGTGTACACAACATCCTTCGATGGTCGGGTAGAGCTCTCTCCTGAGCATCTGGCCGGCGTGCGTTCGGTTAAGGTGACATGCAAGGGGTATAAAAGTTCAGCCATGCGCATCAAGGATGAGCAGACGATGGAGGTGAGGTTGGTTCCGAATGCGGGCAAGCCTGCCGGGAGTAAGGGCGGCGACAAGCTCTACCTTACTATGGGGATGAGGCGTGGAGCAAGTGCGGAGACAGTATACAAGGATGTTGCTATGGCGGAGCATGATGGGATAGCCGAAACAGCCATGGCGGGAGTTTACCATGGCGCACCGGTTGGTAATAACGTTTCGGCAGGGAAACTGACTGCCGGTGAAGTGAATGATTTTGCAAGGTGGTCTTCGTGGTCAACTATCATAGATAGCACACATGCACGCTTCACAAGAACGTGGGGAATAGAGCCGCGAGAACGTTATACCGTGGCTGTAACAGACAAGCACGGCTATCCGGTGGTCAATTATCCTGTTTCGCTTACGGACGAACGGGGAAATACGATCTTCCAAGCAATGACCGATAACACGGGAAAGGCAGAATTGTGGAACAGTTTGTTGTTAAACAGTCAACCCCGGCAAGTGAATGAGCCGCTTAAACACATCGTAGTGGATGAACCTTGCGAAATTGCTGAAGGGGCAGATGTGCTGTTTGTATTCGATGCTACAGGATCGATGGGTGATGAACTGCACTACCTGCAGGCGGAGATGAAGGATGTGATAGCGCGCGCGTCAGAGGCGACAGGTGGTTTGAAGATCCGAACCGGTGCTGTGGTGTATCGAGATCATGGCGATGAGTACCTCACGCGACTCTCTCGGCTCACGGAGGACATCGCTACAACGCAATCATTCATCGATCGTCAGGAGGCTAATGGCGGAGGAGATTACCCGGAGGCTATCCCCGAGGCGCTAATGGCCGCACTGAATAGTGCCGGATGGAATGAAGAAGCACGTGCACGTATAGCGTTTCTGATTTTGGATGCCCCCTGCCACGAGGATTCCGCTACTTTAGCCTTGCTGGACGATCAGATACTCAATGCAGCTGCTGCAGGTGTACGCATTGTGCCGGTCATATGCAGTGGTATAGAGGAGAGTGGGGAATATTTGCTGAGGTCTATTGCGTTGGCTACTAACGGCACTTCGTTTTTCCTTACAGACGATTCGGGTGTAGGTTATAGCCACCTTAATCCCACTACTGACAGCCTGCGTGTTGAACATCTCAACGACATGCTCGTGCGAACCATCGTTGAGTTCTGTTATATGCCGGACTGCACAGGACATTGGCACGACGATGAGATAGCCAATGTACAGGAAGATTTTATTCCAAATCCGTTTGATGCCACTGACCTCATAAGCGCCCCGTCTATTCCGCATGGACCCAATATACTCTATCTGCTGGATGTGAGCGGTAAGTTGATAACGGTATATAACGGCAGATTGGAGGACGCCGGGGATGCACAACTTTCACGCCTCACGCTGCAACTGCCCACCGGAATATATTTTGTCAAGGCTTTCTATGACGGACAGTGGCATACAAAAAAGATATTGGTGCATTAAACGGATAAACACCTCCCAGATCGGAAATTACACCTATTTTGTCACATTGTGTGGGCGATTAGCACTATGAAAATCAACTTTTTTGAAAAAACTGCACAAAAAATTTGCATATATAAAAAAAAAGTCGTACCTTTGCAACCCGTTTTCCGCGCGCCGTAAGAATCGTGTGGGAAAAGCAGTGATCATACTAACAGAATTAAAGAGATAAGACAATGAAACGTACATTTCAACCTTCGCAACGTAAGCGTCGTAACAAACACGGCTTTTTAGAGAGAATGGCAACCGCTAATGGTCGCCGCGTGCTGGCTGCTCGCCGTGCTAAAGGCAGAAAGAAACTGACTGTAGCCGACGAAGGACGTCACAAGAAATAATTAACGGTTAACAATTAACAGTTAATATTCGATAAAGGAAATAGGGAAAAGGGTTTAGTCTCTTTTCCCACTTTGCGATATAATAACAGACTATAGGAGCAAAGAACAAAGATAAAAGATATAAGGATATATGGAATCAACAAGACAACACAAGATTGCGCGTCTGATACAGAAAGACCTGAGTGATATCTTCCTCAGGTATGCTCGCCAGTTTGGCGGTGTGCTGATTTCGGTGAGCGAGGTGCGCGTGTCGCCCGACCTGAGTGTAGCGAACATCTACTTGAGTATCTTCCCTGACAACAAGGAGCAGGATGTGATGCACAAGATCACAGCTGACACGGGTGCTATCCGCGGTCAGTTAGGCACATTGGAGCGCCATCAACTAAGGATCATCCCCGAGCTGCGGTTCTTTGCCGACGAGACGATCCAGCGGATGGAGCATATTGATGAGCTATTGCGGCAATAAATCGCTGCGCTGAAAGAACTAAGACTACAATGCTCAAGGTTGAGGGACACATAGCTTGGCGATACTTGGTGGCGAAGAAGCGTCAGAACGCGATCAACATCATCTCGGGCGTATCGAGTGTGGCTGTTGCAGTGGTGACAGCGGCAATGATTTGCGTGCTGAGTGTGATGAACGGTTTTGGCGAGGTAGTAGAGCAGATGTTCTCGCAGTTGGACGCTGAACTGCGCATCACACCTGCATCGAGTAAGGTGCTCGAGCTGGCTGATGCACGCATACAAACTCTGTTTGAGATGCCGGAGGTTGCGATTGTTGCGCCAACTGTTGAAGAGACGGCTCTGGTAGAGTTCCGTGGTCGTCAGGTGCCTGCGCTGCTGAAGGGTGTGGACACCACCTACCAGTCGCTAACGGCTATCGACAGCATACTGATCGACGGCAGTTACGCCGTGTGGGACGGAGCATTCGAGCGCTGTGTGATGGGTGTGGGGCTGGCTAATACAATAGGTATAGGCGCGCACTTCATATCACCCGTGCATATATACGCCCCCAAGCGCGTGGGGCGGGTGAACATGCTGCGTCCGGACGAGAACTTCCGCAGCAAGAGTGTGTTCATCGCCGGTGTGTTTGCCGTTAACCAGACGAAATACGACGACACGTACATGCTCATCTCCTTGCCGCTGGCGCGCGAGCTATTTGAGTACAGCGAATCGCAAGCCACGGCAATTGAGCTCAAATTAAAGGAGGGGGCATCGGTAAGGATGGTGCAGAAGGCTATCACAAACACGCTGGGCGAGGACTATACGGTGCTCAACCGCTATGAGCAACAGGCGGATTTCTACCGCATACAGATGATTGAGAAGTGGCTGACAGCACTGTTGTTGGTGTTCATCCTGCTGATAGCCAGCTTTAATATCATCAGCTCGCTATCGATGCTGATCTTGGACAAGAAAGAGGATATTCGTCTGCTGCACACCTTAGGTGCCGACGAGCCGATGATCCGCCGCATCTTCCTGTACGAGGGTTGGCTGATCAGCGCGTTCGGCGCGCTGGTTGGGGCGGTGATTGGTGTGACAGTGTGCGCGCTGCAGCAGCAGTTCGGGCTGCTCAAACTCGGCAACGGCATGAACTACGTACTGTCGGCCTACCCCGTAAGCGTCCAGGCGATGGATGTGCTAATCGTGTTGACCGCTGTGCTGCTGCTCGGAGCATTGGCGGCGTGGATACCCGCGAGAAAGTTGAAAATTGATAATTGACAATTGATATTTATGCGTTGTACATTCATATATATATACATGGCATTGTCGCTTTCGTTGGTGCTGACGGGTTGCTACAAGCCTCAGCCGGCGATCACGTACCAGTCGCTGGATAGCGTACTGACTTCGGGTAGGCTGGAGTACTACGGTGCGTTCTACAAGGTAGAGGGAGTGTCGTATGATGTAGTCAGTCTAGATCTATACTCGAAGGGCTTGGGTCTGAACAAGGACGGCAAGATGGAGGGTGTAGGTACGAATCTATACATCAGCGATATCTTCGTTCCCACTGCTGCGATAAAGGCGAGAAAAGCCTCTGATTTTCTGCCTGAAGGCACATACGCGAGCGACTCGACGGCGCAGTTGATGCACTTCTTGCGAGGCGTGAACTACGATGGGAGTTACGCCGGCAGTTACGTGCTGCTAATGGGCGAGACGAGCTACAGCGTGCTGCCTATAACGGAAGCAATGATGAGCGTAGCCTACGTGGGCGACACCTTGGTGCTAGACGGCAAAGCAACGCTGGAAGGCAAGAAACACCCCTACCCATTTCACTACCGCACCACCCTACCCACTATCAACCGCGAACGATGAACAAGGAGAAAGAGTATCATACGTACCTGAAGTTGGAGAAAGGTCTATCTGCCAACTCGGTGGCGGCCTACGAGCAAGATCTGGACAAGCTCCGCTCGTTCTGCGAGAAGAAAGGTTTAGATATGATACACGCCACGGCTGACGATCTGCACCGGTTCGTGGTGGAGGTGCTCAGCGGCGTGGATAACATGCGATCGCAGGCACGTATCCTGTCGGGCGTGCGCAACTACTATCGTTTTCTGGTTTACCACAACTACATTGACCAAGACCCCTCTGAGCTGATCGAGATGCCCAAGCGCGAGCAGCACCTGCCTGAGGTACTGACTGTGGAAGAGATTGACCAGATGATAGCGGCTATCGATCTGTCGTCGCCGGAGGGTCATCGCAACCGCGCGATCATTGAGATGCTATACGGTTCGGGGTTGCGTGTGTCTGAGCTGACGACGCTGCCGCTGAGCCGCGTCTATCTGAACGAGGGCTTTATGCTGATTGAGGGCAAGGGCAGCAAGCAACGACTGGTGCCTATCTCGCCGGTGGCAACGGAGTGGTTCGGCTACTGGCTAGAGGATCGGTCGCGGCTAGATATCAAGCCCGAGTACAAGGACTACGCGTTCCTTAACCGCTACGGCCGTGGGCTGACGCGCGCGATGATCTTCACCATAGTGAAGCGCCTCGCCGCCGAGGCGGGTATACGCAAGACAATCTCACCCCACACGCTGCGGCATTCGTTTGCCACCCATCTGCTGCAGAATGGTGCTGATCTGAGGATCATACAACAGATGCTCGGGCACGAAAGCATCACAACAACAGAGATCTATACGCATCTCGACATACAAGACCTGCGTCAGGCTGTACTCAAATATCATCCGGCTAATAGATGAAACGCCTTGCTTACATAGTGCTCTTGCTCTGCAGCATCGGTCGGCTGACGGCGGCGGAGACGATCGTGATCGGTGAGGTGTATAACGCCGAGACGGGCGAGCCTATACCGGCTGCGAACGTTGTACTGAAGGGCACCAAGGTAGGCGCGAGCACCAATGATGAGGGGCTGTTCATGATCCGCACGAACATGGAGGAGCGGCACACGCTCGTTATCTCCGCCGTGGGCTACCGCAAGCAGCGGTTCGAAATCATGCCAGGCATGCAGTCAGGTATCGACGTAGCGATGGTGGAGAGGGTGGAGAGCCTGAGGGAGATACAGGTGCTACCTGATGACAACGCCGCCATGGCAATCATCGATCAGGTGCGCAACCACCGCGAGCAGAACGACCGTCAGTTGGGCGGACAGGCCACCGACCGATACGAGGAGTACAAGCATCTCTACCTATCCGACATACGCGCCAAGCATCTGGAGCGTTTTCTGTGGAAGAACCTGAAGGAAGGTATCGTGACGCGTGAGGACAGTTCTATGTTTCTGCCGCTCTACCTGTCGGTAGGCAACACACGTCTGAGTGGAGGCTACCTGTCGCCGCTGACGCAACAACAGACCCGCTGCGTGCTCACCGAGACTGATTACGAGCCTATCTTGTCACTGACAGGCAGTTATGCGGACTTCTACCGCAACAACGTGAGTCTGTGCGGGACAGCGTTCGTCAGTCCATTGGCCAAGAGCGGTGCAGTGTACTACGACTACTTTCTGGCGGACAGCACGGGTGGCGACAGCACGGCGGCGAGCAAGCGTTATCTGCTGCACTATAGGACGAAGAACGGTTACTACCCCACCTTCAACGGCGAGATGGAGGTGGACTCGGGCACCTGGGCGCTGCGGCGCATGGAAGCCAAGGTGCCGCGAGAGGTGAACCTGAACTACTTGCATGGCATGCACATCAAGCAGCTGTTCAACGAACAAAACATCTTGCAGACGGAGCGGATGACCATGGCGCTGGATTTTGCGGTGAAGGCGGACTCCTCGCATGTGTTCCCGAGTATGGTGGTGGAGCGCAAGCTTACATATGTTGCCACCGATGCGGTAAATGAGCCGTCGCTGAGCCATGTGGCGGACTCCGCAACGATGGATGCGATGAACAGGATAGATGATCTGCCGATTGTCAAGGTCGTTAAATGGGGACTGACCATCGCCACCAGCGGCTACATACCCATCGGCGGGGCAATAGAGATAGGAAAGATCACCGACATATTCCACTGCAACAAGGCGCACGGGCTGTACTTCGGTCTGCCGTTGCACACGAACGAGAGGCTATGGAAGCACGTGAGTCTGGATGGGTACTTCGGCTACGGCTGGGGCGACAAGAAGTTCAAATGGATGGGACAAGTAGCTATACTGATGCCCACCGAGCGTCGGCACTGGTTACAGCTGCGATACGAGGATCACTACGTCTATTCGGAGACCTCGGTGTTCGACAAGTTACCTCGCGAGAACGGATTCGGTGCACGGGAGATGGACTTCATTCCGAGTCTGCTGGACGGCCTACCTTACAACAACACAACCGCACGTCACACAGGCATACGCGAGCGCGCGATCCTTATGAACTATGATGCTGACTGGCGCGAGGGCATAGAGACGACCATCCGCGTCAAGGTAGGGCGACTCGATCCGTCGTATGTTTCGGAGCGCGACCTGCGCACGAACGCCATCGTGCCTCAGCCTTCGTACCCATTTGACCCGTTCCGATTCACCAGCCTGACAGGCATAGTGCGATTGAGTTGGCACGAACGGGCAGTAGATATGTACATGCAGCGGATACACTTGTACAGCCAGCAGCCTACGGTATTCATCGGTGCAGAGGTGGGGAGCTTTGCTTACGTGGGCGACAATAACTACCATATGTACGCCAAGCTGAACGCCACGGTGCGACAGCAGGTGTCGTTCAATGTGGGCGGCAGACTGACGTATGTAGCCTCAGCCGGCATCGTGATAGGCAAGGTGCCCTATCCGCTGCTGGAGATCATGGACGGCAACCAGTCGTACTTATACGACACCTACCGTTTCACCCTGATGAACAGCCACCAATACGCCACCGACAAGTACCTCACCCTGCAGGCCGAGTGGAACGGACAGGGTGTGCTGTTCAATCTGATCCCGGGTGTGCGCTTCTTGCATCTGAGGGAACTCGTGGAGTGCAAGATAGCCTACGGCGGATTAGGCAGCGGACATTCGTTCACCGAAGGGCTGCAGACGCTCAGTGTGCCGTATGTGGAAGTGGGAGTGGGTATAGGCAACATTCTGCGACTGGTTGATGTGTACTCTATCTGGCGACTCACGCATCGAGACGACCCGAGCACACCGCTATGGGGTATACGCGGATGCGTGAGGTTGGGGCTATAACAAGGAGAATTTTTTTATAACCAAAATATTTACACTTATGAAGAACAAGTATTTATGTGGCGTAATTGTTGGCTTGCTATGCGCCGTGATAAATGTACTGGCAGTACGTGCTGAAAACGCGGATTGGTATCTGTATGTGTGGTCGGAGAGTCTGAGCGGTGATTTAGGACAGTTTAAGACGACGGATGCGGACGACGTGTTCGTTATCCCATCGTGCAATATACCTGTAGAAGGAATCAAGTTCTGTGTACGTAATGGTTCTTGGTCAAAGATGTACGGTTGGAAGGACGCAGCTGTCACTGCAACAGGCGTAGATGTAGAATTGGCCAGTGCGGACGGAGCGAATGGCTGGCTGGCGTTAGCGGAGGGTGATTACAAGGTAACGTTCAATTCCACGGCTATGACTATCCGTTTCGATGAGCCGGAAGAGGAACCTACTGAGGAGCCCGAAGACCCCGAACATGTAGCCGCATCGTTCCTTATGGGCGGCGACCTGACGATGGCTACCTATATGGAGGATTGGGGGACAGTGTTCCGCTACCAGGACGGAACAGCCGGTGATGTGTTTGACATCTTAGAGTCATATGGTCTGAACCTGGCGCGTCTGCGCTTGTACCACACACCGGGTACAGCTGTAAAAAGTGGTGGTACGACCTATCGTACTCCAGTTAAATTTGCGAATAATGACGATACGGGTTATCCTTACGCCGGCGCAGACGATATACTGAATCTTGCCAAGCGCGCCAAGGCCCACAACATGCAGATCTGCCTGTCGATCTACCTGAGCGACTACTGGGCAGGAGCTACGGAGCAATATATTCCGGGCGCATGGAAAGATGTGACCTCCCACAGCGTGCTATGCGACTCGGTAGAGAACTACGTGCGTGCGTTCATGCTCCGACTCAAGGAAGAGGGGATTTATCCTGAATATGTGTCTATCGGCAACGAGACGAACTATGGTATATTGTACACCGACCTAAATGGCAATAAGGTGGATTTTGGCGGACATACAAGTAATATGAGTCAGTGCGTAGCCTTATTCAACCGCGCATATGATGCTGTGAAGGAGGTATCACCCAATAGTCAGATCATCATCCACCACAGTTATGGCGATAGTGGTAAGATAGGTATCTGCCGCAATTTCTTTAAGAATTTGAAAGATGCAGGTGGCAAGTTCGATATCGTCGGAGGTTCTTATTATCCTCACTGGGCAAAAGATCACAATGCAAGCGACTGCACACCCACCGGTATGTTAGAGTGGGCAAAAGATCTGGAGGATAACATCGGCAAGCCTGTGATACTGATGGAGGTAGGCTACTCATGGACACAATATAGGCCTAACGGAAAGAACGGCGGCAACTACGAAGGGCAGTTGCATCTGAACGGTTGCTACAACGAGGCAACCGAGGCAGGTCAGGAAACATTCATCAAAGCGCTACACGATGCACTTGATAACGACAAGAAGATTGTCGGATACATGTATTGGGATCCGATCTTCGTTGATCAGAAGGTGAACGGCTCATGGACGGAAGTGTGCTGGGCAGAGAAGTACGACGCTACGTACAATCGCTGGTGGCAAGATGGCAACATAATATCCAATACAACGCTGTTCGATTATGAGGGCACCCCCTTAAGCGCACTGTATCGTGAGATCAACTCCCGCAAGCCGGCTACTACTCCCACGGATGCGGAGTTTGCACCGGCAAGCGATGCATCGTTTCCTGTCTATCAGAAGATCGTTCGCGACGGACAACTGCTTATCCTTCTGGACGGACGGACATATAACGCTCAAGGACAAGAGGTTCGCTGATGCTATATAGTGTATAAATGTAACGAGGGTGCGCTTTGACCGGCGCACCCTCATTCGGTTTTAATGCATCAGCAGGAGTTTGAGGACTGTGTGCCCCTTGCCGTCCGCTGTATTGCAGTAGATCGTATATACGCCGGAGTGCGCTTTCTTGCCGGACTGCGTCTTTCCGTCCCAGATAGCAGTACCGCCGTTACTATGCGTTCGGCAGACAACATTGCCGGCTGCATCAGCGATGAAGACCGTGGTGTTGTCCATCAATCCGGTGATGGCTATTGCGCCTTCGTAATTCGGGCGGACGGGATTAGGATAAACGTATGCACCATTGAATTCCTCCTCCGGTTCGGTAGCATCTCCGCGGTAGGATACTAATCCCTTGGCTGTACCGATATATACTTCACCTCTATCGTCAACTGCTATTGACAATACGCAGTCGGAAGGCATTGGTGAGTTGATCGTAGTGAAGTGTGCAAGGATCTCCGGTTCATATATACCTTCTTTGGTCACCATGTGCACGAGGTAAGCTCCGGATGCTTCAGTGCCTATCCATATACGATTGCCTCCGGCAAAGACGATCGAATTGATTTGCTCTGTTCCGAGCAGATAGTCTGCCAGATTTGTTCCATCATGGCGAGATATCTTTAATCTGCGGCACGCTCCGGATTGGAAGAAGTCGGTAGCTGCATCGATTATCAATATACCTTCGCTTGTTCCGAGCCACAAATTGCCATTCATATCTTGTGCCATTGTTTGCAATCGTGCAAGCGTTATGCTCTTGTTATCCTGATCCACAAACGTTGTGCGCATGAGTATTCGGTCATCATTCGGGTTGTATGGTGTACCATTGTCGTTGAGCAGCACAACTCCTGCATCCAATCGCGCGCTGGCTATCCATTTGTAGTTGGGATAACGATTGTCCACAAGGAACTTGGATACTGTATTAAGTATGATACGTCGTCCGTTCTGATACAGGTTGAACAAGTGCCACTGATTTTGCGGATCAATGATGTGGATATTGGTGGCTAAATCTCCGGTATTGGTGAACCAGAGGTTTCCGTCCGCATCAAACGTGAGTGCATCCGTGCGGCAGTATAGATGGGCACTCTTTCCCTCTACCAATGTTACGAGAGGGCTATTGTTATATGTATATTGTTTTATTGCGCCATCAGGCATGAACTCCAATAGCCCTGTTCCGAAACAGGATGCATAGAAGTGCTTGGGATTAGCCGGATCGATAGCGATGTGTCCGATATCACGAATAGGAAGATCTGTACCTATGCGATTCTTGATCTCTGTGTTGGTCAAATTATTCCATGTTTTGCCATTGTAGCGCATGACTTGTCCAGCGCGGCCGTAACTGGCAAACCATCGTCCTCCGGGCACCATCCATAGTTCTGAGCCGTGTGTTGTGAGGAAGTAAGCTATATTGGACAATGGCCCCTTTGGAGTGTACTTCTGGATGGATTTATCGACATCTACATACCACACTCCGTTTGACATACCGATCCAAAATCCTCCTCCTCCTTCTTTTACTGCAGTGTACGGTTTATATGTTGAGGGCACTTCTTGCAGGATTACTTCATCCCCTGTTACCTCGAAGTATCGGTAGTCTGCTGTTCGAGCAAGTAGCGCAGTGTTGCTCTCTAATAGTATTGCAAAATGCTCGGATGTGGTTATGGGCTGCGAGTTGCGATAAATAACGCTATCCATAAGCATGTACAAATCACCGTTGTGGCATACAAGCGACTTGATGGGTTTTGCCAAAGCTCTGTGTTTCCACTGCGAGTAGTCAACCAGATTGTCATGCATGTGAGCTGTATATAGCAAGTTATCCGCGGCAGCATATATAGTGTCCCCTCTGATAGCTATTGCGTTGAGTGCCATTTCATCGCCCCCATTGCCGATATAATACGTATCACTTATCTCTTCCTTGCGCAGATTCATGACCATGATGCCAAAGGGCATTGCCATATATGCTTTGCCATCTTTGAACGCTATGTCCTGCACGCGCTTGAGTGCGTTCATCTGCTTCAGATAAAGGTCTGCAACAGGATGTGTCACTTCATTCTCATCCAGCAGGTCGATCATTCCATCCTCGTATGTAATAACAAGGCGGCGGGTATAATTGTCGTAGTCAATTCGCTGGATAACAGAACCGTTCAGTCCGTCTAATTTGGAGTAATAAACCAACGATTCGTCGGCTCTGTCAACCGCGAAGAGTGAGCCCTCAGACAGCGCATACACATGAGTTGAGGAGAGTTGCATACTTCTGACGCTGGTATATGCGAAGTGTGTTGTCCACTGCTGCATAGATCCATAGTCAACGGAAGAGTTATCATTGCCAGAAGAGGGAATATCGCTGGTTGGTTCCTTGCATGACACAAGTCCGGCTGCAGAACCAATATACATCCTTTCACTTGCTTTATCGTAGGCAAAGGAGAAAATGGTGTTTGACGGTAGAGCGGAGTTATCCATTGAATAGTGCGCAACGACGGATTGCAGATCACTGGCGAAAACATATACTCCGGAGTTCTGCGTGGCGATCCAGGGACGATTGAGTTGGTCGAATACAACATCGTTGATTTCCTCCTCTTCAAAGAGAGGTGTGCCATCATTGTCCTTCAAGTGCAGGATCTCGCATTGCTCCGATTGGAAGTAGTCGGTTGTTGACGGGATAATAAATATACCATTTCCCGTAGCGAGCCAGATATTTGCTTCCGAATCCTGGCGCATAGTATAGATTGCTTGGCGAATGAACGGCTGTTCGTCAGAATCTATCCATGATGTACGAATCAGCGACCGGTCATCTTCGGGGTTGTTGATTGTTCCCTTAGTATCAATTAGTCCGACACCCGCATGTCCTTCGCCGTTACGGGGCGAGAGCACCCAAACGAGATTCGGATCCCGTTTATCAAAGATGAGTTGTCCAACAGTATGTATCAGTTCGCGTGCGCCGGTAGAATTGTTGATATTCATTCCTATCTGCGTACTATCCGGCGTGAAGATGACGATGTTATATGGCACATCACCTGCATTCATCACCCACAAGTTGCCTTGTGCATCATAGGTAGCAGCGTCGGTTCGGGTGTATCTGGCAGGGTTGCTAATGGCAGATGTACCTATGATAGAGTTGGAGGTGTCCCAGCGCTTGATACATGTATCGTTGCGGAACTCGTACATACCTGTTCCGTAAGATGTAGTGTAGTAGTGTGTTTGATCCATCGGGTCAACAGCTACGTTCATCATATCATAACAATAGCCACCGACTGCATTTACAATATCTTTCTTCGTTATGTTGTGCCATGTTGTTCCGTCAAAACGCATAACGGATCCGGGACGATTGTATTGCGTACCCCAGCGCCCGCCAGCAAGCATGAACAATTGTCCTTGCTGAAAAGAAAGGCGATAAGGGGTATTGTTCAGTGGGCCATTGAGCTGATAGGTTATCTGTTCGCCAGTAGGCAGTTCGCGTATGATGCCTTGCTCACCAGCCGCAGCCCAAAGTCCGTTTTCAGATACAACCGGATAGTTTCCAGGTAGCAGGTTTCCGCCCACCACGTTCAGCACCTTATATGACTGATTGTCAATAGCCACCCACTGATCATCCTGCAGGCGATAGCAGGTATTCTTTTGCAAGAGGTACAATGTTCCTTGAGCAGTTACGAGGCCTTGTATAGTGCCATTCATGGGCAGCGGCACGATCGACCAGTAGGCGTAATCCACTATATTATCGTCGAGAGATGCGGTGTAGAGGATCGTATCACTGGCGGCATAGATATTATTGCCGGAAAAAGCTACACTGCTGACCGGAACTTCTTTCGCATTGTCCCCAATGAAGTATGTATCAACAAACTCCTGCTTGCGGATATGGAATGTCTGTACACCATAGTTCATAGCCATGTATGCAAGGCTGTCTTTGATTACGACAGCGTTACACTGCTTGCTGAACGTGACGTCCTTGAGGTAAATATCTGGCACAAAGTGAAACTGTTCTTCGCGGAGCAGATCCATCTTACCGTCAGCATACATGATCATCAGCGCCTGTACAGGCTCCAGCCATTGTATGCATACGATGTTTGATCCATGCATACCATCCTGATTGCTGTAAGTGCGGATCTTGTCCGTCTGCGCGTCTATCGAGAAGAGCGCACCGGAAGAAACTCCATACACGATGCCCCCTCCGGCAGCGATCTTATTGACGCTGGTATATGCGAAGTGTGTAGTCCAGGAGGATGTAGCGCTCATGGATGTCAGGAGTGCGATGAAGGTAAGAGATACGAAGAGACGTTTCATTGTCAGAGTTGTTTATCTATGTTAGAGTAATTGCTTGAGTGCTTGCAGAGCCCTTGCGCGATGGCTGATGGTGTTCTTGAGCTCAGCCGGCAGTTCGGCGAAGGTGCGGTCGTAGCCTTCGGGGATGAAGAGCGGGTCGTAGCCAAATCCCCCGTTACCGTACTCGGCTTCGGCAATTCTGCCACGGACGATGCCTTCTACCTGCTCAACCTTGCAGCCACGGATGAGGGTGATCACAGTGCGGAAGCGTGCGTTTCGGTTGGTCTGGTCGGCAAGTTCGCGTAAGGCTTTGGCGCGGTTGTTGGCAGGGTTAGCCGGTTCACCAGCCCAGCGTGCGGTACGTACGCCGGGCTGGTTGCCGAGAGCCTCAATCTCCAAGCCGGTGTCATCGGCCAAGCAGTCGCAATGATAGTGGTCGTAGATGTACTGCGCCTTGATGAGCGAGTTGCCCTCAAGAGTATCCGCCGTCTCGGGGATATCGGCGTGACAACCGATATCCTCGAGGCTGAGTATCTCGTGCTCGGGCAAGATGGCACGAACCTCTTGGAGTTTGTGGGCGTTATTCGATGCAAAAACCAATTTCATAGAAATCAGAAGTCAGAAATTAGATTTAGTAAGCGATGGCGAAGACTACTCGTCCGGCGGAGGGTTTGCCTGTTACCATGCAACGGCCTTCTTCCTGCTTGTGTCCATGTAAAGGATCAAGAGGAATGCATCGGATAGTGGCCTTGGTATCGTTCTTGATCTGCTCCTCCGTTTCGGGTGTTCCGTCCCAGTGGCAGAGCAGGAAACCGCCTTTCTTGATCTCCTCCTTGAACTCGTCATAGGAGTTGACCTCGCGAGTGTTGGCTATGCGGTAGTCGAGTGCCTTCTGGTAGCAGTTCTGCTGCACGGCTTCCAGCAGGTCAGCTATGTGCTGTTCGATGCCTTCCAAAGGAAGAGTTTCTTTAGTGAGGGTGTCACGGCGAGCGACCTCAATGGTGCCGTTTTCAAGGTCACGACCACCCATGGCGAGACGTACGGGAACGCCTTTGAGTTCATAGTCAGCGAACTTGAATCCCGGCGTGGATTTGTCGTCGGTGTCAAGTTTGACACGGATGCCACGTGCTTTGAGGCGGTCGAAGAGCGGATTCAGGACAACGAGGAGTTTGTCGAGATCCTCCTGTTTCTTGAAGATTGGCACAATAACGACCTGTGTCGGAGCGAGATGCGGCGGCAGGACGAGACCGTTGTCGTCAGAGTGGGTCATGATGAGTGCGCCCATGAGACGAGTTGATACACCCCAACTGGTTGCCCAAACATATTCGTACTTGTTCTCTTTGGAGAGGTATTGAACGTCAAAGGACTTGGCGAAGTTCTGCCCGAGGAAGTGCGATGTTCCTGCTTGAAGAGCTTTGCCGTCCTGCATCATGGCTTCGATGCAATAGGTGTTCAGCGCGCCGGCGAAACGCTCGTTGGGCGACTTGACACCTTTGATGACGGGGATTGCCATGACGTTCTCGGCGAAGTCAGCATAGACGTCAAGCATCTGGCGTGCGTAGTCTTCGGCCTCTTCCTTGGTGGCGTGAGCCGTGTGACCTTCCTGCCAGAGGAACTCGGCAGTACGGAGGAAGAGGCGCGTACGCATCTCCCAGCGCATAACGTTACACCATTGGTTGCAAAGGATGGGCAGGTCGCGGTAGGAGGAGATCCAGTTCTTATAGGTTGACCAGATGATTGTTTCTGAAGTAGGACGAATGATCAGTTCCTCTTCAAGTCGTGCATCGGGATCGACGATGACGCCTTTACCGTTCGGGTCGTTCTTGAGGCGGTGGTGGGTAACGACGGCGCACTCCTTGGCGAACCCTTCGACATGCTCGGCTTCACGGCTGAGGAACGATTTGGGGATGAGCAGCGGGAAATAGGCGTTGCGCACACCTTTTTCTTTGAATCGGCGGTCAAGTTCCGCCTGGATGGTTTCCCAGATAGCGTAGCCGTAGGGTTTGATGACCATACATCCGCGGACAGCAGACTGCTCGGCGAGGTCGGCTTTTACTACCAGTTCGTTGTACCACTTGGAGTAGTCTTCACTCCGTGGGGTTAGTTTTTGGAAATTTGCCATATATTATCGTAATTTATATTCTTTGCGTAGTTGTTCAAATTGTTCGGGGTTGGCTTTGAGTTGGTCGGATATGCGTTTGAGCCATCCGGGGTTGTTATCGCCTTGCGGCAGTTGCTCGCTATTGAGCGTAAGTGGCGGCAAGTCGAAGTGCTTGCACAAGGCGTTGAGGCTCATCAGCGATGCGTTGCGCTTTCCTTGGATGGAGTATCCAGCTATGTGCATAGATGCGAGCGAGGCGCGACTGAGGACTTCAGGATTGATACGAGGTTCGTTTTCCCAGGTATCAATGACGAACGGCTGCGTGCTACAGAGTAGCGCCTGTTCGTCCACCACTCCTCCTCGTGCGGCATTGATGATGAGTGCGCCATGTTTGCAGCGGGCGAGGAAGTCCGTGTCGCAGAGGTGATAGGTCGGATAGAGTCCTTCACGTGTGAGCGGCGTGTGGAAAGTGATGATGTCGCAGGTGGTGACGTTTCCGTGGAGTCCGCGCGGCGGATCGTTGAGGACGACATTCATGCCTCGGCGCTCAGCCATCTTAGCCACCAATGAGCCGACATGTCCTACTCCAACTACTCCGATGGTAGGAGTATTTGAAGATTTGAGTATTTGAAGCTTTGAAGATTCGTTGAGGACTTCTTCTAAATAATCGCAGACGGCTTGTGCGTTGCAGCCCGGGCAACTGACAACGCGGATATTGTGCTCGCGGCAGTAGTCGAGGTCGATGTGATCGGTACCGATGGTGGCGGTGGCGATGAACTGCACGCGGCTGCCGGATAGGAGAGCTGCGTCACAACGCGTGCGCGTGCGCAAAATGAGCGCATCGACATCCCGAACCGTGTCAGGCGTGATGGCCTCAGGTTCAAGGAAACAAGTCTCGACAAAGCTGTCTAAGACGCCTTGCAGAAACGGAATGTATTTGTCGATGAGTACTCTCATGTATGTAGCAGGTACGTGATAGTCTCGAGAATGTCTCGAAGATGTCTCGAGTATTGTCTAGGGTGGTCTCGACAAAACCTCGGTAAAACCTCGATAAAGTCTCGAAGCAGTCTCGACCAAAGTCGCCGTTTTCAGTTAGCAGTATTTGATGTTGTCGATCAGTCGGACTGCGCCACAGTAGACGGTCACACAGCCAATAGCGTGATTGAAGGTGTCTGTGGGCAGAAGTGTTGTCTGATCCACAATCTGGTAGTACTCTACCTCAAGCCCATGAATAGCGTTGATGTTTTCCACCACTCGCTGCTGGACTGCGAGGACGGATGCGTTCGGTTCTTTAGCCCACCGGAGCGAGTCGAAAAGCGTCTTTGAGATGCCCAGTGCGATCTGTTTCTGTTCGGCGGAGAGTCGTTCGTTACGCGAGGAGAGGGCTAAGCCGGATTGCTCGCGTACGATGGGACATCCGACGATGGTTAAGTTGCCGAATGTTCCGGCGAGTGCCGAGCGCTCCACCATGAATCGGATGATTGCGAGCTGCTGATAATCCTTTTCGCCGAAGTAGGCGCGGTCGGGTTTGACGAGATAGAAGAGTCGCGAAACGACTTGTACAACTCCATTGAAGTGTCCGGGTCGCATAGCACCTTCCATCATCTCGTCAAGTCCGCCAAAATCAAACTTGAATGGTTCGTTCATCTCTTCGGCGGTGTACATTTCTTCGGGCGTAGGCGCGAAGACGAAGTGCGCGCCGATGCTATTTAGCAACTCTGCGTCCCGCTGTAGCGAACGCGGGTACTTGGCCAGATCCTCCTTGTTGTTGAACTGCGTAGGGTTGACAAACACGCTGACAACGGTTACATCATTCTCGCTTGCACACCGGCGAACGAGCGACGCATGTCCCTCATGCAGAGCACCCATAGTCGGCACTAATCCGACAGTCTGACCTTTCATCTTGCAGGCTTGGATACTATGCTCCAACTCTGCCTTGGTTGTTATGATTTGCATATATTTTTATTGTTCAAAAATCAATACTTTTCAAAAAACCTACAAAAATACAAAAAAAAATCGATATTTAAAAGTTTTTTTGAGAAAAAATTTGCAAAAGTCGTTTTTTTTTTGTACCTTTGCACTAAATTAGCCAATAAAGCGCATTTTTTGAACAGAAAATGACAAAATTTGTTCCAAAGTGCAAAAATGGAGGACAAGGAAATGAAGAGTGCCAATCGAATCTTGTATGTGAGCCAGGAGATATGTCCGTTCTTTGAGGAACAGACTCCTGTTCGTTTGCTGAATAGGATGCTACCTGAGATTTGTCAGGCGAGCGGATATGAGACTCGCACCTTCATGCCCAAGTTCGGCGAGATCAACGAGCGTCGGTATCAGTTGCACGATGTGATTCGTCTGTCGGGCATGAACATGTCGATTGACGATGTCGATCATCCGCTACTGATCAAGGTGGCGAGTATTCAGGCGGCAAGGATCCAGATCTATTTTATTGACAACGAGGATCTGTTCCAGCATCGTCGAGGATTGAAGGATGCGTTTGGTGTAGAGTATTCGGACAATGATGTACGTACGATCTTTTACTGCCGGGGCGTGTTAGATACGATTGAGAAGCTTCGTTGGGCTCCGAGTGTGATCCAATGTTCGGGTTGGATGTCCGCCCTGGTGCCGTTGTATGTGAAGAAAGCATTCGGAACAACGCCGTTCTTTGCCGAGTCGAAGGTGATCGTTGCTCTGGATGATCAGGAGTACGTTTCTCCGTTCGGCTCGCATTTTGCTGACAAACTGGTCATCGACGGTGTGCTGGGCAATGATGTGCGCTCGATAGCCGGTCTGCCAGTGGGTTACGAGGAGCTGATGCATTTGGCCATTGACTATGCGGATGCAGTGATCACCGTCACGCCGCAATACAACGCCCGATTGGTTAACTATGCGGAGAATAGGGGCAAAAAGGTGCGCCACATGGCAGGCGTAGAAGCCGCGGAGTTTATGTCCCTGTACAATGACTTGCTTGAGTAACAATGATTCGTAAGATAAAGATTGTTTTTCCTCTGTTAGCAGTTCTGCTAATCAGTTTTTCATCGTGTAAGGACGATGTAGTGAGCGCGGGTGCTTCTGTGCTGGAGTCGGAGGACTCCATCATCGTTCGTTCCGACACGTTCAGTCTGACGTCGGCGCTGGTCCGTGGTGGTGCTGTTACCGCTACGCCTGATTCGTTCATGATAGGTGAGTTGGACAGCAAGTACGGCCATCTGCACGCCGATCTGCTGACGCAGTTGGCTTGCCCTATTGGTTTCCGTTTTCCGGAGGGTGCAGAGCTGGACTCGGTTTGTCTGTTCCTATACTACCGCAATGCATACGGCGACGGGAATGCACCTTTGGCCATCAATGCCTACGCGATGGATCGTGCTACGTTTGCCTATAACGAGCCTCTGCGCAGCGACACGGCGATCGATGTGTTCTGCAGTATGGATGATTCGACGCGGATGTTGGATCGTCCGGCAATAATTACAGCCAACCGTTATACGGATAGTACGTACAATTCGGAGCAGTATATCCCAACAATCACATTGCGGCTCAACGATCAGTGGGCGAAGAAGATGTTTTCGCTGAGCGACTACTCGTCGCAGGAGGCGTTCAACAAGCAGTTCTTCGGTGTATATATCACGCCCGAGTTCGGTGGTGCAACGCTGTTGAGTATCATAGATGTGAACATGGCGATCTACTACCACTTCCCCTATTTGCGCGCAGGCGTAGATACTATAGTTGAACAGGACATGAAAGGCTTGTATGCCAACCGCGAGGTGCGTCAGCTCAACCGCTATGTATGGCAAGAGAGCGATCTGCAGGCGCTGGAGCAAAATCCGGATACGAACTTCATCATCTCTCCGGCACATATCTACACGCAGCTGTCATTCCCGATGTCGGCGATGAAGGAGTCGATCACCCAGGCGGTGGGCTCACGTCGAGCCTATGTGAACCGCGCGCATATATCCCTACCCGTGCTCAACCACTACGATGGTGTTGCCTCGCAGCGCACGCGCGACGATTGGGCGCAGCCGGCGCAGAACATGCTGCTCATCCGCAAGGGTGACCTTGAGCGGCTCTTCAACGATGAGATCGTCCTGTCCGACAGCATAGCGATGTATGCCACCTTGCAGTCACAGACGGACACACTGGATGTAACAACGTACTCGTATGAGTTCGACCTGTCCACCCTGCTCACCGAGCAACTGCGCGAGGATAGATACGAGACGCTGGAGATGCTACTTGTGCCGGTAAGCATCAGTACAACAAGCACCTCTACATCGTATACAATTACGGATGTGAGTTACAATCAATCACTTACAGCTACGGAGATCTACAGTGCTCAACACCCGCAGTACAAGCTGGAGCTGGAAGTAGTGTATTCGGGCTTCTAATCATTGAAATTTGAATCATTAAATCTTTGAATATCTCAAGATGTCACTACAATGCGGAATAGTAGGATTGCCCAATGTCGGCAAATCCACTTTGTTTAATTGTTTGAGCAACGCTAAAGCGCAGTCCGCCAATTTTCCCTTCTGCACCATAGAGCCCAACCTGGGTGTGATCACTGTTCCCGATGAGCGTCTTAACCGTCTGGGCGAGTTGTGCCACCCCGAGCGTGGCGTGATCCCCACTACGATGGAGATCGTCGATATAGCCGGCTTAGTAAAGGGTGCGAGCAATGGCGAAGGTCTTGGTAACAAGTTCCTGGCTAATATCCGCGAGACGGATGCGATCATCCACGTGCTGCGTTGCTTTGACGACGGGAACGTGATTCATGTTGATGGCAGTGTTGATCCCGTGCGCGATAAGGAGGTGATTGATGCAGAGCTGCAGCTTAAGGATCTGGAGACCATCGAGAGCCGCATACAGAAGATAGAGAAACAGGTGCGCGTGGGTGGCGACAAGCAGGCGAAGACCGCACTGGAGTTGTATATCCGTTATCGCGACGCTCTGTCGCAAGGCAAGTCTGCCCGTACGGTCGAACTGCAGAACAAGGACGAGGAGCTGGCGGCACACGACCTATTCCTGCTGACGAACAAACCCGTGCTGTACGTATGCAATGTGGACGAAGGTTCAGCCATCAGCGGCAACGCTTACGTGGATAAGGTGCGCGAGGCAGTTAAGGATGAACAAGCCGAGGTGCTTGTTGTGGCAGCAAAGATCGAGAGCGAGATAGCCGAGTTGGAGACCTATGAGGAGCGACAGATGTTCCTTGAGGAAATCGGTCTGCAAGAGTCGGGTGTCAACCGTTTGATCAAGGCGGCTTATGCGCTGCTTAACCTCCGCACGTTCCTCACCGCGGGTAGCGACGAGGTGCGTGCCTGGACGTTTCGTGCAGGCGCCAAAGCACCGCAATGCGCCGGTGTGATCCACACGGATTTTGAGCGAGGTTTCATCCGCGCGGAGGTGATCAAGTACGAGGATTTCATCGCCCTGGGCGGCGAGGCTGCGTGCCGACAAGCAGGTAAGCTTGCTGTAGAGGGCAAGGACTATGTTGTGCAGGACGGAGATATCATGCACTTCCTATTCAACGTATAGACCGCAGCCAAACATGGCTGCAGAAAGAGCAAAGGCCGCTTCGCTGAAAGAGCAAAGACTAATATGAATAATATCTTATCATACTGCATAAGTAACCCCTACTTGCTGGCTGCGATGCTGATCATCGGTCTAGTGCTGCTCGTCAAGGGTGCAGACTGGCTGGTGGATGGCGCATCGGCTATAGCCAAGCGCTTTGGTATAAGCGATCTGGTGATCGGCCTGACCGTAGTGGCTTTCGGCACCTCGATGCCCGAGTTCGTTGTGAACATGGTGTCCGTAGCAGAGGGAACGACCGATCTGGCTATCACGAACATCCTCGGCTCGAACATCATCAACACGTTCGTTATCTTAGGTGTAACGGCACTGATTTGGCCTGTCACCTCGCAGCAGCGTTCTCGCGACTTCGATATACCGATGTCGATCATCGCCGGTGTGCTTGTGTTTGCCTGCGTGGCGGTAGAGTCGCCATTTGGCGAGGAGTGTCGCGGTATAACACGCATGGGTGGCATCATCCTGCTCTTGCTGTTCTGCTACTTCCTATATAACACCTTCCGCCACGCGAAGGATCATCCTGACGAGATAGAACCAGCCGGAACTACCAAACCGATTGGTGTGGGTTTAGCGATCACACTTGTACTGGTAGGCTTTGCTGGGCTTGTTATTGGTGGCGAGATGATTGTGAAGTCGGCCGTGCAGATAGCCACTAACCTCGGTGTATCAGAGTCTATCATCGGTCTTACGGTTGTTGCGCTGGGTACCTCACTGCCCGAACTGGCGACTTCAGCCATGGCTGCATTCAAGCACAACAGCGACATAGCTCTCGGAAACGTGATAGGCAGTAATATCTTCAACGTGTTCTTCGTGTTGGCCTCCAGCGCTATTGTTCGCCCGCTGCCTGCCTACGACGGGATCAACCTCGATGCATGGGTAGTAGCTGCGGGCAGCATACTTGTTTGGCTATTCATCAAGACGAACCATGAACGCCAGATCAAGCGCTGGGGTGGAGCCGTACTGCTACTTATCTATGCCGGCTACCTGACCTACCGCTTAATGCCGTACTTATAACAAAACTGTATGCATCAGCATATACAAACACACCCCACTACCTAAATGCTCGATAGTGGGGTGTTTAGTAAGTCAATTAGGTATTACTTCTTGAAGTACCGGTTATACAGCCCTTGGAAGCCAGCGCCGTGACGAGCCTCGTCGCGAGCCATCTCGTGAACGGTGTCATGAATAGGATCCAGGTTCAGCTCTTTCGCGCGCTTAGCGATCTTCAGCTTGTCCTCGCATGCGCCTGACTCAGCCAGCATACGTTTTTCCAGGTTGGTCTTGGTGTCCCAAACGACCTCGCCGAGCAACTCAGCAAACTTCGATGCATGGTCGGCCTCCTCGTAAGCGTACTGACGGAACGCAGCAGCTATCTCAGGATAACCCTCGCGGTCGGCCTGACGAGCCATAGCCAGGTACTGGCCTACCTCGGTGCACTCGCCCATGAAGTGAGCACGCAGCCCCTCACGGATGATTGGATCTTGCTCGTCCTTGGCTACGCCTACTACGTGTTCGCAGGCGAAAACGAGACCTTTGCTCTCGTCAGCCACTTTCCACTCAACGATTTGTTTGCACTGCGGACAACGCTCCGGTGCCTCTGTGCCCTCGTGTACATAACCACAGATCGGGCAAATAAATTTCTTGCTCATAGAATTAAATATATAAAAGGGTTAATGATTGGGCGTCTGTATCAGCCCAACTTGGTTGAGTTATCAGTAGCTCTCCTCGGCGGAGGGGAACGAGCTGTCCTTCACCGCCTCTACGTATGCGGTCAGCGCCTTGTGCACCTCTTCATTCAGGTGTGCGAACTGGCGGAGGAACTTAGGCTTGAATCCTTCGTTCAGTCCGAGCATATCGTGCAGCACCAGCACCTGTCCGTCGGTTCCTGCTCCGGCACCAATACCTATTGTCGGACAACTGACCTCACGGGTCACACGCTCAGCCAGCGCGGCGGGGATCTTCTCCAGCACGATGCAGAAGCACCCTGCTTTATCCAGCGCGCGAGCATCAGCTATCAGCTTCTCCGCTTCCGCCTCTTCCTTAGCACGCAGTCCGTATCCCCCCAGCTGGTTCACGCTCTGCGGTGTCAGCCCCAGATGACCGCAGACAGGCACACCTGCAACCACCATCCTGCGGATGGCATCGGCTATCTCCTGCCCGCCCTCAAGCTTAACGGCATCAGCACCACTCTCCTTGAGCATGCGGATGGCGTTGCGTACCGCCTCGTCATCGCGGACCTGATACGAACCGAAAGGCATATCTGCTACCACCAGGCTATGCTCGGCGGCACGAACAACACCCTTCGTCAGGAAGATCATTTCATCCAGCGTGATGGGCAGTGTGTACTGGTTGCCACACACGATGTTCGACGCACTGTCGCCCACCAGGATTATCTCCACACCTGCCTGATCCACCAGACGGGCTAAGGTGAAGTCGTACGACGTAAGCATGGTGATCTTCTCACCGACTTGTTTCATCTGACGGATCTTAGTGGTCGTCAGGCGGGTATTTTGTGTATGTACTGACATTTCTTTATTCCTTGTTTTGCAACTATCAGTTTTTCTTTAGTTCGAAGGGGAACGAAGCAATCAATGCCCCATCAATGAAGAAGTCGGCGTTGTATGTGCCCTTATACAGGATCTCGCCTACGTTCCAATAGAGCGTCTCGTCCAAAGCCTCACCACCGTACTCTATCTCTTTGGTCAGCGAGTACTCGATCTCAGTGTTCTCGAACGGGAACATCCTATATGCGGGATCAGGCAGGGTGATCAGCTCGCCGTCAGGACGAACGATACGCATATACACCTGCTTCAGTCCGCGCTCAGCGGTGATGTTCTTGCCGATGGTGAAGTCGAACTGTATCTTCTGCATCTGGTTGAGGTTGTTGGTCTTACGGTCGTTCTTGTTGAGCGGTGTGACCTTGAAGGCCGTCAGCTCCAGCATCGATGCACGCGTCACTTTTTCCGTGAGGTTCGTGTTCTGCTGCTGCAGCTCTTCAGCCTGCTGTTGCACCACGGCGTACTGCTCGCGCACTTGCTTGTTCTCCGCCGTCAAACGCTGGTTGGTTTGATTGAGGCTGTCAATCTGATGCACGTACGACACCATCACCTGGCGCACGGTAGCCAGCTCCTTCTTCAGTTCGGCTATGCGGCGGGCGTTGGTAGCTTTGGTGATACGTAGCTCTTCCAGCAGGTCGCGTACGCGCTGCTGCTCTTGATTCAGCAGTTCAGCGAGCGAATCGTTGTGGATATCCGGCGTGCGGTAGCCGTCGAACTGCATAGCCAAATCTTCGTACTCATCCTCCAACTCGGATTTCTCAAACTCCATCTGCTCCACCATCTCCTCCATCTCCTGCTTTTGCGCGAAGTACAAGTATGTGAGAACACCGATGGCGGCTATCAGCAGAATGAGCAGAGGTATAATTATTTTCTTTTTCATAACAAGGGTATTACATTTTCCAGTTTATTGCTGCGCGAGCCTTTGATCAGGATTGTGCAGCCAACTATAGGCTGTTGCTTGAGGTGCTCGCAGAGCTCATCCACATTCGTGAAGATAGGATAAGGTGCCGTCGTCTCGCGGTACTCATCGCCAACGAGCAGTACTCGATCCGCCTTGCGCTCCAGCAACATATTCACGATGTTCTGATGCTCGGTGTGCGAATAATCGCCTAACTCTCTCATCGCCCCGAGAATATACGTGTCGCCTGTGAAAGCCTGAATGGCAGCGGTCATGGAGGTCGGGTTGGCGTTGTAGGCATCCACGATGAGCGTGTTATGTTCGGTGACAGTGCGTTGCGAGCGGTTATTAGAAGGTACGTACACGCGTATAGCAGCCAAGCCTGTCTCACGATCGACGCCAAAGTACTCGCCTACGCACAGCGCGGCTTGGATATTCTCGCTATTGTATGCACCGACGAGTTGCGTGCCTTCGGGCATCTTGCCGGTGGTGTAAGCAACCGTCTTCAGGTTGTCGGCCATCTGTGCCAGATAAGGGTTGTCCGTATTGCGGAAGCAGAAGCCACTGTGCACACGCAAGTAATCATACAATTCGGCCTTGGTCTGCATCACGCCCTCGAACGAGCCAAAGCCCTGCAAGTGCGCCCTGCCCACATTGGTGATCAGTCCGCAGTTCGGTTCTGCTACCTCCACCAGTTCCTTGATGTCCCCGGGGTGCGAAGCACCCATCTCGACAATCGCCAACTCGTGTTCGCTCGTCAACTGCAGTAGCGTGAGTGGTACGCCTATACTGTTGTTCAGGTTGCCCTGTGTGTAGTGCGTCTTGTACTTCGTGCTGAGCACGGCGGCGAGGAGCTCCTTGGTGGTTGTCTTGCCGTTGGTGCCTGTGATGGCGATGATGCGCGTGCCGAGGTAACGGCGCCACTCGCGCGCCAGATCCTGCAAGGCCTGCAGACTGTTCTCGACCAGCAGGGCGGAGTACTCTCCGGAGGCAAGGATGGTGTTGTATACCTCTTCGTCATCCACGATGGCGAACGAAGCACCCTGCTCCAGCGATTGCAAGGCAAAACGGTTGCCGTCAAAGTTCTCGCCCCTGAGCGCCACGAACACGCAGCCCTGAGTGATCTTACGGCTGTCGGTCGTAACGTTAAGCGATGATTTATCCTCTATCAGAAATGACCAATCCATATTATTTCTTGTTGGGCAATTCGAGGCCGTAACCTTTCTTCTTATCCTCAACCTTAAGTGCCAGACTCAGGAAGAAGGCCAGTACGCCGAATGATGCGAACACGATCATCGGCACCAGATAGCCATCGGTAGCCACGCGCAGCTTGCCTATAAGCAGAGGCACAAGGCACAAGCCTACGTTCTGCACCCAGAAGATCAGGCAGTAAGCCGAACCCAGCACCTTCTCGTCGATGATCTTAGGCACACTCGGCCACATCGATGCCGGCACCAGCGAGAAGCTCACGCCCAGCACGAGGATTGTGATCAGCGCCAGCACCTTGCTCGGATATGCGGGCAACACGAAGGCGAAGATGCAGTGGCAGGCTATCATGATCACAGCGCCTAACATCATCATCGATGCGCCCTTGCCCTTGTAGTCGATGAACGCGCCCAAGAACGGCGTCAGCACCATCGCCAATATCGGGAACCACTTGAATAGCCCCGCAGCCTCAGCGTTCGAGATGCTCAGTGTTTCCTCTAGGAAGTTCGTAGCAAAGCGCTGGAAGGGGAAGATAGCCGAGTAGTACAACACGCACAGCAGAGCCACGATCCAGAACATCTTGCTCGAGAAGATCTTCCCCAGATCGCTCACATGGAACTCATCCTCCGGATCATGTACGGCAGGTGCTTCTCCGATAGCTACGAGTTGCTTGTCGAACTTATTGTCCATAATCGTGAACACGAAGAAATTCAAGAGGCCTATCACGAGCAGCAGAGCGGAGAACAGCAGCGGTGCTACCACAGAGTTCGTGCCGTTGACTGCAAAGTGCAAACTGAACATCGGCGAGAGCCACATGGCGGCAAACACGCCCAGACGTGCGATAGCCATCTCCAGCCCCATAGCCAGTGCCATCTCCTTGCCTTTGAACCACTTGGCGAGGATCTTGCTTACCGTTGTGCCAGCCATCTCCGCGCCGCAGCCGAAGATCATGAAGCCGAACATAGCCAGCTTAGCCGAACCTGGCATCGTTGTCCACCACGAGTTAAGCCAACTTACGGTGTTAGCATCCGCCCACGATATACCCCAGTACTTGATTGCCGCACCGATTACCATCAGCGAGGCACTGAGCAGGCCGGTGAAGCGCACACCCATCTTGTCCAGGATAATACCGGCGATGATCAGGAATCCGAACACGTTCAGCAGGTACTCACCAGCTGCATACGTGCCAAACACGCCCTGATCCCAACCCAGTGTATCGTTCAGCAATGACGCCAGTGGCGACAAGATGTCCACGAACATGTATGCGAAGAACATCATCGATGCCACAAGCACGAGCACTGTCCAACGTGCCCAAGTCTTGTCACGTAGTAAAGATTGTATTTGTTCCATAGTGTTGTTTTTTATCACAAGGCCTCATCCTCTTGTTTGAGAGGGTGAGGTGCTGTACGTTTGCGGCGTAGCCACTCGGCTTTACGCTTTTCGTACTCAGCGTAGTGCGATTCGAGATAGCCGTCTGCCATAACTTTCTACTACTTGATGCCCAGTTTCGTCTTCACCAGCGGCATCACGTTGTCCGCCTCGGGCGCGATATATACGGTAGCTGCAGAGTCGAAGATGTACGTATATTTGTTTTCGGCACCTACATCCTGAATAGCTTTGGCCATTCGTTCGTTCACGGGCTTGAGGTACTCACCGCGCTTCTGCTCTATATCCTGCTGAGCAGCCTGATAGGTGGTCTGCAGACGCTGTTGCATCGAGTACAGCTCCTCCTCCTGGATCTGACGCATTGCATCGGGCAGGGTGTTCTGCTTCTGCTGATAATCTTGGAGTTTCTTCTGATACTCCTCCTGCATCTGCATCAGCATGTTTTCGTATTGCTTGTTCAAGCTATCCATGCGAGCCTGAACATCCTTGAGCTCGGGCATAAGAACGAACAACTCTTGCGTGTTAACATAACCGAACTTCTGTGCATTGGCTGCCAGCGATACGAGCAGCACAGCAATGATTACTAATGATTTCTTCATATTGTTATATTCTTTATTATTTTCGTTATCCCGGTATTCAGTTATCTCGGTATTCGGAGGTTTTATTTTGCGCCGAGTTTTTGCAGCAGTTGATCCGAGTAGTCCAGCTTCGATGACATATATAGCAGCCCCGGGTCGGACGAGCGGTCTTTCACCACATCGATGTGCTTCTCGTTAGCCAGCTCCTGGATGGCGGCATATATCTCATCCTGTATAGGTTTGAGTAGCGCTTCACGCTTCTTCACCAGTTCGCCTGCTTCGCCAAAGTACTTACGCTTCAGCTCGATAGCCTCCTGCTCTTTCGCCAGGATCTCTTCCTCGCGCCGATGACGCATGTCTTCGGATAGGAAGATCTGCTCCGTTTGGTAGTTCGTGGTCATCACCCTTACCTCCTGCTCCAGCGCATCGATCTCCTTTTGCCAGCGCTTGGCGATCATCGTCAACTGCTCATTAGCCGTCTCGTACTGTGGTAAATTCTTCAAAATGTATGCCATATCGACGTAGGCGACGGTATTATCTTTCGCTCCGCACGCTCCCGCGAGACATAAAGCGCTAATTATCAATGCAAATAGTCGTTTCATATTTTTTTTTACAATTCTTGTCCTAATACGAAGTGGAACTGGCTCTTTCCGTACTGATCAGATCCGTTGATCTGGTCGAAGCCCCACCCCCAGTCGATACCTAACAATCCGAACATCGGCAGGAATACACGCACCCCCACACCGGCGGAACGCTTCAGGTTGAACGGGTTATAATCCTTGATATCGGCGAAGCAGTTACCAGCCTCCAGGAACGCCAGTGCCCAGATCGTCGCGTTCTGCTCCAGCGAGATCGGATACCTTAGCTCCATCGTGAACTTGTTGTACAAGTAGCCCATGTTACGTCCGGTCTGCGCATCGTACGGTGTGAGCGAACCCGAACTATAGCCACGCATCGATATGTAGTCGGTCGCATACGATGAGTAGGACGACATGCCGTCACCTCCCATGTAGAACGACTCAAACGGCGACTTGGCGTACTTGTTGTAGTGTCCCAAGTAGCCGAAGTCGAAGCGCGTCATCAGCACCAGCTTGGAGTCGCGCGTGAGCGGAGTGAACACCTTACCGCTGAACTTCCACTTGTGGTACTCAATCATGTGGTAGCGCTCGGACGTCGTCATGTTCGAGTAGTCCTTTCCGTTAAACACCGACCAAGGCGGAGTGATCTTCAGTCCGATAGTGAACTGCGATCCGCGGCGCGTGTAGATCGGGTTGTCGATACTGGAGCGCGACAGCTGCAGATTAAGTGCCAGGTTATGGCTCGTGCCGTTCGATATCAACAGATACGCCCAGTCCTTCATCCAGTAAGCCTGGTACGACAGCTCGCCGTAGAACTGGAAGTAGTCATCCGGCCAGCGCAGTCGCTTGCCGTATCCCACGCTGACGCCGAAGGTGCGCAGGTACTTGTCGGGGTCGGCCTCGGACTCCGCCAACTGCTGGTAGTAGTCGGAGTTGCCGTAGTACGCGTAATTATACGCGTAGGAGTTATATAGGTTCCTGTACGCCTGATAGTAGCGATCAGAGTAGCCGGTCTGCGAGGCGAAGAACACCGATGTTGACAACGAGTTCGGACGCTTGCCGCCCAACCAAGGCTCCATGAACGAGATTGAAGCCGAGGTGTAGTACACGCCGTTGGTGCGCGCGTTGATCGAGAACGTCTGTCCCTCACCCTGCGGAACGATACGGTAGGCTTTCTTGTTGAACAGGTTCTGGATAGCAAAGTTCGTAAACTTCAGACCTATCGAACCTACTATACCCGTTGCGCCCCATCCGAGCGAGAACTCGATCTGGTCGGACGACTTCGTCTCCAGTTGATAGGTGATATCCACCGTTCCGTCCTCAGGATTAGGCTGAATATCCGGAACCAGCTTCTCCTGATCGAAGTGCCCCATCTGCGCCAGCTCGCGCAGCGAACGCATAATATCCGACTGCGAATACAGTTGTCCAGGCTTGGTGTATAGTTCACGGCGAACCACGTGCTCGTACACGCGCGTGTTACCTACTATATTGATCTCGTTGATCGTTGCCGGCCGCCCCTCGTAGATGCGCATCTCAAAATCTATACTGTCGTTATCCACGTTCACCTCCACCGGATCGACATTAAAGAACAAGTATCCTTGGTCGGTGTAGAGTTTCGACACCGCATCATCATCCTCCGTCAGACGTTTGTTCAGCTCCTTCAAGTTATACGTCGAGCCGGGTTTGATGCCGAGCACAGCATCCAGATATTCGTACGGATAGACGGTGTTGCCCACCCAGCGGATAGAACGAACGTAGTACTTATCTCCCTCGTTGATGGTCATATAAACATCCACGCGCGTCGGATCTTCGGGATTAGGAACGACACTGTCCGCCACGATGTATGCATCACGGTAGCCAAGCTCGTTGTACTTCTCGATCACCGCCACCTTATCTTTCTCAAACTCAGCGGTGACGAACTTCTTCGTACGGAAGAGGTTGATGATGTGATTGTCGTTCGTCTTCTTCATCGCCTTGTTGATCTGCGTGTGCGTCAGCGCTTCGTTGCCGGTGATGTATATTTTGCCGATCTTCGTTTTCTCGCGTTTGTCCACATTCACGTACACCTTCACGTAGCCTTCTCTGTCTCTATCAGGCTGCTGCAGCACCTGCACCTGGGCGTTGTGGAAACCTTTCTCTGCCAGGTACTTCATCACCACGGTCTTGGCTCTATCGGCGAGGTTAGGCGTCATCTGCGCACCTTTGCTGATGCCCACCTTCACCTCCACATCCTCCTTCTCGCTCTTCTTCAGCCCGTTGTACTGAATGTCGCTCACGCGCGGACGCTGCTTGAGTTGGATCTCCAGCCAGATCTTGTCGCCCTCTATCTTGTTCGCCACTATCTTCACGTCCGAGAACAGACCCTGTTTCCAGAATCGGCGGATACACTTCGTGATCTGGTCACCGGGCACCTCAATCTTGTCGCCTACGGCGAGGCCGGAGAAACCGATCAGCACAAAATCCTCATAGCTTGGCGCACCAGTCACGCTTATGCCGGCAATCTCGTAGGTTTTGCGCGTCATCCCGTACTCAATCTTCGGTGTTGCAGCCGCAGATGATACAGCCGCACTATCTTGCGCCCCCACAGGCAGAGCAAGCATGAGAAGTAATACTATGTATGCGAACTTTTTCAACTCTTTATTTGTTCCGATGTTTTGCCAAAGCGCCTTTCTCGTTTCTGATAGTCCACTATCGCCTCATAGAGATCCTCCACCGTGAACTCGGGCCAGAGCCTGTCGGTGAAGTACAGTTCACTGTACGCTATCTGCCACAGCAGGAAGTTCGATATCCGTAGTTCTCCGGATGTACGTATCAGCAGATCGGGGTCAGGAATACCTGCCGTGGTCAGATGCTCGCTTATGCTGGCTTCGTTGATATCCTCCACGCTCATCTTCCCCTCCTTCACCTCCGCCGCGATACGCTTCGCAGCCTCAATCATCTCCCAACGCGATGAGTACGATAGCGCCAGAACGAGATTCAGGCCCGTATTCACCGAGGTCTCACGGATGCATCCCAAAAACTTCTCCCGCGTAGCTTTCGGCAATCGATCCACGTCGCCTATCGTGAGCAACCGCACGTTGTTCTTCATCAGCGTGGGTGTCTCTTTGGCTATGGTGTCCACCAGTAGAGCCATCAGCGCATCCACCTCCTCCTTCGGTCTGTTCCAGTTCTCCGTTGAGAACGCGTACAGCGTCAGGTACTCTATACCTATCTCAGCAGCCGCCTCGGTGATGTTATGCACCGTGGTCACCCCCTGCTTATGCCCGAACATACGCGCCAAGCCTTGTTTCTTCGCCCAACGACCGTTACCATCCATGATGATGGCTATATGCCGCGGTATCCGCTCTTGTACTATATCGTCTTTCTTACTCATATCAGAGTTTTTGCTTGTTTTATATTGTTTGAAGTTGTTTGAAACTATTTCAAACCACCTTGAACCTACTGATGATGCTCAGTGCAGAACTTACAAATCTTCTTCTCCCGTATGATTTCAAAAACTATGCCAAACTGTATCGTCGATGTCATATCGCAGTTCAGCGGGTTGCTGCCGTTCAGGTTATGGATATTATCGTATCCGGGTACCGGCTCCAGATTATCGCCAAAGCAGATGTTGTTCTGCCAAGCCACGAACATACCCACATGCTCCGAGCACATCCACCTGAACCCTACTCCTACCGGCACGTACGGCGTCACTTTCGTGAATCCCGTGTGCATCGCAACACCAAAGCCAGCAAATATATACGGCGTGTATGGACGGACGCTCTTGTCGTACTTGTTCTTCAACCCGAACGGCAGGAAGTTGAAGCGCGCCACCACATCTATATCCACCAGCCTGTTTGTCCACTTCTCACCTTTCGGATCAGGCAATCCCTGCTCCGTAGCCGGATAGCCTGCTATGCGCCCCGTTCCGCCCTGTAACATCAGCGACCAGCGCCGGTTGAACAGGTAGCTCACTTCACCCCCATATACCTCCCTTATGTCCTGAAACATCTTCGGATGCGCATCACCGATATAGTACATCATCCCCCCTTGCAGACCGAACTCAATCTGGTTCCTGCCCACACGCTGCGCCCACGCCTGTGCAGTACACAGACATAGCGCAAACATGCATAATACTATATAGCGTCGACTATCGCGCATACTAAAAGCCCGCAAAGTTACAAAAAAAAATTGATATATGCAAATTTTTCGCCATTTTTTTGTTTTTTTTTACATCTGCATGCAATATCTTCAAGTTTTTTGTTGCAGACCTTCAACTTTTTCATCACATACTTTCTGCTTGTATATTTCATGCCTCAACCTGTTTTATTATGCATTTTCCTCGCTCCATCTTCACCTTTGGCTCGATTTTTGTACCATTTCCAAATGTTCGCCCACCTAAATTTAGTAGGTAATTAGTAGGTGATTAGTAGGTAATTAGTAGGTGATTAATAGGTGATTCAACTGAATCATAGCGTTTACTTCGTGTACGTCACAGTACTGTCACCGCACAAAAACACACCCATTATGGCTAAAATTCATTACGATATCCCCGTCGAACGCATGACCGGCGCCCTCGACAGCAAGCACCAGTTCATCCAGCGCCAGAAGAACCTCCGTGACACCAACGGCATCGTCACCCACACCTGCGCCACCGAGGCCTACCTCGTTGCCAACCCTCGTGACTACAAGCACACTCCGCCCATGGGCGCCGAACTTGCCCATCTCCAACATTTCGGCGAGGCTGCCAAGCAAACCACCGCCCTGCTCAGCGCCCTCAAACCCGATGATTCCCCAACCGCCGAGCAACTCGCACTCCTCGACGACTACCGCCGTCGCTTCCAAGCCCAGCTCCGCAAGCAACCCGATCCACAAGCCCCACTCGACCGCGACGGCAAACCCAAGCGCTATCACCGCTTCGACAACTTCGTCCGCGCCATGATCTACCAGGAACTCAAGCACTCCTAACCTCCCCACTTCAGGTGTTCTGTGCTCGCGGTTTCCGACCGCGAGTATTGCCCCCTCCCCCGAGAGCTCCCTATACAACAACAGCAGCAGCGGCATATCTGCCGCCGCCCGCTTGTTGTACACCTCGGTGGTATTATTACCACCGCTTTCTTCCTTCGTTGTATCCTTTCAACTTTCATTTTTCACTTTATTCCTTAATCACCTTCACCACTTGCGCCCCGGCCTGCAGCAGATACGTGCCGTTCTGCAAGCCACCCACATCGCGCATACCAACATGGGCAACAATAGAAGTCTCTGTTTCATAAAATTGGTTTTTTCGTAACGGAGTTTGGTTATTTTTTAGTCTTACTCTCTTACTCTTTCAACGTGGTCTGACACCTTTGGTTCGAGGTCTGACACTTTAATAAACGGCTTGCAAAGTTACGAAAAATTTTTGAATTATGCAAATCTTTCGCACAGGAAGTTGCGAACATCTGCATTTTTCATCGAATCCCTTGAAAAAAACAGGTTTCAACCGTTCTCGCGAACCATATTTTTTCAGCAAAAACGGAAAAAACATATAACAAATCGCATTTTCTTTGCATATTATTTGGAAATATCATTTTTTTTTTGTAACTTTGCGGACTTTTCGTTATGCGCATGACATACATGCACGCGTTACACTATGCGCCTAAAGATAAGGGCGCAGTCGCCAACCTGCTGAAAATCTGCACGATGTGCGTTTTGGCAGGAGCTTAAGCTATTGCCCGAAGTGAAAATTGAAAGGTTAAAGGTGAAAAGTGAAGGAAATTTTCGGAGTGAACGATGAACGTAGAGGAAAATGACATCAGGAAATGGTATGTGATGAGTGCATACCGTCAGGAGAAGAAGGCAGAGGCGTCGTTGGCAGATCGTGGTGTGCGGTGCTATGTACCGAAGCGTTATCAGGTGCGTACTCTACATGGGAAGAAAGTGCGTAGCTTGCAGCCGGTGGTGTCGAACCTGGTGTTTGTTCAGGCATCGTGGAACGAGATCATTGAGGTGAAGCGGCACATGGATTACCTGCAGTTTCAGACTCAGGTGGTAGAGCGTAAGCGTAGGGTGATGGTAGTTGGTGATGCAGAGATGGATCAGTTCATTCGCGTATCAGAGCAGTGGGAGGCGGACATATGCTACTATCGTCCGGATGAGTTGGAGATGGCCAATGGTGAGCGTGTGCGGGTGATAGGTGGGCAGTTTAACGGCATAGAGGGCAGATTGGTGAAGATAAAAGGCAAGCGTCAGAAGCGTGTAGTGCTACAGGTGGAAGGCGTACTGGCCATAGCAATAACAATAGAAAATCCAGAATATTTAGAGTTGATAAGATGATGAAACGTTTTGTATATTTCTTTTCGTTGGCAGTGTTGATAGCGCTGGCATCTTGTTCGGGTCAGAAGCGTATCGTGTATTTTCAAGACTTGCCTCCGGGTGATCGTGATACGATTCAGGACACAGTTCTGATTCGGTTGCAGGTGTCGGACAAGGTGAACATTCATGTAGCAGCGCGTGATGCGGAGATCAGTAACCTGTTCAACCTCTCCAGCCTGGGTAGCATAGCATCAACCGCATCGGGGTCGAGTTATGTGATTGATTCGCATGGCGATATATCTTTCCCAATCTTAGGCAAGCTACACATAGCGGGAATGACTCGTGAGGAGCTGACGGAGTATATAGTGAAGACGCTTGAGGATCGTCAGTTGATCAAAGACCCTGTGGTGACGGTTGAGTTCAACGACCTGAGTGTGACTGTTCTGGGTGAGTCGACGGCGAGCAAGCGGCTGTACATCACCAAGGATTACTACACCCTGCTGGATGCGATGGCGGATATGGGCGACCTGCAGATATCGGGTGTGCGTGAGACGGTGAAGGTGTTGCGTAACACCGACGGGATAGTTACGGCATACAATGTTGATCTGACGTCGGCGCAGGACATTTTCGGCTCTCCGGTGTATTACCTGCAGCAAAACGATGTGATCTATATCGCTCCTAACAAGAAGAAGAGTCGTGGCTACTATGATAACGCGACGATGCTGATCACTCCGAGTTTCTGGTTAGGCCTTGTGTCCAGTGGTCTATCGCTGGCATCGGTGGTCATTGCGCTGACGCGAACATCGAAATAATTTATCCATCTGATATCAACACCAGTTATGTTACCACAAAATACAGTACAGCAGACCGTTCCTCAGAAAAGTTCGTCAGGCATCAAGCTGATGGATATAGTGGTTGTATTTTTGAGCCATTGGTATTGGTTCGTGTTATCCATCGCTATCGGTTTGGGTGCGGCTTACTTCGTTATCCGCAGCACTCGTCCGTTGTATACGCGCACGGCCTCGATTTTGATCAAGGATGTGGCTAAGGGTCAGTCATTGGCGACGGATGCGAGCGGTTTTGCGAATGTAGGTATCTTTTCGAGCAACACCGATCTGAACAACGAGATCTACCAGCTCAAGTCGCCGGCGATCATGCAGGAGGTGATCAAGCGTCTGAACCTGCAGCAGCACTACGATGTGCAGGGTATGTTCCACGCCGAGACGCTGTATGGAAGTAACCTGCCCATCCGCGTGGAGATGCCTGATGTGACGGATGGCGATATAACCTGTTTCTATCTGGACATAGACAAGCAGCGGCATCTGCGTTTGTTCAACTTCTCGAGGAACAACATGGAGTTCACCGACATGGAGGTGGAGGGCGAGATGTACGACACTCTGCAGACCCCGTTAGGCAGGATATATGTTGAGCCGTCGCGATTCTACTACACGCCCGACCGCATCATAGAGGTGCATCACGACCTGCTACAATCGACGCTGAATGCCTATCAGGGTAAGCTGACCGTGACAACTGCTACGGACAATAGTACGATCATCAACCTGACGCTGATCGACCTGCAGCCTCAGCGAGCAGAAGAGGTGCTAACAACGATCATCGCCATCTACAAGGAGAACTGGATCCGCGACCGCAACCAGGTAGCGATCTCCACCAATCAGTTCATCACAGAGCGTCTGTCGGTGATAGAGCGCGAGCTGCAAGAGGTGGAGAGCCATATATCGTCCTACAAGAGCAAGAACCTGATTTTGGGCAATGCAGAGGCGTCGGCGAGCACGTTCTTAGGAGAGGTAAACTCGGCGGATATCCGCCTGATGAACCTGGACAAGCAGCTCTACCTGGCACGCAACGTGCGCGACTACCTGAAAGATGACGAGAACATGTACCAGCTACTGCCTGCACTACCGGGCATAGAGGGTGCGAACATATCATCGCAGATCAGTGAGTACAACAGCTCGGTGTTGCGGCGTAACAGTTTGGTGTCTGCCAGCAGTCTGCAGAACCCTCTGGTGAAGGATCTGGATGAGGAGTTAGCGGTGCTGCGCGAGGTGCTGCTTAGTTCGATGGACAACTACATCGAATCGCTTCACACCGAGATCTCGATGACGGAGAAGCGGATGCAGCAGAGTGCGGGACGTGTGGCCGCCAGCCCGAATCAGGCGCAATACTTGCTATCCATCGAGCGTCAGCAGAAGGTGAAAGAGTCGCTCTACCTGTTCCTGCTGCAGAAGCGTGAGGAGAACGAGCTCAGTCAGGCGTTCACGGCATACAACAGCCGCGTGGTAACACCGCCATCTGGCAGCAACGAACCCACCTCGCCTGTGCAGCGTAACATCTACATATTCTTCCTTGTGTTGTCGTTAGCCTTACCTGCAGCTCTGCTCATATTAGGCGAGTTGCTAAACAACACCGTTCGCGGTCGTAAGGATCTGGAGGATATCTCTATCCCGTTCCTGGGTGAGATACCTATGGCTTATCAGAAGAAGACGTTCAAGGAGCGTGTGCGCCGTCGCGTTATGCGTTATGTGCCATACAAGCTGCTGCCCAAGCGCGACCGTAAGGAGGATAAGACCCTGCATATCTTAGTGAAGGAGAAGAGCCGTAACGTGATCAACGAGGCGTTCCGCGTGATACGCACCAATCTGGAATTCATGGCTGCCGCAGGCGAGGGTGGACGCATCATCATGCTGACCTCGTTCAACCCGAACAGCGGTAAGACGTTCATTGCATGCAACTTAGCACTGACCTTAGCGATCAAGAACAAGAAGGTTCTGGTGATCGATATGGATATGCGTAAGACATCCCTATCGGCACTGGTGGACAAGCCGAAGGAGGGTCTGTCGCTGATCCTTGGCGGCTACCGCGAGGATTATGAGTCGCTGATCCAGACATCCAACCTGAGCGACAAACTGGAGATCCTGCCGGTAGGAAATATCCCGCCTAACCCGACGGAGCTCTTGTATAGTCCTATACTGAAGAAGATGTTGGACGAACTGAGGAAGAAGTACGACTACATCTTCTTGGATTGTCCGCCTGTAGAGATCGTGGCAGACGCGACGATCATCTCGCCGCTGGCGGATATGAGCATCTTCGTTGTTCGCGCAGAAATGTTAGAGCGTGAAGCTTTGCCTGAACTGGAGAAGTACTACACAGAGGAGCGACTGAAGAAGATGTCGATCATCCTGAATGGTACAACCGACGCTTTCTCTCGCTACGGCTATCACCGCTACGGCTCGCGTTATGGCTACGANNGATATGGCTACGGCTATCGTTACGGCTACGGCTACCATCGTTACGGTTACGGCTATGGCAACCACTATGGCAGCTATTACGGCTATGGCGATAGTGACGACGAGACAGAAAAGACGGAGGGTTAGAAGCAATGACCGCGATAGAGTTTGACCACGTTTCGAAGCAGTATCGTCTGGGCTTAGTGAGCACCCAGACCTTGGCGCATGATATCCGGCGGTTCTGGATCACGAATATCTTGGGCAAGGAGGATCCGTATCTGAAGAT